>JAZJZQ010000463.1:14227-31036 GCA_040389625.1 Pseudomonadota bacterium | reverse complement strand
ATGCCAAGCGCAGCGGCGATCTTCTCGCGGCTGGCCTTGCGTGGCTTCTTGCCCACTTCCTGCTGGGCATAGGCGGGCTGGGTAATGCCCATGCGTTCGGCCATCTGCTGTTGCGTCAGGCCAAAATGTTCGCGCCACGCACGCACAGGTGTCCAATCGTTCTTGACCATGAGGCCGACCACTTCATGCGGCGTGTAGTCGCTGTTTTCCTTGTGGTCACGGATATAGTCGTCGTAGGGAATGACAACGAAGGCGGGCCGGCCATCCGGCCCGTTCAGGATTTGAATGTTAGTAGGTGCGTTCATCGCGTTTCCTCACTTCTTCGATTTGTATAATGTGCAGCGTCCCGTCGAAGTCAAAGAGCACTCGGTAATTTCCTACGCGCAGGCGATATTGATGTTCGTGGTTCGCCAGCGCCTTCACGTTGCGGCTGCTGGGCATGGTGCCCAGCTCACCGACCGCATCCCAGATCGTGTTCTGGTCCGGCTTGTTCAGCTTGCGCAGCTGCTTGAGTGCCTTGTTTGACCAGTTAATCTTGTTCATGGGGCTAATTATAAGTATAAGTATAAGTTTTTTATGGATTTTTGTCAAAAATTATAAGTAAATAGGTTGACCCATTGCCTAAGCATGGCGCCGTTAGGCGAGCGCGGTACTGCTGCGTGGCGGTGCTTGTATACTGTGCGGTCATCCGCAATATCCCGCCGGGAACAGCGACGCCGAGGTGGCGCATGCGCGGCGGGCGCAGCACATGGAAGTCTAGAGAAGATAGCGAAGGTATATGTCCGAGGAAAACAAAACAGCGGCGCCTGAGCCGGCGCCGCCGCAGGAGCGTGCGGTGCGGCGCCTGCCGCCACCCAGGTCCGCATTCGAAACCGCGTCGCCCGAAGCGGCCATGGCCAGAAAGCAAGCGCTGGAGCAAAGGGATGCCCAGGTGCGGGGCGTGAGCTCGATCGCCGCGATGCGCGAGGCGATCAAGCGCGCCGCACGCGCCATTCCCACGCCGTCGGCCGTGCCGCGCATGGGGCCGCTCAACGCGGCCGCCTTCCGGGCGCAGGCGGAGCAGGGCTTGCCGTTCCTGATCTCGGGCCTCGTCAACCGCTGGCCGCTGACCACCCTCACGCAAGAAGTGCTGCGCGAACGCTACGGCCACGTGCCCGTGCGGGCGCGGGTGGGCGACTACATCAACACGGCGTTCGCGCCGGACCGCGCCATGCAGGACATGTCGCTGCGGGCCTACCTGGACCTGGCCGCCGCCACCACGGAAGGCTTGCCGCCCTACCTGGGCAATCTGGAATTGCGCGAACTGAACAGCATGTGCCATTGGCCCACGTATTTCCGCAAGATGGGACCGCCGCGCTTCTGGCTGGGCCCGGCCGGCACGGTGACACCGCTCCATTGCGACTACGACGACAATATCTTCGCCCAGATCTGGGGCAGCAAGCGGATCTTCCTGGCGCCGCCCCATCACGACGCATTCCTTTATCCCAGCGAAGCGAACGCCATCCTGTTCGGCTCGCCGTTCGATCCCGAGGCGCCGGACTACGACAAATTCCCCCTGGCGCGCCAGGCGGCGATGATCGAATGCATCGTCCATCCGGGCGACATGCTGTATGTGCCGGCCGGCTGGTATCACCAGGTGCGGGCGCTGACGTTTTCCCTGTCCTCCAATCGGTGGGCCAGGGCGGTGCCGTTTGCCTTGAGCGGCGACACGTCGGTGCAACGGCCGGGCTGACGGGCAGGGGCCCGGCCATGGCTTGCCGTCAGCCTGGCCCACAAATGGTGACGGCAATGGCTACCTTGCTTTTGCGCCGCGAATTGCCGTAGCGAAAATGTAGTCATTTTAAAAAAACAACACTGCCATTCAATATCATCCAACTATCCTGTCGTCTGGCAGACTCAGCTTGCCGCCGGTTCTATAATCGGCATTGGGTTTGCGTGCACAACGGGCACAGCGGCGCCTGTCCCATGCCATCATGGCTGCCAGCCGGCTAACGCCCGCGCACTCCATCCGCAACAGCTGGTCAGCAATCGAAGTCCGTCCTTTCCTCTCACAAACAGCACGCCGCGACGCGGCGCAAGGAGAAACGCATGGCGCATTTCATACAGATTGGTGGACTCAGGGACAAGTGCTACGTACAGATTCCGGATGGGATCTGGTCGGCGCGCAGCGACCTGGAGCAGAAGCAGATCACGGAGGCGGTCGAGAAGGGCTTTATTTCCGACACTGCCGGCGGGATAGGCATCAAGAAGTCGCCCCGCTATCACATCAGCATCAAGTCCGACTACCGGCTGTGCACGCAGTTGAGGGCCGAGTTCGCCAGCCAGACCGTCCGTTCCAACCAGTTGACCCCATTTGTTTCGCCCTACGAGGGACGGTCGCCGGCCACGGCCGGCGAGCAGCGCCGCTGGTTCGAGGAAGAGCGCACGGCGCGCTCGGACTACGACCGCAACGTGACGGACGTGGTGCTCAAATTCCTTAATTTTGACCGCGAGAAGAACCATTCCAACCTCAGTACGCCCTGAGCGGCGGCAGGCATAGGGCGCGCGTGCCGCTGCCATGGCGATCCCGGCAGCTGATGGTGGCTAGTTCCAGGCAAGTGCGGGCGGCATGCTGCCGCGCGGCAGGGCGCGCGCGTCCGCACGGCGGCAGCGGTCAGTAATCGAACTTGGTGCTGCGCGCGTTGGGCCGGAACAGGGGCGGGGCCGTTTGTTCGGCCCGTGCCGCTTGGCGCGCGAGGCGGGCTTCTTCGGCCTGCCGCGCGCGCAGCTGCTTGTGCTCGTCGATGCGGCGCTGGGTGCGCAGATTGTGCAGGCAGGTCTGGAAATGGTTGATCTCTTGCCGCATGGCGACGGCCCACACCAGGCCCAGCACGAGCAGGGCCAGCAGGTAGCCGGCCTGCCAGCTGCCGTAATTCTGGTCGATCACGGGAAAGAAGGGGCGGGCCCGCTCCAGGCTGTCCTGGCCGAACAGGGCCAGCGGCACGGCGAGTACGCCCAGCCCGAGCGTGGCGGCCATGTGCCAACCGCAGGTCTTTAATTGTTGATCCAAGAGTTCTTGTGTGATGGCTGCGCTGTTCATGGGACTTTCTCATGCGTCGGCAACGACCTGCCGTGCGGGGCGCAAACGGCGCCGGGGCGGTCCGCTGTTACGGTCGTTATTATCTCATCTATTTTCCCCTGGGGAAAGTACGTTGCCGTATGGAATTGCTCAAGTAAACGGCAAATCATGGCTGGCCGCTGCGGATGGATGCCGGGCTGCGCCGGCCCCATCCATTTCCTGAGGTGCATCAAGGCCGGCGGCGCTGGCCATTGCATGCTTGCACCACACGACTTCCCACGGAGAACAAGATGAGCCTGCCATCGAAAGTGCTGTGGTCCGAAGGGTTGACCCTGGGGCCGCAACAGTTGCAGCAACTGGACCGCTATCACGAGGTGCGCCTGCAGCGCACGGCGGCCGCCATCAATCCCCACCTGTGGGGCGTGCGCGCCTTGCAGTGGGACGACGATGGCCTGGCCAACAACCGCCTGACGGCCGACGTCATGTCGCTGATCTTTCCTGACGGCGAGCTGTACGAGGCCCCCGGTTCGGATGCGCTGCCGCCCACGGTGGACCTGTCCAAGCTGCCGCCCGACACGCAAAGCTGCCTGTTTTACGCGGCGCTGCCGCAGTTCACGGCTGACGGCGCCAACTTGGCGCACGGGGAAGCCGACGGCGCCCGCTACAGCCAGGTCGACCGCGAAACGCCGGACCTGTACACGGGCGCCGTCAGCATCGCCGTCAGCTATCTGCGTCCGCGCGTGCGCCTGCTGTCGGAGCTCGAACCGCGCAACGCCTGCGTCTGCGTTCCCGTGGCGCGGGTGCGGCGGCTGGCCGACGGCGGCTTCGAGCTCGACCCGGCCTATCTGCCGCCCAGCGTGACGGTGGGCGCCGCGCCACTGCTGCAGCGGCAGGTCGACAAGCTGCTGGGCAAGTTGAACGTGAAGATAGAGTCGCTTTACAGCCGGCACCGCCAGACCAGCAAGAACGTGTTCGAAATCCACAGCGGCGACATTTCCTCGTTCTGGATGCTGACTACCATCAGCACGGCCGGCGCCGGCCTGACCCATAGCGCGCAATACCGCCAGCACCATCCGGAGCTGCTGTTCGACCGGCTCATGATGCTGGCCGGCGGCCTGATGACGTTCTCGCAGAAATACGCGCTGGCCGACCTGCCGGCCTACGAGCACGCCGACCCCGCGCCCGGTTTCGCGCGGCTGGACGCCATCATCCGCGACCTGGTGGACACGGTGATTTCGTCGCGCTACTTCACCATCGCGCTCGAATTGGACGAGGCCAAACCTACCCACCATAAGGGCAAGCTGGACGCGGCCCGTATCAATGACCAGACCGCGCTGTGCCTGGCCGTGCATGCCGACATGCCGCCGCTGGAACTGGTGGCGGCCGTGCCGCGCCTGCTCAAGGTGGGCGCGCCGGACGATGTGGAGCGCACCATCCTGTTCGCCTTGCCCGGCGTGGAACTGATGCACATGGCACAGGTGCCGCCGGAAGTGCCGGTGCGGCCCAACACCTTTTATTTTTCCATCGAGAACAAGGGTGCGCTGTACGAGAACATGCTCAAGGCGCAAGCGATCGCCATCTACGCGCCAGTCAATTTAAAGTCGCTCAAGCTGGAGCTGTTCGCCATCACGTCGTAGCGGGCGCCGTGGCGGGCAGCAGTTTGAAATGTGCGCGGGGGGCTTGTCAGCGCGCATTTCTTTCGGCTAGTATGGCTGCAGGCACACGCATGTGCCAACGTCGCTCGGACGGTTCCGGGCGCTTACGTAAAGACATTCATGACTACCACACCTCCTGTGCGCAGCTTTGCGCGCATCGACCGCCTGCCGCCCTACGTTTTCAACGTCACCGCCGAACTGAAGCTGGCCGCCCGCCGGCGCGGCGAAGATATCATCGACATGTCGATGGGTAATCCGGACGGCGCCACACCAGCCCATATCGTCAACAAACTGGTCGAGACCGTGCAGCGGCCCGACACGCACGGCTATTCCGCCTCCAAGGGCATACC
The DNA here is from genome assembly GCA_040389625.1 of Pseudomonadota bacterium. GTDB lineage: Bacteria > Pseudomonadota > Gammaproteobacteria > Burkholderiales > Burkholderiaceae_D > Rugamonas. The sequence goes on along the minus strand of JAZJZQ010000463.1, from coordinate 25,973 downwards.
GCGGCTGCGGCGCGCCATCACCAAGTGGTACAAGACACGCTACGACGTCGAGTTCGATCCCGATTCGGAAGCCATCGTCACCATCGGTTCCAAGGAAGGCCTGGCGCACCTGATGCTCGCCACGCTGGACCGGGGCGACACGGTGCTGGTGCCCAACCCCAGCTACCCCATCCACATCTGGGGCGCCGTGATCGCGGGGGCCGACATCCGCTCCGTGCGCATGACGCCGGGCGTGGACTTTTTTGCCGAGCTGGAACGGGCCATCCGCGAAAGCTATCCCAAGCCCAAGATGATGGTGCTGGGCTTCCCGTCCAACCCCACGGCCGAATGCGTGGAGCTGGAATTTTTCGAGCGCGTGGTGGCGCTGGCGCGCCAGCACAACATCCTGGTGGTGCATGACCTGGCTTATGCCGACATCGCCTTCGATGGCTGGAAGGCGCCGTCCATCATGCAGGTGCCCGGCGCGCGCGATGTGGCGGTGGAATTTTTCACCATGTCCAAGAGCTACAACATGGCGGGCTGGCGTATTGGCTTCATGGTGGGCAACAAGGAACTGGTGGCGGCACTGGCGCGCATCAAGAGCTACCACGATTACGGCAGCTTCACGCCGGTGCAGGTGGCGGCCATCGCCGCGCTGGAAGGCGACCAGAGCTGCGTGAGCGAAATCGTGGCCCAGTATCAGCGGCGGCGCGACGTGCTGCACAAGGGCTTGAATGAGGCGGGCTGGGCGGTGGACAAGCCGAAGGCGTCCATGTACATCTGGGCCCGGATACCGGAAGCGTACCGGCACCTCGGTTCGCTGGAGTTTGCCAAGCTGCTGCTGGCCGAAGCCAAGGTGTGTGTGTCGCCCGGCATCGGTTTCGGCGAATACGGCGACGATTATGTACGCTTCGCCCTGATCGAGAACGAGGCCCGCATCCGCCAGGGCTTGCGCGGCATTAAGGCCATGCTGCGCAAGGGCGACGGCGCCGGCGCGAAGTAAATCCCATGCGGCGGGGACGGTGCGCCTGCCGTCGCCGCCTTCGGTTGTGGCGCCATGCGCACCGGGCGTCCTGCCTTTGCGCGTCTCTTTAAGGTGGATCAAATTCCCTGCGCGTCACGCATGATGGCCGTCCCCGCTTTTGCTACTGTAGCGTGGATCCTCATCCCGGAGCGACGCATCATGTCTACCGTGCCCGTCCGCGTCACCATACAGCGCCTGCTGGCCAGCGTGCGCAGCCTGGAACAGCAACTGCGTGCCATGGGCCTGCCCCAGTGCATGGCGCGGCTGCCCGTGTTCTGGCTGTGCTGGCACTACTGCCGCATGTTGCAAAGGAAGATAGTGCGCATGCGGCGGGTCGCCGCCAAGTTCCAGCACTGGCTCGATACCGTGCGCCGGATAGCGGCCGACAGCGCGGCGCGCCTGGAAATGCTGGATATGGACAAGGGCATGACGGACGAGGTGGAGTCCACCCGCAAGACGCTGTGGGAACTGCGCGACTGCTGCCTGGAGATAGGCGCCATGTTCGAGCAGCTGGGCTACACGTCGTCCCGCCTGCGGCGCAGGCAGGACGAATTCCTGCGCATCATCGCCGCATCGTATGAAATGGCCGGCGTGCTGCAGGCCGAACTGGCCACCCATGACAACACCGTGCTGGCGCTGCTGCGCGACATGCGGGCGCGCGAACTGGCCGCCTGCGGGCCGCTGCCCGGCGTGTAGCGGGCGCGGCCGGGCCGGCCGCTGCCGTCAGAACCCTTCCAGCACAATCTTGCCCATGGCGCGCTGGCTTTCGATCAGCGCGTGGGCCCGCTTCAGATTGGCCGCGTTGATCTTGCCGTAGCGCTCGGACAGCGTGGTCTTGATGAGGCCCGTGTCGACCAGCTGCGCCACGTCGTTCAGCAACTGGTGCTGTTGCTGCATGTCGGCCGTGCCGAACATGGAACGGGTGAACATGAATTCCCAGTGCAGCGACACGCTCTTGCGCTTGAGCAGGCGCACGTCGATGGCCGCCGGGTCGTCGATCAGCGCCACCTTGCCCTGGGGCGCCACCAGTTCGGCGATGGCGTTCCAGTGCCGCTCCGTCTGGTTCAGGCTGGCGACATAGGTCACGGGCGGCAAGCCGAGGCGGGCCAGTTCACCGTCCAGCGGTTTGGTGTGGTCGAGCACGTGATGGGCGCCCAGCCCGCTCACCCACCGGGCCGTGTCGGGACGCGAAGCAGTGCCGATCACGGTCAGTCCCGTCAGCTGGCGCGCCAGCTGTACGAGGATGGAACCGACGCCGCCAGCCGCTCCCACCACCAGCAGCGATTGTCCGCCCGGACCGGCGCCGCGCGGCACGCCCAGCCGGTCGAACAGCAGTTCCCAGGCCGTGATGGCCGTCAGGGGCAGGGCGGCCGCTTCGGCAAAGTCCAGCCGTTCCGGCTTGCGGCCCACGATGCGCTCGTCCACCAGGTGCAGCTCGCTGTTGGTGCCGGGGCGGGTGAGCGAGCCGGCATACCAGACGGCGTCGCCGGGGCGGAACAGGGTGGCGTCCGGCCCGACGGCCTTGACGATGCCGGCGGCATCCCAACCGATCACTTTCAGTTCGCCGGCGGCGGGGGCGACGCCGGCGCGGATCTTGGTATCGACGGGATTGACGGAGATGGCACGTACTTCCACCAGCAGGTCGCGGCCCTGCACTTGCGGCATGGGCAGTTCGACGTCGAGCAAGGCGTCGGCATCGGTGATGGGGAGGTTGTGGCGGTAGGCGATGGCTTTCATGGAATGCTCCTGTTGACTTGAACAGGCGTATCATCATTCAATTGATCTTGAAGAAAAAGAAGGCGAATGCCGAAATACTTTCAAAGGAATGAAGAAAATTGCTGCGACTCGATGATTTGACGGTATTCGTGCGCACGGCGGACCACGGCAGCCTGTCGGCCGCCGCCCGCGAGCTGGCGATTTCACCAGCGCTGGCCAGCGCCGGCGTCAAGCGGCTGGAACTGGCGTTGGGGCTGCGTTTGTTCGCCCGCACCACGCGCTCGCTGCGGCTGACGGAGCAGGGAGAGCATTACCTGGCGCATGCGCGCGAAGCGCTGCGCCTGCTCAAGGAAGGGCATGAGGCGCTGATCCAGGGCCAGGAGACGTTTGCCGGCACGCTCAAGATCGCCATGCCGTCCGACATCGGGCGCAACATTGTGCTGGGCTGGTTCGACGAATTCCAGCAGCAGTATCCGCGCATCGTGCTGCAGCTCAGCGTAGGCGACCGGGTGGCCGACCTGTACCGCCAGCCGGTGGACCTGGCCCTGCGTTACGGTCAGCTGGACGATTCCAGCCTGGTCGCGTTGCCGCTGGCGCCGCTCAACCGCCGCGTGCTGATCGCGTCGCCCGATTACGTGCGGCGACACGGGCGGCCCGCCACGCTGGCCGCCCTGCGCGAACACAACTGCCTGCGTTTCTCGATTGACGGCGTGATCCACGACCGTTGGACCTTCCACGGCCAGCATGGCGCGGCGCCGGTGACCGTGGTGGTCGGCGGCGACCGCAGCGCCGACGATGCGGACGTGGTACGGCGCTGGGCGGTGGCGGGCAAGGGCATTGCCTGCAAGTCGCAACTGGACGTGATCGCCGATATCCGCAGCGGCCGGCTGGAAGTGCTGTTGCCGGAATACGCTTGCGAGGCGGCGCCGCTGAACATGGTCTGCATGCACCGCAGCCAGGTGACGCCGGCTGTGCTGCACTTGCGGGACTTCTTGCGTGCGCAATGCGAACGCTTGCTGGCCGGTTGACGCGTGTAAGGGATGGAAATATTTTCTGTCCCCATGGTTGCGGCAGGCGGAAATGCCCTTACCATTCGTTCAATCTTAACCGGAGGCATATCCATGACCGAAACCCAGCGCGACATATTGAGTGCCGGCTTTTCCCTGACCCTGATCGCGCTGGCCGCCTTCGTGATGCAGCGCTTTTTCCTGCCGCTGGTGTGGGCCGGCATCCTGTGCGTGGCAACGTGGCCGCTGTACCGCCGCGTGCTGGCCCGCATGGGTAACCGGGCCGTGCCGGCAGCATTGCTGTTGACACTGGTCTGTGCCTGCGTGTTCGTACTGCCGGTGCTGCTGGGCCTGACCCAGGCCGCGCGTCAGGCGCCGCAACTGGCCGCCTTTATTGCCGGCGCCAACACGGACGGCATCGCCGTGCCTGCCTTTCTGCATGGACTGCCGTTTGCCGGCGAAGCCATTGCCGACTGGTGGCAGGCCACGCTGAGCCAGCCGCATGGCCTGTCCCATCTGTTGTCCGGCAGCGGCCTGGGCAGCTTCCACACGGCCGGTGACATGCTCAAGAGCATGGGCGCCGGCTTTTTCCACCGGCTGGTCGACTTCGGTTTGGCCTTGCTGTGCCTGTTCTTCTTCTACAAGGACGGCATGGCCTTGACGCGCCAGATCACAGCCATCGGCAGCCATTGCTTCAGCGAGCAGCGCTGGGGCCGCTACGCAGCCAAGATACCCACGGCCATCCGTGCCACCGTCAACGGCCTGGTGCTGGTGGGCCTGGCCGAGGGCGTACTGATCGGCATAGGCTATGCGCTGGCCGGCCTGTCGTCGCCGGCGCTGTGGGCGGCCGTGACGGGCATCCTGGCCATCATTCCGTTCGGTGCGCCGCTGGCCTTCGTCAGCGCGGCTGCTGTACTGGTCGTGCAAGGCAGCATACCGGCGGCCGTTGCTGTCGCCGTCTGGGGCACGGTGGTGCTGTTCGTGGCCGACCATTTCGTCCGTCCCGGCATGATAGGCAATGCGACGCGCTTGCCTTTCCTGGCCGTGCTGTTCGGCATCCTGGGCGGCGTGGAAACGATGGGGCTCGTCGGCCTGTTCATCGGTCCCGTCGTCATGGTGCTGTTCGTGACCCTGTGGTACGAGGCGGATGTGTTCGATAGCCGGGCAGCGGTCGCCAAGACGGATCATAGCGTGTGAGCAGCGTGCACACGTAAGCTGTATGGCATACACCTGGCCCGCTTGCCGTCAGTACAAAGATCGGCGCAAAGATCAGCGCAAGTGGCCGGCGCCGGACGGCATCAGTGCGCTTTCGACAGGATCAGCAGCCAGCGGCGCAGCAGCAGTACTTCCAGGTGGCCAGGTTCGACGCCGGTATCCATCTCGATGACGGGGTTGACGGCGTAGTAGCGCTTGCGGAAGTCACGGCACACCAGCATTTCGCGTTTGCCCATGCGAAGCAGGAAGGACATCGGTGCGTACTCCAGACCAAAACGGGAACCAAAGCTGCTATTCAGTGTTGTCATGACAATTCCTTTGTAGGGAGATGTGTTTAACGAGTCATCAGAATAGCACAACTACTGTATGAATCCACAGGTACTGTACAAATAATCAGTAGAGTTGCCGAGTTGTGGTTTTTTCGCCAACGCCGTGCCGCAGGCCGTCACAGCCAGTACGCCATGATGCGGGCCAGCCATTCGCGCAGGCGCTCGGCCAGCGGGCGCGCGCGCCAGGCCTGCAGCGTGATCTCGGCCGAATCGCTCAAGTCTTCCCGGAACGCGCTTTCCATTTCCGCGCCGAAGCTGTCGCCCATCACCACCACGTTGAGCTCGCTGTTGTGCAGGAAGCTGCGGGTGTCGATGTTGGTCGATCCCACCGTGGACCAGTTGCCGTCGATGACGGCGGTCTTGGCATGCAGCACAGCCAGTTTGAGCGCATGGATGTGGACGCCTGCGGCCAGCAGATCGTCGTAGGTGGCGCGGCCCGCGTACAGCACCAGGCCCAGGTCCGACTTGCCGGGCACGACGATACGCACGTCCACCCCGCGCCGGGCCGCGGCCGCCAGCGCGGCCACCGTCTGCTGGTCCGGCACGAAATAGGCGGAGGTCAGGTGGATGGAGCGGCGCGCCTGCTGGATCGCCAGGCTGTAGGCCTTGTAGATTTCGAAGTGGCCGCCCGGATCGCTGGCCAGCACGCGCACGATCTTGTCGCCGGCCCGCGCCAGCGGCGGAAAGTAACGGGCGTCGCGCAGGTCGGCCGCGTCCTGGCCGGTCCAGGTGCGCATGAAGACCCACTGGAAGGCGGCCACGGCCGGGCCTTCCACCATCAGCTCCGTGTCGCGCCAGCCAAGCTGCGTGGCGGCGGCGGGCTGGCTGCGGGCCCGGAACAGCGAACTGCGCGAATACATGCCGCTGATGTTGAGGCCGCCCGTGAACGCCACCTTGCCGTCCACGATCAGCAGCTTGCGGTGGTCGCGGTTGTTGAGGCGCCACTCGTCGCCGCGCAGGCGCGCCGGATTGACGGGGTTGAACGCCACCAGGTGGATGCCGGCCTCGCGCATGCGGTCGAAGAAGGCCTGCGGCACGTCCAGCGTGCCGACGCTGTCGTACAGGATGTTGACGGTGATGCCGTGGCGCTGGCGTTCCATCAGCAGGTCGGCGAACTGGCGGCCCAGCGCGTCCTGTTCGAAGATGTAGGTTTCCAGATTGATGTGGTCGGTGGCGGCGGCAATCGCGGTGGCCATGGCCGCCATGGTCTGCGGGCCGTCGTAGAGCAGCGTGCATTTGTTGCCCGCGATGAGGGGCACGCCGGTGGCCGCCTCTTCCAGCGCGGCCTGGGCCTGCAAGTCCAGCGTGCCCTTGGGCCAGCGCTTGCGCAGCAGGGCCTGGGTGCGCGTCTCGCTGAGGGCGCCGTGCGCGCCCGTGACGTTGGGGGTGGAAGCGGGCGTCAGGGTGCTGCCCAGTTCCTGCACATCGGGCAGCGAGGCGCAGCTGCCGACTGCCCAGCACAGCAGTGCCATGGACAGCCAGCGTGCCGCGCCCGGCCTGTTCATCTGAGCGCCTTTGACGGTGAGGCATCGGGCGCGGCGCCGTCCCGCGCACCGATGAAGAAGGTCAGCGGTCCGGCCAGGAATTTTTGTCCCAGCACCTTGAGCAGCCGCAGGCCGTGGCGGAAGCGGACCTGGCGCGAACGCAGCGCCACCCACAGCGCCAGCCCGAAGCTGACCAGCAGGTTGACCGCGCCGATGGCCAGGAAGCCGAGCACCGACTGCGCAGCCAGCTGCCAGCTGAGCTGGTAGTCGAGGCCGACGAGGGCGGTGGCGAAGTTGGCCGACGAAAAAGTGACGTGGCGGATATCGAGCGGCAGGCCCAGCAGGAAGCCCAGCGTGCCTATCGTGCCCAGCAGGATACCGAAGTAGCAATTTCCCATCAGTCCTCCCAGGTTGTTTTCCAGGTAGAGGCCCAGGCGCACCAGGCGTTGCTGGCCGATCAGCCGGCCCAGGCCGCGCCGCTGCGCGATGCGCTGGGCCCAGCGCGTGTAGAGCGCCTGGTTATCATAATACCCTGAGATGAGGCCGGCCACGAACAGGCACACGCCGGCGATCATGGCGTAGAACAGGGCGGGGCTGCCGATGGGGTCGATGTCATGCAGCAGGTGCATGGCCTTGTCCGGCGTGACCAGCTGGCGGCCCGTGATTTCCCGGTAGCCGACGGCGATCAGCCAGGCTGTGGGGATGGCCGTGGCCAGGTTGCCCAGCACGGCCGTGAGCTGGGTGCGGAACACTTTGCTGATCAGCTCGGCCATGCTGTCGAGGTCGATGTTGCGGCCATCCTGGCTGTGCAGGCCGGCCGCGATGCGCGAGGCCGTCATGGCCGGTTGCTTGGTGGCCACCGTGAAGTGCAGCAGGTGGATGAACATGAAGCCCAGCGAGTAGTTCATGCTGTACAGGAAGGCTTCCACCAGCGGCGCGGCGCGCAAGTAGGACATCAGGATCTTGAACATGGCCATGAAGCCGATCACCAGTCCCGCCCCGGCCGAGGACATGAACATGGCCGCCAGTTGCCGGCGGTCGTCGGCCACGTAGTGCTCGCCCGTGCGGCTGGCGTTTTCCGTGATGTTGCGGGCCAACAGGTCGATATTGTCGGCCAGCAGGTCGCGCACCGTGTACTTGTTGTTGTGCGCCGCGATCAGTTCCAGCGCCAGCGCCACGCCGGCCGCGCGGCGCTTGCCGACCGCCTCCGGTCCCGCATCGGGCGGCGCGGCGTCGGCTGCCACGGCCTCCAGGTCCACCGTGGGCGCGCTGGGCAACTCGCCGCTCAAGTCGACCAGGAACAGCAGCTTGCGCAGCCGGTCCGTGCTTTGGGTGAGCGACACCAGCAAGTAGGTGAGGGCGATGCTGGTGCCCTGGCTCAGGGCCTTCTTGCGGATCTTGGCCACCACGGCATCGCACTGGTCCAGCATCACCAGCAGGTGGCGGGCATCCTCGATCGTGTCCGCGCTGCCGGCCAGCAGGCGCTGATAGCCTTCCAGGTAGGCGGCCACTTCCACGTTCTGTTCGACGAAGGGCGAATCGTAGGTTTCCACTTCGGTGTGGAAATTGGTCAGGCGCGGCTCCAGCCCCAGCGCACAGACGCGGTAGGACAGGGTGCGTATCGCTTCCAGCAAGCCGGGCAGGAACAGCCGGCGGCCATCGTCCGGGCGGCCGCCGGCCTGGCTCAGCACATCCAGCAGGGCCAGCCAGTCGGCGGCCGGTACGGCGCTGATCCACAGGTAATCGCTGCGCTTGCACAGCAGCTGGTCGAGCGCATCGCTCAGGTAGTCGTCGCCCAGTGCGGGCGGCAGCATGCGGTAGGCGATGCGGCGCTTGAGTTCGGTGAAGAAGCCGTCATTCGACAGCACGCCGATCTCCGTGTACAGGCTGGCGTGGCGGCGCGCGGCCAGCAGCCGGCAGGCATAGGCGCGCAAGGCGGCCGCGTGGGTCGGATTACCCTTGAGTAGCTGGCATAAGGTGCGAACGTTGGCCATGGCCCGTTCAGCGTCGGTGGGGCGCCGGGGGCGCAAGGTGTTGAACAGCTCGACCATCAGGCCGATATCGCTGCTCTCCGCGGTGATGCGTTCGAGGATAGCGAGCATGCAGGGATACGGACAAGCCGCATTGGTGAAAACGACAGTCTATCGTTTTTGGCCAGCGTGTTCCGTGCGCTGGCGTACATGGCCGCCAGCGCGCCCTGGGTCCGCGTCTTGCTAGCAGAGCAGCATTTTGCTGGCGGCGGCCCGCAGCTCGGCCCGGAAGTTCGGGTGGGCGATGGCGATCAGGGCCTCGGCCCGCTGCTTGGCCGACTTGCCGCGCAGTTGGGCCACGCCGAACTCCGTCACCACGTAGTTGACGTCGTTCTTGCTGGTGGTGACGTGGGTGCCCGGCGTGAGCGTGGGCATGATGCGCGAGATGGTGTCGTCCTTGGCCGTTGACGGTAGCACGATGAAGGACTTGCCGCCGCGCGAGCGGTTGGCGGCCCGCACGAAGTCGGCCTGGCCGCCCGTGCCGGAGTAGGGCATGTGGCCGATGCTCTCGGAGCCGCACTGGCCCAGCAGGTCGACTTGCAGGCTGGCGTTAATGCTGATCAGGTTGTCGTTCTGGCCGGCGATGTAGGGATCGTTGGTGAAATTGACCGGATGCATTTCCAGCATGGCGTTGTGGTGCATGAAGTCGTACAGGCGCTTGGAACCGAGGGCGAAGGTGGCCACCATCTTGCCCGGCAGCAGGGTCTTGCGGCGGTTAGTGACGACGCCCGCCTCGACCAGGGACAGGATGCCGTCGCCGATCATTTCCGTATGGATGCCCAGGTCGTTCTTATTGGTCAGCTGCATCACGACGGCGTCGGGAATGCCGCCGTAGCCGATCTGCAGGGTGGAGCCGTCGGCGATCATGTCGGCCACGTATTTGCCGATCGCTTCCTGCACCGGGCCGATCTTGGGCAAGCCCACTTCCAGCACCGGTTCGCTGCTTTCCACCACGGCGCTCACCTGCGACACGTGGACGTGGCACTGGCCGTGCGCGAACGGCACGTTGGGATTGACTTCCAGCACGATGACGCGGGCCTTGGCCACGGCCGCCATCGTGTAGTCGGCGCCCAGGCTGAGCGAGAAGAAACCGTGCTCGTCCATCGGCGAGGCCATGGCGAACACGACGTCCGACGCGATCTGGCCCCGTTCGATCAGGCTGGGCAGCTCGGAAAAATAGGCGGGGATGAAATCGGCCCAGCCGGCCTGGCCGGCCGCGCGCGAGGCGCCGCCGAAGAACAGGGCCACATGCCGCACGTGCTCGACCGTCTCGCAATCGAAATAGCCATATTTACGCATGGCCAGAATCTGCGCCACCTTGATGTCGCGGAACTGGCGGCGTTGCTCCGACAGGGCAGTCAGCAGGGTGGGCGGTTCGCCCACACCGGAGGGGACGATGATGGCGTCACCGTCGCGCAGCAGCCGCAATGCGTCGCTGGCCGTGCCGCGTTTGCTGTCGTAGAGCGCTTGTGCAGATGGGCGTTGCATGGGTATTCAGCCTTTCACAATAATTGTCCCGCAGTATTGCGTTTCACTATAAACCGGCAAGGCAGTGGCGCGACGGCCCATGAAAGTATTTTATTTTTTTGTTGCCGGATAGGTCACAAGGCGCAGTTTCGTCAGGACGACGTAAGGCTGATCCGCTTAGATGGAAGGTGGTTTGCCGCTGTTGGGCGCAAATGATGATCAACGCTGGCCCTGTGCGCAACTGGGGGCCAGCCAGCGGCCGGCCGTCTCCACCGTCATCTGTTCCGGCGCGCCCCGGGCGCTGGTGGTCACGTTCATGTTCATGGTGAAGGCCATGTCGCCTTGAAAGCGCACCTGGCCCTGGCCGCTCGATGGCGGATTGGTGCAGCTGAAACTGACGTTCATGCCGCCGTTCACCTGCTGGCTGTGGCTGCTGCACTGGCCTTGCTGGCCGGTGGGCAATTCGTGGCGGGCCGCCATTTCCGGCGTGATGCAGGCATTCACGACGACGCCGCCATTGCCGGCCAGGCGCGGCATGGTGGCGCCGTTCTGGGCCATCATCTGTTCCATCTGCTGGCGCTGGGCCGGCGGCAGGTTGTTCAGCTGCTGGAGCGCCGCCGTCATGGCCTGGTCGACCTCCGCGTTGGCGCTTTTCATCTTGCTGTTGAGCTCCCACTGTCCCGGTTTCATCGTTTGCGCGCCGGCATGGGCGGCGGCGAAGATCAGCAAGAGGGCAGGCAGGCGTGACATGGCAGCTCCAGTTGGTGGGGGAGCTTGCAGGATATACTGAACGGGGCGGCGATGCGAGCGGCGCGCAACGGGACGGTTGCGCGCGCGATGGGGGCAGTTAGATACTGCGTCCGCTGATCAGGCGCAGCAGCACCATGACGATGGCTACTACCAGCAGGATGTGGATGAAACCGCCGATGGTGTAGGAGCTGACGACGCCCAGCAGCCAGAGGACGAGCAGGATGACGGCAATGGTATAGAGCATGATAATTCCTTCGCGAAGGGTGTGCGCCGGACGGAGGCCGGTTTGCCGGTTGGCAATCGCGGCGCCGTGCTGTATCGCACAGCGCCCTATCCGATTCCGATTCTCACCCTGGTGCCGCGCATGGTCTGTACGGTGCCGTACACGTGCGCCCGGCCGTCAGCGTGCGGCGCGCAGGGTGCCGTTGACTATGCGCACCGGATCGCCGGCGCGCCAGTTCTGGGCCGACTTCAGGTGCACGGTGCGGGTGCGGCCATCGTCCATGCGCACCACGACGTTGTAGCTGTGGCTGGACTTCATATTGCCTTCGATCTGGTTGCCCGCCACGGCGCCGCCGATGGCGCCGGCCACGGTCGCCAGCTGGCGGCCATGGCCGCTGCCCACCTGGTTGCCCAGCAGGCCGCCCAGCACGGCGCCGCCCGCCGCGCCCAGGCCGCTGCCCTGGCCCCGGGTCTGCACTTCATGGATGGCGGTGATCACGCCGCAATTGCTGCAATGGTGGGC
>JAZJZQ010000463.1:12169-14127 GCA_040389625.1 Pseudomonadota bacterium | reverse complement strand
GGCACCGGCTCGTAGCCGCTGCCGGACGACGACGGCAACCAGCCCAAAATGGCGGCCGTGCCGACGCTACAGAACAGCACGACGGCCACGGCAGCAATGATGAGTATAGGATGGGTGACCTGCTGGGCCGAGGCTTCGTGTATATGCATGACGCTTCCTGGGTTGGATAAGTGGCCGCGGCCTGGGGCCGCTATCGGGATGCAAGGATTTTCCTCCGTTGCATCTCCCCGTTCTGTGCGTCAGCGTACATACGGAGCCAATTGGTGCCGTTACAGGCGTATCCGGAGCGCCCGGGCCAGGCGGTGCCGGTGCGGCGCCGCGGGCGGCATGCCCGGGCGCTTGCTCGCGCCGGCTTGCACCGGCTTGCGCTTACCTGTGCTTGTCGATCTGGTTGCCGATCACGCCGCCGACGGCGGCGCCACCGACCGTGCCCACCGAGCTGCCGTTGGTCAGCACGGAGCCGGCCACGGCGCCCACGCCTGCCCCCACGGCCGTGTTACGGTCGCGGGTGGACATGCCGGAGCAGGCGCTCAGGCCGATAGTGCCGATCAGCATGGCCGCAGTCGCGACCAGTTTTGCTGTGGTAACCATAATGTTCTCCTTGATGATGGCGACGGTGCGGCGTGCGCCCCAGTGCCAATAATTGCAGGCTACGGCGGTTCGGACCGGCAGTCCGTACGCCAGCACACATAGACAGGCGGCGCCGCGGCCGGCCGTCAGTGACGGGTCGCGGCGCCGCGCGGCGGCTGGTTGGCGGCCTGGGCCAGCAGGGGGGCGCAGCCGCTGACGGGCGTGCCGCCGGGGCCGGCGTTGACCAGCGGCAAGATGGCCGCCACCGGGGCCACGGCCGCCAGCGCCAGCGCGCCGCCCGCGCGCAGGGCCAGTACGCCCTTGTCCAGGCTCACGTTCGGTTGCTTGAAGGTGCCGCGCACGTAGATGGGGGCGCGCAGCGAGAACACGCGCAAGCCCTTGCTGTCGGGCTTGAGCGTCAGGTCCAGCTTTTCCTGCGCCAGGCTGACCGTGCCCGTCACGTTGAGGGTGGCGTCGTCCGTGTCGACGATGAAATGGCGCGTGTGCATCAGGCCGTTGTTGACGCCGAAGTCCGTCAGCATGCAGTTGAGCTTGACCTGCTTGTCGCCGAACAGCTTGGCCAGCACCACGTTGCCGATGTTCAGGCCCATTTCCTCCAGCAGCAGCTTGCTGACGCTGCCCTGGTTGATGACGGTGTGCAATTCGCCATTGGACGAGGCCAGCAGGCTGGCCACGGAATTGCCGGTGGCGGCCAGGTTGGCGTCGCCGTTCAGCTCGCCCACGCTGGCCTGCTGGGCGGCCAGGGCCGGGAACAGTTGCTTGAGTTGCAGGTGGCGGGCGCTGGCCTTGAGCGTGCCTTGCAGGGCGTGCGGGTTGCGCTTGCCGCTGCCGTCGAGCCGGATGTCGGAATTGAGTTTGCCGCCGGCCACATCGAAGGTCAGCGGCGCCAGCGTCAGCACGCCGTCCTGCAGGCGCAGCGTGGTGTCGAGCTGGTGGATGGGCAGCTCCCGTTCGCGCACGATGCGCTGGGCCCGGAAGCGCACGTCGGCGTCGATGCTGGTCCAGCGTTCCGTCTTGAACGTTTCCACCGGCAATACCTTGTCGCCTGGCTGCACCGGCGCCACCCCGCGCGCCTGCTTGCTGGCGTTGGAGTCGGCGCCGATCAGCGGCGCCAGGTCGGCAAATTGCAGCAGTGTGGAATGGACGGTGCCGGCCAGCCGGGGCCGCGCACCGCCGGTGGTGAATTCGAGCTTGCCGCCGATGTCGCTGGCCCCCACCTTGCCCGTGAAGCGGTCATAGGTCCAGTGGCTGGCGTGCGGCCCCAGGCTGGCGCTGAGGTGGCCGGCCGTGCGGTAGGCCGGCGTTTCCGGCAGCAGCACCCCGGTCAGGCCGTACAGGCGCGCCATGCTGGCGCCCGCCACCTGCAG
>JAZJZQ010000463.1:0-12069 GCA_040389625.1 Pseudomonadota bacterium | reverse complement strand
GGCAGCGGCAAATAGTCGCGCCAGGTGGTGTCGGCCGCCGTGTGGCCCTGCCGTTGCCACGTCAGGCGCAGCTCGCCGCGGATGGCGAACGGCCGGCCCAGCGCCTCGCTCACGCGAGCGTCGAGCCAGGGCCGGGCGCCGTTCCAGTCCACGTTGAGCAGCACGGCGACGGCCAGCGCCGGTAGCGCGATGGCGACGGCGGCAATGATCAGGGCGATACGGGCGGGACGGGACAGGGACATGTTCAGCCTATAGGTTGGTCGAGCGCGCGAGCATAACCGAGGCGGCGTCCTTTGGGTATGGCTGCGCGCACTTGTCAGCCTACACCCGTGCGCGCGGCGGCGGCGCAGCAATGGTGCGGCCCGGATTCAATGTGCGGCAGCGTACTGAATCGCGGTCGGCATGGGCCTATAAGAGTAGGCATTGTGGCCGCTGTGTTTCCTGCGGCCCCACTATCACAAGGAGAACGGACATGCGAACTAGCCAACCCGATGTGCAAACCCGGCAAACCCGGCCATCCCAGCCATCCCAGCCACGCTGGCCATGGCTGGCCGGCGCGGTACTGCTGGCCATGTGCGCAGGCTGCGCCAGCCAGAAGACGCCGGCCACGGCCGATGTGGCCGCATCGCGCGCGGCCGTCGAAAGCGCCACCAATGCCGGCGCCGGCGAGCTGGCGCCGGACGAGATGCTGGCGGCACGCGACAAGCTGCAGCGCGCCAGCCAGGCGCTGGCGGCCAAGGATTACCGCACGGCGGAAAACCTGGCGGCCCAGGCCCAGGCCGATGCGGCGCTGGCCCAGAGCAAGGCCAGTGCCGGCAAGGCCAGCACGGCCGCTGCCCAACTGCAGGACAGCATCCGGGCGCTGCGTGAGGAAATCGAACGCAACCGCAGCATCCAACAGCAATGACGCCGGGCGCCGCGTCCGGCGCCAACCAAGGAGAACATCATGAAACAGTCCTATTGCATTCCCGCAGCGTTTGTCCTGTCCGTGCTGATGGCAGCGTGTAGCACCACCCCGACCACCACCAGCCTGCTCGACCAGGCCCGCGGCGACTATCTGGCCGCGCAAGGCAACCCGGCCGTCGCGCGCGACGCGCCGGCCGAACTGCAGCAGGCGTCGGCGGCGCTGGAGCGCGCCAACGCGGCCGCGGCCCGCAAGGAAAGCTTGAACACGATTGACAGCCTGGCCTATGCGGCCAAGCAACGCATCGCGGTGGCGCAGGAAGCGGCACGCCAAAAGGCAGCCGAACGGCAGGCCGCCGAAGCCGGCCATCAGCGCGACCAGGTGCTGGTGCAGGAACGGACCCAGGAGGCTGACCAGCAGCGCCAGAAAGCCCAGCAAGCCCAAGTCCAGGCCCAGGCCGCCAATACACAGGCCCAGGTTGCCAACGCCCAGGCCAGCGCCTTGCAACAGGAACTGGCTGATCTCAAGGCCAAGCAGACCGAGCGCGGCCTCGTCATCACCTTCGGCGACGTGCTGTTCGACGTCGACCAGGCTCAGCTCAGCGCGCAGGGCGTCACCACGGCGGCGCGCCTGGCCGATGTGCTGCGCCAGCAGCCGGGCAGCAGCGTGCTGGTGGAGGGCTTCACCGACAGCACCGGCAGCCCGGCCCACAACCTGGAGCTGTCGCAACGGCGCGCCGAGGCCGTGCGCAATGCCCTGATCGGCATGGGCATCACGCCCGAGCGCATCGCCACCCGCGGCTATGGGCAGGCGTTTCCGGTGGCCAGCAACGACAACGCGGGCAACCGCCAGCTGAACCGGCGGGTCGAGATCGTGCTGTCGCAGGACGGCGCGCCGATCGCCAATCGCCATTGAATCTCAAGCACAGGAAGGGAACATCATGGATGATAATCAACCCACGCCGCGCAGCGGCATCGACACGGTGGCCATCCGGGCCGCCGCGGCCCACCTGCAGGACGGCCCCGTCACGGTCGGCTACCAGGGCGACCGCGCGGCCGTGGTGGCCCTGCTCAACGGCGCCCTGGCCACGGAGCTGGTGTGCGTGGCGCGCTACCGGCGCCACTACTACACGGTGACGGGGCGCCAGAACGCGGCCATCAAGGCCGAGTTCCTGGCCCATGCACAAGAGGAGCAGGAACACGCCCACTGGCTGGCCGAACGCATCATTCAGCTCAACGGTACGCCAGATTTCAATCCAGCAACGTTGCTCGCACGTAGCCATGCCGAGTATGATGAGTCTGTCGACGTGCAAGCCATGGTGCGGGCCAACCTGATCGCCGAGCGGGTGGCGATCGAATCGTACCGGCAAATGATAGAACGGTTGGGCACGGCCGACCCTACCACCACCCATTTGTTGATCAAGATCATGGCGGTGGAAGAGGAACATGCGGACGATATGCGCGATTTGCTGGACTGAGTCCAATCTGCGGTAAGGTAGGGCAGGGAAGTTCTTTTACTCAAACAACAGGAGCCTCATCATGCTGGAAAACAATATCAGTACCGTGAACAACGATGTCAAAACCCTGGTCAAGGATGCGCAGGCGCTGTTTACGGCTGCCACCGCGCTGACGGGAGAAAAGGCCGACGAGCTGCGCGGGCGCGGCATGCGCGCGCTGGACACGGCACTGGCCAAGGCCCATGAAGCCCAGCAGAGTGCGCTCGAGGCGAGCAAGGAAATGGCCAAGTCGGCCGATGTGTACGTGAAGGAAAATCCGTGGCGCTCGATCGCCCTGGCGGCCGGCGTGGGCCTGCTGGTGGGTGTGATCCTGGGTCGCAAGTAAGCCATCGTGACGCCGACGGAACCGATGGACAAGGGCGCGCCGCCGCCGCCGCCGGGCCTGCTGGCCTCGCTGGCGGCCGTGGCGCGCGGCATCCTGGGGCTGGCGCTGTCGCGGCTGGAACTGGCGGCGCTGGAACTGGGCGAGGTGCGCAATCACCTGCTGCGGCTGGTGGTGATGTTCGCCCTGGCCGTGGTGGCCGGCTGTTTCGCGCTGGCCTATGGCACTGTCACCATCGTCTACCTGGCCTGGGATGCGCTGGGCTGGAAAATCCTGCTGATCATGACGGGCGCCTTCATGCTGGCGGCGCTGGGCTTGATCCTGTATGCGCGCAGCATGATACGCAATGGCAAGCTGTCGCTGACGGCCACCATGGCCGAACTCAAGTCCGACCGCGACATGTTGCTGTAGCCGGAGGAAGCATGACGACAGAAATGGAACAGACGGCCCTGGCGGCCAACAAGGCGCGCCTGATACGGGAAGGCGAACTGCAGCGCGTCAAGGTGGCCCATGCGAAGGCCCAGCTGGGGATGGCCATGCGGCCCGAGGCGCTGCTGCACAGCGCCGTCGGACAGGCCGCCGAGCTGGCCCAGGCGCGGCTGGGCAGCTTGCTGTCGCCGGGCGGCCTGAATATGGCGAACCTGAAGACGGTGCTGCCGATCGCGTTGACGGTGGGATCGTTCATCATGCGCAAGCGGCTGCTCAAGCCGGCGTTGGGCGTGGGGGCCGTGGTGGCGCTGGGCGTGGCCTGGCTGGCGCGGCGCAAGCGGGCCGAGCCAGCGCAGTGAAAATGGAACAGCAGGCGATACATGTCAAGCAGCGGCATCTCAATCCGGCCGGCATGCGGGTGGTGCTGGTGCTGCAGGGCGGGGGCGCGCTGGGGGCCTACCAGGCCGGCGTGTTCCAGGCCTTGCACGAAAGCGGACTGGCGCCGGACTGGATCGTCGGCACGTCGATCGGCGCCATCAACGCGGCCATCCTGGCCGGTAACGCACCGGACGTGCGGTTGGACCGGCTGCGCGCGTTCTGGCACGGCATCGCCCATCGCGACACGCTCGACATGCGCGCCTTGCCCGACAGCCTGCGCCGCACCAACATCCTGCTGCAGACCTGGGATACGCTGGTGCGTGGCGTGCCGGGCTTCTTCCAACCGCGTGGCTTCAGCCTGTTCCCGTCCGGCCTGGCCGTGGCGCCCGAGCAGGCCAGCTTCTACGATACGAGCGAACTGGGCCGCACGCTCGAGCGGCTGGTCGACTTCGACTACCTGAACGCGCCCGGCGGCACCCGCCTCACCGTCAACGCCTTGCGCGTGACCAGCGGCAGCCTGCGCCGCTTCGACAACCGCGACATGGCCATCAATGCCGACCACATCCGCGCCAGCGGCGCCTTGCCGCCCGGCTTTCCGCCGGTGCGCATCGACGGCGACCTGTATTGGGATGGCGGCCTGTATTCGAACACGCCGCTGGAAACCGTGCTGGAGGACGGCGCGGCGGCCGACACCCTGTGTTTCATGGTGGACCTGTGGAATGCGGAAGGCGAGGAGCCGACCACGCTCGATGAAGTGCAGACGCGGCAAAAGGATGTGACCTTCGCTTCCCGATCGCGGCGCCACCTGGACGATTATGTGAAGACCCAGCGCATGCGGCAAAAGCTGCGCGAGCTGTACCAGGCGCTGCCGCCCGAGGCCCACACGGCGCAGACGGCCGATGAACTGGCCGCGCTCGGCTGCGACACGACCTTGCACGTGGTGCGCCTGCCGTATGGCGGGCGCGACTGGCACATGGCGGCCAAGGACATCAATTTCTCGCGCGGTTCCATCGACTGGCGCTGGGACCAGGGTTACCGCGACGGTCAGCGCGCGGTCCAGGCGGCGGCCTGGCTCTCCTTCGTCAGCGAAGATACGCCGCTGGTCGTACACGACCTGCCGCCGGCCTGAACGCGGACCGGCCTTACTCCAGCCGGTTGTTCTCGTCCCGTATCGCCTTGGCGTTGACCATGTCATGCTGGTAGGTGTTGCGCGCCTCTTTCATGCATTGCGTACGCTCGGTGGCGGGCTGCTTCTTGCAGGCCAGCGTGGCTTCCTGCAGGGCGGCCGCGATTTCCTTGCGCACGGTGCGCAGCTGGTCGGCCGCCGTGCTGTCGTTGTTGTACCAGCGGCTCGGGTCGCCGTGGGCGATTTCCTTTTTCTGCTGCTGGGCCACGGCCGGCGGCGTGACGCCGGGCGTGCTGTCCTGCACGGCCGGCGCGGCCGGCGTGGCGGCCGCTACCGGTGGGGCAGGCCGGGTGCTGTCGTCCACCGCCGGCGTGGCGGGGCGGGCGCTGTCGTCCACTGGCGGCGCGGCCGATGTGTTCTGTTCGGTCGGCGGCATGGTGCCGCGCGGGTAGTCCTGGGTCTGGGCGAGCGCCGAGGCGCACAGCAAGGCCCCTAACAGCAGGGGCGCCAGGCGCAGGGGTTTGCTTGTGATGTCGTTCATCATGATACCTCCCATAGCTGGCCGCAAGCGGCCGGTTAAAGTCTGCCGGTGAGCAACATGACCAACAGGATAAGTACCACCAGCCCCGTCACGCCGCTGGGGGCATAGCCCCAGCTGCGGCTGTGGGGCCAGGTGGGCAGGGCGCCGATCAGGATCAGCACCAGGATCAGCAGAATCAGGGTTCCCATGGCGCCCTCCGGCTGTCAGTAACGGACCAGGTGGCCGTCCACCAGGCGCACCCGGGAGCCGACCCGCATGTCGGCGATGTCGTCCTGCTGGAGCACGCGGTAGTCGCCGTTGTCCATCCGCACGCTGATCTGGTACGTGTCGTGCGGCTGGTTGCGGTCGTTTTCCACCTTGTTGCCCACCAGGGCGCCACCGACGGCGCCGGCCACGGTGGCGGCCGTGCGGCCGCTGCCCGAGCCCACCTGGTTGCCCAGCAGGGCGCCCACCAGGCCGCCCGTGACGGCGCCGGCACCGCTGGTGCCGCCGCCAGCCCGCACCAGCTGGATGTTGTCGACCGTGCCGTAGTAGGCCGCTGCCGCGGACGGCTGCGAAGAATAAGTCACGGGCGCGGACGGCGCATTGCTGGCGCAACCGGCCAGCGTGGCCGCCGTGGCGGCCGCGGCCAGGGTGAATGCGCCCATATAGATGCTGTGTTTCATGTTGTCCTCCCGAAAAGTGTGTCACCAGCTTAGTCAGCCCGCACCACGCGGTCTGTACGGTGCCGCACCCTGCGTCCTGTGTACGGCAACGAACGGATGACCGCCCCATTAGCGCGTACAACTGAGCTGTCGGTGCAGCAGCACGCTCGCTGACTGGCTCACTTCGAGCAATTCATTGGACTAGCCGTTTGTCCCTTTGTTCCATTCACCGAGGAGAATTGCCATGAAATCCGCACGTTACATTGCGACCGCCTGCCTGTCCGCCGCGCTGCTGGCCGCGGCCGGTTGCGCTTCCACCCCCAAACAGGAAGGCACGGGCGAATATGTCGACGACAGCCTGATCACCACCAAGGTCAAGGCCGAGATCTTCAACGAACCGACCTTGAAGTCGACGGAAATCAACGTCGAGACCTTCAAGGGCAAGGTGCAGCTGAGCGGCTTCGTCGCCAATCCGGCCGATATTGCCAAGGCCGCTGAAATCGCCCGCAATGTGAAGGGCGTGAAGGAGGTGAAGAACGATATCCGGGTCAAGTAAGCGCAGCCGGCGGCGCGGCGATTTTCCGCGCCCCTCCGCATGCATGGGGAACCAAGCGCGCCGGCGCCTATCCAACACAGGCAACCCTGCTGTGCGCGGCCGTGTGCAGGCGGAATGATGCATTTGGATACAAATTGAAGAGTTTATATGTTCGTTGCCGCACAGACTGAAAAATCGCGGCCCGGCAATCTGGTAGCTGATCTACAACGCATGGCGTAGCTCTTGCGTGGCCGCCGTTTGTCCCCGGGAATTGATTTAAGGAGTAAAGAAAATGCATGCATACAGACAAACTCAACATCTCGACGTCAGCCCAGCCCGGGGCCAGGGCTGTCCTGAGCTGCCGGCCCTGCCGGCGCGCGACGCGGGCGCCGGGCCGGCCAAGTTGACCCTGGTCGAACGGGCCGCCCCGCCGCTGGACCGCAAGCCGGCCCTGTCGATGGCGCCCATCGAACGGGTGCGCTCGACTTCGGCCACCCTGCGCCGCATCGAGAACATGCAAAAGCTGATCGGCGAGCTGTCCATGCATGAAATGCTGGCCGACGAGATCGCCTGGTTTCTCAAGTTTTCGCCGTCCGGCGCCCGCAAGTACATCCGCGACCTGCGCGAAGCGGGCGTGATCGAGCTGGCGCGCTACATCGAAGGCACGGCCACCTACCTGGGCAAGGCCGTGTACCAGCTCACGCCCGACCCGGAGCGGGTGCGCATGTTCCTGGCCGCCATCGTCCAGCCCAAGCGGGAAGGGGCGCCGCCGCGCAAGGAGCGTCCCGGCGCGCGCGAGCTGGCCATGGCTGGCAATGGCCGCCACTTCCACATCCTGGCCGACGACACCCATTACGCCATCCGCGTCAACCGCGGCCCCGTCATGCGCGACCCGCTGGTGGCGGCCCTGTTCGGCTCGCCGGCCTCGCAGCAGAAGGCCGAGTGAGTTCCCTTGCCGCCGTGGCGCTGGCGCCCAGGCAAGAAAAGTGATTGAATTGACGGCAACCCGCCCCACTTGGGGTGGGTGGCCGGGCATCCCGTTGCGGCCGACACCCCTCTGGTGCACATGGACGCTTTGCTCTTGTTAGGTTTGACGGTGCTGGCCATCGTCCTGCCGTGGTACATCCCGCGCTGGCGTTTGCGGCGGGCGCTGGCGCGGCCCTTGCCGGCCAGCGCAGTGGCCGTGCTGGAACGCCACGTCGCCCCTTACCGCGCCATGGCGCCGGACTTGCAGGCCCAGTTGCGGCGCCTGGTGGTGCAATTTCTCTATCAGAAAAAATTCATCGGCTGCGAAGGGCTGGTGGTGGACGACGAGATGGCCGTCACCATCGCCGGCCAGGCTTGTTTGTTGCTGTTGAACCGGCCCAGCAAGGTCTATCCGGCCCTGCACACCATCCTGGTCTATCCCACCGCCTTCGTGGCGCGGCGCGACGAGGTGGGGCCGGGCGGGGTGGTCACGCCCGGGCGCCAGAGCATGCTGGGCGAGTCGTGGGACGACGGCCGCGTGGTGTTGTCGTGGGACGACGTGCGGCGCGGCGCGGCCGACTGGACGGACGGCCACAACGTCGTGCTGCACGAGTTCGCCCACCAGCTCGACAGCGAGTCGGGCCGCGCCAATGGCGCGCCCTATCTGGGCCATCACGCCAGCTACCGCGAGTGGTCGGACGTGCTGGCGCGCGATTTCCAGTCGCTGCGCTGGCAAGCCATGTACCGCCAGCACAGCGTGATGGACCATTACGGCGCCACCAGCCCGGCCGAGTTCTTCGCCGTGGCAACGGAAACGTTTTTTGAAAAGCCGTGGCAGATGGCGGAACACCATGTCGAACTGTTCGCCGAATTCGCCAAGTATTACCGGGTCGATCCCCGCGCCTGGCAGGCGCAGCCGCAGCCGCAGCACGAGCATGGCAAGGAGCTTGATGCGCAGCACCTGGCCTGGCACGCCCATTGGTGAAATTTGCGCCTGACGATTGTGAAATCAGGCATAATCGAAACGAGCCGCGTATGCCTGCCCGCCGCACTCAGCGCGTCCGTCGCCATGCAGTGCCTGCCGCGAGACTATCGTCATGCAATTCGAAGAAATCGAATTCTTTTCCACCGACGCCCCGGCCCGGGCGCCGGCCGCCGAGGCGGCCTCGCCGCTGGTGCGCTTGCAGTACCTGGTCGATAACACGCCGGCCATCATCTATTGCACCGTGCCCAGCGGTGACTTCAAGATGACCTTCGTCAGCAACAACGCCTACAACGTGCTCGGCTACCGGCCCGAGCAGATGCTGGCCGACCCCAACTTCTGGTTCGACCACATCCATCCCGACGACGCGCCCAGCATCTTTTCCAGCCTGGCGCTGGTGTTTACGGAAGGGCAGCGGGCCTATGAGTACCGCTTCCGCGTGGCCGACGGTTCCTACCTGTGGATGCACGATACCTTGCGCCTGATCCGCGACGAGCACGGCGCGCCGCTGGAAGTGATCGGCTCGCTGACCGACATCACGGCCCGCAAGCACATGGAGGAGGCGCTGCAGGCCAAGGGCGTGGAACAGCAGCAGCTGATCGGCAAGCTGCGCGACGCCCACCAGCAGTTGCTGCAGTCGGAAAAGATGGCGTCCATCGGCCAGCTGGCGGCCGGCATCGCGCACGAGATCAACAACCCGGTCGGCTTCGTCAATTCCAACATGGGGGCGCTGCAAGGCTATGTGGGCACGCTGCTGAGCGTGATCGACCAGTACGAGCAGGCGGCGGCCGGCCAGGCGGCGCTGGGCGCGCAGATGGCGGCCGTGCGCCAGCAAGCCGACCTGGACTTCCTGCGCGAGGATGTGGGCGAGCTGGTGCGCGAGTCGATGGATGGGCTCAAGCGCGTCAAGGACATCGTTCAGGCCCTCAAGGATTTTTCCCACGTGGGCGAGACGGAATGGCAGATCGCCGACCTGCACAAGGGCCTGGACAGCACGCTCAACATCGTGTCCAACGAGCTCAAGTACAAAGCCACCATCGAAAAGCACTACGGCCAGCTGCCCCCGATCCGCTGCCTGGCCTCGCAGCTGAACCAGGTGTTCATGAATCTGCTCGTCAACGCCGGCCACGCCATCAAGGAGCGGGGCGTGATCACCATCAGCACGGGCACCGGTAACGGCTGGGTGTGGGTGGAGGTGGCCGACACAGGCTCGGGCATCGCGCCCGAGCACTTGAACCGCATCTTCGAACCGTTCTTCACCACCAAGCCCGTGGGCAGCGGCACGGGCCTGGGCCTGTCGCTGTCCTACGGCATCGTCCACAAGCATGGCGGCAAGATCGACGTGGCGTCCGAGGTGGGCAAGGGCAGCCGCTTCATCGTGCGCCTGCCCATGACGCCGGCCACCTGACGGCCCCGGCCGGCAACCTGGCGTGCCGGCCATCAAGACTCCATGCTCCCGATAATTTGTATTTTTACAACGGTTCGATAGCGGGCGCCCCGCCTCGCCGATTCTGTGGGAAGATCGTTGTGCGCTGATGGTGCGGTGCATCAATTTTACCTTGATAGGCACTGCGCGGCCGTTGATTTTCTCCCCTTTTCCGATCCTGGAGTCCACCATGAAATTGCCCGTCTATGCTTCCGTGCTGGCCGTTGCGCTGGCGTTTTCCCCTCTGGCGCAGGGCAGCAGCAACTTGCCCGCGCTGGGCGCCGACCATGGCGCCACGTCCGTCTCCGGCCTGTCGTCGGGCGCTTTTATGGCAGTGCAATATCAAGTCGCCTTTTCCAGCTCCGTGATCGGGGCCGGGGTGGTGGCCGGCGGGCCGTATTACTGCGCCGCCGGCTCGCTGGTGAACGCGGCCGTGTGCATGGGCCAGGTGCCGTTCCTGCCGCCCAACCCGGCCCTGCTGCTGATGGCGGCCCAGGGCTTCGCGGCCAGCGGCCAGATCGATCCGCTCAGTGACTTGCAGAGCGACCGCATCTATGTGTTCAGCGGCACCAAGGATACGGTGGTGTACCAGCAGGCCGTGGACGCCACCGTCACCTTCTTCAAGGATGCCGGCGTGGCCGATGCCAACCTGGTGTACGTCAATTCGGTGCCGGCCGGCCATGCGCTGCTGACACCATCGTTCGGCAACAGTTGCGGCGCCAACGCGGCGCCCTACATCAGCAAGTGCACGGTGCACCACCAGGCCTACGACCAGCCGGGCGCCATGTTCGCCCACATTTACGGAAGCGCCAAACCGCCGGCCAGCAAGCTGTCGGGCAAGATCATCACCTTCAACCAGCGTGAGTTCGCGGACGCCGGCACCGGCATGGCGTCCGACGCCTATGCCTACGTGCCGGCCAGCTGCGGCGCCGGCAAGGCGTGCCGGGTGCATGTGGCCTTCCATGGCTGCAAGCAGTCGGCGGCCGTGGTGCAGGATGATTTCTACGGCAAGAGCAGCTACAACAGCTGGGCCGACACCAACAACATCATCGTGCTGTACCCGCAGGTGAACGCGTCCAACGTGCCCTACAACCCGCAGGGTTGCTGGGACTGGTATGGCTACACGGGCATCAACTACGCGTTCAAGTCGGGGCCCCAGATGCAGGCCGTGCACGCCATGGTGGAACGGCTGACGGCGTCGCCGGCCAACACGGTGGCGGGCCAGTAACGGCCGGCCGGAGCGGCGGGTGAGCCGGGGCGGGCCGGGGCGGCCGCTATGGGGCCGGCCTGGCGGGGCGTATCCAGATCGCCAGCCGGCCCTCGCTCTTCGATTCGAAGTCCTGCACCTGCTGGATCATGCGCGGGTCCAGCACAAACTCGGCCGGCAACAGCATCAGGCCGTCGCGGCTGATCAGGTCGCGCGCCAGCACCATGCCCGGCTCCAGTTCGCCCGACAGCACCTCGACCCCGGCGCCCGGGTCCTCGGCCGTGTAGTCGACGATCTGGCGGAACGCCGTCACCACGGCCGGGTCGTAGCGCTTGCCGGCCGCGTCCAGGATGAGCGACCTGGCTTCCTCGGGCCGCAGGTGGCGCTGCACCATGGCGCCCTGCTGCAGGTTGAAATAGTCGGCCGCCAGGGCCAGGATACGGGCCCCGATGGGAATGGCCAGCCCCGAGATGCCGCAGGGGAAGCCGTTGCCATCGAAGCGTTCGAGCTGGGCGCGCAGGATGGCGGCGCTGCCGCGCAAGTCCTGCAGCGGCATCAGCAGCTGCTCGGCCCGCAGCGGGTGCTTGCGGTACTGGCCCAGCGCTTCGCCATGGAGCAGCGTGAGCGGAGTGGCCAGCATCTCGTCGGTGAAGCCGATCTTGCCGATGTCCTGCAGCAGGGCGGCGATGAACACGTCCTGGGTGTCGCGCGCGTCGAGCTTGAGGGCCACGGCCAGCTTGCGGGCCAGGTCGGCCACCTGGCGCGCATGGCCCGTGTGCTGGCCGCCGCGCAGCTCGACGATGCTGGAAAAGATCTTGATGGTGGTGATGAAGTTGGTCTTGAGCTTGTCGTTGGCGGCCACGGCCGCGTCGTGCTCGACCTTGAGCTGGCGCGTGCGCGCCTCCACCTTCGCCTCCAGGCTCTGGTTGAGGGCCTTCAGTTCCTCGTTCTGGCGTACCGTCAGCTGTTCCAGGCGCTGCTTTTCCAGTTCCAGTTCGCGCCGCTCGAGCGCATGGCGCACTACCAGCACGATGTCGTTGTCGTCCCACGGCTTGGTGATGTAGCGGTAGATCTCGCCGCAGTTGATGGCGTC
>JAZJZQ010000462.1:8569-11116 GCA_040389625.1 Pseudomonadota bacterium | reverse complement strand
TGCGGGCTGGTGCCCGTCGATTACCGCAAACCCTACGATTGCCGCGAAGTGATCGCGCGGCTGGTGGACGGCAGCGACTTCCTCGACTTCAAGAACGAATACGACACCCACACCGTTTGCGGGCGCGCCACCATCCATGGCATGGCGGTCGGCATCATCGGCAACAACGGTCCCATCACGGCGCATGGCGCGGCCAAGGCCGGGCAGTTCATGCAGCTGTGCGACCAGGCGGGCATCCCGCTGGTGTTCCTGATGAATACGACCGGCTTCATGGTCGGCAGCGAAAGCGAGCAGGGTGGCATCGTCAAACACGGCTCGAAGATGATACAGGCGGTGGCCAATATCCGCGTGCCGCGCATTACGGTGGTGATAGGTGCTTCTTTCGGCGCGGGCAATTACGGCATGTCCGGGCGCGGCTTCGACCCCGACTTCATTTTCGCCTGGCCCAACGCGCGCACGGCCGTCATGGGCGGCGAGCAGGCTGCCAAGGTGCTGTCCATCGTCACCCGCGATAAGTGGCTGAAGGAAGGGCGGGCAGTATCGGAGGCCGAGGAGGCGCAGCTGGCCAAGATGGAGATGGGCGTGGTGCGCCAGTTCGAGGCCGAGTCGCACAGCCTGGCCGGTACGGCGCGGCTGTACGACGATGGCTTGATCGATCCGCGCGACACGCGCCGGGTGCTCGCCTACACGCTCTCCATCTGCCGCGAGGCTGAGCAGCGTCCGCTGCAGGCCAGCAGTTTTGGCGTGGCCCGTTTCTAGGAGCAATCCATGCAAAATCAAGATATGCCCGTGTTGCTGGTGCGCCGCGAAGGGGCTGTGCTGCACCTGACGATCAACCGTCCGGAGGCGCGCAATGCCATGAACGCGCGATTGCTGGAAGAACTGATTGCCGCCTTTGAGGCCGTTGCCGCCTGCAGCGAGGTGCGGGCAGTGGTGCTGCGCGGAAGCGGTGGCAATTTCTGCGCCGGCGGCGACGTGAAGGATTTCGCCCGCATCCGCCGACAGGAAGCACCTCCGGGAACGGACCCGGTGGCCGCCTTCAACCGCCGTTTTGGCACGCTGCTGGAGCTGGCGAATGGCGTGCCGCAGGCCGTCATTGTCGCCGCCGAGGGTGCGGTGCTGGGTGGTGGCTTCGGCCTGGCCTGCGTGGCCGATGTGACGATCGCCCGCAACGACGCCAGTTTCGGCATGCCGGAAACGAGCCTGGGCGTGGTTCCGGCGCAGATCGCGCCGTTTGTCGTGCAGCGTATCGGCCTGTCGCAGGCGCGCCGGCTGGGCGTGTGCGGCGGGCGTTTCGATGGTGCGGAGGCTTGTCGTCTGGGGCTGGCACATTACGTTGAGGACAGCGAGGCGGCGCTTGATGCCCGCGTGGCAGAGGTACTGGCGCAGGTGATGCGCTGCGCGCCAGGCGCGAACGCCGTCACCAAGCAGATCATGCTGGCCGTCGGCGGCGAACCGCTGGGACAAGTGCTGGACCGGGCGGCCACGCTGTTTTCGGCAGCCTTGTGCGGACCGGAAGCGGCCGAGGGGACGCAGGCGTTCATGGAAAAGCGATTGCCCCAGTGGGCATTGGCCGGCATCGACAATAACGAAAAGACTGGTGAAGCACATGTTCGATAAAGTCCTGATTGCCAACCGCGGCGAGATCGCCCTGCGCGTGATCCGCGCCTGCAAGAAGCTTGGCTATGCGACCGTAGCCGTCTATTCCGAGGCGGATCGCGATGCCTTGCACGTCTCACAGGCCGATGAAGCGGTGGCGATAGGCCCGGCGCCTGCCGCGCAGTCCTATCTGGTGATCGACAAGCTGGTACGGGCGGCGTTGGATACCGGTTGCGGCGCCATCCACCCCGGCTATGGCTTCCTGTCCGAGAGCGCCGCGTTCGCGCGCGCCGTGCAGGAAGCGGGGCTGGTGTTCATCGGCCCCGATCCGGAAGCTATTTCGGCCATGGGCAACAAGAGCAACGCCAAGGCGCTGATGCTGGAAGCGGGCGTACCGTGCGTGCCAGGCTACCAGGGCAGCGATCAGGGCGACGCCCACCTGGCCGCCCAGGCGCTGAAGATTGGCCTGCCGGTGATGGTCAAGGCGGCGGCCGGTGGCGGCGGACGCGGCATGCGGCTGGTGCATGAGGAGGCGCAACTGGCCGCCGCCATCGCATCCGCACGCAGCGAAGCGGCCAATGCCTTTGGCGACGGCCAGCTGCTGATCGAAAAGGCCGTGCTCAATGCGCGCCACGTTGAGATACAGGTATTTGGCGACCGGCACGGCAATATCGTCCACATCGGCGAGCGCGATTGTTCGGTACAGCGGCGGCACCAGAAGGTGGTGGAGGAATGCCCCAGCCCGGCCGTGGATGACGTGCTGCGCATGCGCATGGGCGCTGCCGCCGTCGCCGCAGCGCGTGCGGTGCGCTATGTCGGTGCGGGCACGGTGGAATTCATGCTGGCTGAAGATGGGCAGTTCTATTTCCTGGAGATGAATACGCGGCTGCAGGTAGAGCATCCCGTCACCGAGATCGTCTATGACCTGGACCTGGTCGAGTGGCAGCT
>JAZJZQ010000462.1:5938-8469 GCA_040389625.1 Pseudomonadota bacterium | reverse complement strand
GCGACGTTGTGGCTCAGCTGCCGTGGCGCGACGCTGGCGTACGAAGACGTGACGCTGGCGCCAGCTGCCCGCAAAGATGCCGCCAGCGATGGCCGCGTGTTGGCGCCGATGGATGGCAAGATCATGTCCGTGCTGGTGGAAGCGGGAAGCGCTGTGGCCAAGGGCCAGCCGCTGGCGGTGCTGGAGGCGATGAAGATGGAGTTTTCCGTGACCAGCCAGACGGACGGCGTGGTCAATGCGCTGGCCTGCCAGGTCGGGCAGCAGGTCAGGGCGCGCCAGTTGCTGATGACGGTGGAATCCAGTCCCGTTGGCGCGCCATCCGCTTGATAGCCAGTCCCTGCGTAGCGCACGCACACGCTGCGCAGGTGTATCGCACGCATACGCCGCGCACGTGTATCGCACGCACACGCCGCGCAGGTGTATCGCACGCGTACGTCAGCGCATGCGCAGGCCGCGCAGCGCAACGACCTTTTCCGACCTTTCAGGCAGCGGGCGCGTACTGTTCAACGGCTTCCAGCACCACATCGCGCAGCCGGAGGATGACGGGGCTGGGATCGGCCTCGCTGAACAAGAGATCCAGTCCCACCTTGGGCAGCGCGGGCAGGGCGGCTTCATCCAGCGTCCGCAGCCGGCTAGGCAAGCCCACTTCCGTGCGCACGGTTACCCCCAGACCTGCCGCGACCGCCGCCCATACGCCGCCCAGACTGGGGCTGGTGAAGGCGACGCGCCATGCGATGCCGGCCCGGTCCAGCGCATTGGTGGCTGCCGTGCGCATCATGCAGGGCGCGTCGAACAGCACCAGCGGCACCGGCTCCGGGCCTGCGATAAGCGATAGCGGATCGCAGTCTTGCGACCCGATCCAGCGCATGGCCGTCTCGCCCACGGTTTCCGCGTGGGGCCGGGCCGCGCCCGCGTTCCAGGCCAGCGCCAGATCGAGCCGGCCGGCCGTCACCTGGTCCACCAGCTCCGCATTGCGCGCCACGCGCGCCTCTATCCTCAGCTTGGGGTGGGCGCGGGCGAAGCGGCCCAGCACCTCGGTCAATATGTGCTCGCCAAAATCCTCCTGCATGCCCAGCCGGATACTGCCGGCCAGGTCCACCCCGCGCACGGCCGTTGCCGCCTCGTCGTTCAACTCCAGCAGGCGGCGCGCATAGCCGAGCAGCGATTCGCCGGCCGCCGTCGTCGCCATGCCGCGTCCCGCCTTGCGCAGCACGGGAGTGCCCAGTTGGTCCTCCAGCTTCTTGAGCTGGGCGCTGACGGCCGAGGTGGAGCGGCCCAGCCGCTCGGCGGCCTTGGCAAAGCTGCCCAGGTCCACGCCGGTGACAAAGCTGCGCAATATGTCGAGGTCGAAGGTGATTCTACGCATGATCGTCCCGATTTTTGGGATTGTCGGTTTAAATATTCCTGATTTTCTGAATCAAGATAGTGGCGTATCTTGTCCCTGTCAACGCATTTTATGGGAGCCAGGAAGATGACGACGGGGTCTACCGCAGGAAAACAAAGCATGGGCGCCATCGCCCCCAAGCTGGCCGAACTGACCGACAGCGTGCTGTTCGACGACGTTTGGCAGCGTCCCGGCCTGTCGCCACGCGACCGCAGCATGGTGACGGTGGCGGCGCTGGTGGCCATGTACCGCATCGAACAGATCCCGTTTCACCTGAAGCGGGCATTGGAAAATGGCGTGACGCACGACGAGCTGGTGGAACTGATTACCCATCTGGCGTTTTATTCCGGCTGGCCGACGGCAGCATCGGCCATCAATCTGCTGAAGCAAATTAACTGAGGGATCACATCATGCCTATGAGCCGCATATCGCTATTGAAGGGTAAATCGCCGGAATACCTGCGGGCCGTTTCGGACAGCCTGCATCAGGCGCTGGTGGACACGTTCGGCGTACCGGCGGACGACCGTTTCCAGGTCATCCACCAGCACGAACCATATGAAATGAGCTTCGACCGCCACTACATGGGCGGCCCCCGGTCGGACGATTACATGCTGATCTGCGTGACGGCGGGCCGCGCCCGCAGCGGCGCCGTCAAGCAGGCGTTCTATCAGCGGCTGGTCGGCCTGCTGGCCGAGTCGCCGGGCGTGCGGCCGCAGGATGTCATGGTGGTCATCAGCACCACCCAGGCCGACGACTGGTCGTTCGCCGGCGGCGAGCAGTACGCGCCCGGCGCGGCATGGCAGAACGCGATGGCCGAGGTCCAGCCATGATGGCGATGCAATACAGCTTCGTGCTGCCGGCCGACTACGACATGGAAATCATCCGCCAGCGCATCGCCAGCAAGGGCCACATGCTGGACGAGTTTCCGGGGCTGACGTTCAAGGCCTATCTCAGCGCCGACCGCAATGGCGGCGCGACGGCCGAGAACCTGTATGCGCCGTTTTACCTGTGGCGCGAGCCCGAGGCGATGCATGCCTTCGTCAACGGCCCCGGTTTCGCCGGCGTGGCACAAGCCTTCGGCTGGCCATCGATCAAGACGTGGACGGTGTGGCATAGCTGGCTGGCGGACGATGTGGCACAGGCGCGG
>JAZJZQ010000462.1:2646-5838 GCA_040389625.1 Pseudomonadota bacterium | reverse complement strand
AAAAAATACGGCGGCGATGTCAAAAACCCATGTTATTCTCATGGCGAGACAACGGGACCGGACCGAAACACCGTCATGGCGAACCATCCTTCCTTCCTTTCTACTTTGGCGGCGCTGGCCTGGCTGCTGACGGGCAGCTGCGCGGCCTGGGCCGCCCCGGCCGCCAGCCTGGCGCTGGCCGAGCAGCCGGTGCGCGTGATCCGCGCGGCCGATGTGTACCAGGCCGTCAACGGCACCCCGCTGCAGCAGGACGACATCGTCGAAACGGGCGCCGGCGGGGCGCAGATCGAACTGGACGGCGGTGCCATCGTCGCACTCGGTCCGCAAACAAAGCTTTACCTGACCACGCTGGGAGCCGCATCCAAAGGCACCTTCGAGCTGGCGTTGCTGCAGGGCTGGGTCAAGGTGCAGACGGCCGCCAGCCGCGCCACCGTCGCCGGTGAAGCGTTGCAGGCCAGCGTAGGTGGCGGTGCCGCCGTCGTGTTCAGCCGGCCGGGACGCGACGCCCTGTTTGCCGACTCCGGCGAACAGCTGGCCGCCGCCGTGACAGGGCAGGGCAAGGCCGGCGCCATGCAGAAGGTGGCCGCCGAGAGCTATGTGCAGGCCGATGCCGGCAAGCCCCTGCTCATGCTGCCCCGGGCCGATCCGCAGTTCCTGCACGATATGCCACCCCCATTCCGCGACCGCCTGGCCCCGGTGCCGCAGCCGGCCAAGCCGGTCAAGCCGGCCGCGCAGCGCCAGCGTGCCGTCAATTTCGCCGACGTCGAAGCGTGGCTGCGCTGCAGCCTGGGCGTGCGCAAGCGCTTTGTCGCCCGCTTCCGCGAGCGGCTGCAGGATCCGCAGTTCCGCCGCCAGCTCGATCAGGCACTGGGCCATGGCAGCGAATGGCAACCGGTGCTGCACCCTGTGGTCAAGCGGGCGTCTTCACCGTAGCGCCGGCGCCACACCGTTCATTCCCCTTCTCCCAGGAGCACACATGAAATTGTCCATCGCAAGCAAGTTCAATCTGGTGTTCGTGACTATCTTCGCCGTCGGCTTCGTGGCCGCCGGTTTCATCGCCGACGGGCTGCTCAAGCAGAGCGCGCGCGAGGAGACGCTGCAGAACGCCCGCTTGCTGCTGGAGGCGGCCAAGAGCGTGCGCGGCTACACGGCCGGCCAGATTGCGCCGCTGCTGGCCAACCAGATGAAATACGAGTTCCACCCGCAGTCGGTGCCCTCGTATTCCGCGGTGGAGAACATGAACGTGATCCTCAAGGCCTATCCCGATTTCTCCTACAAGGAGGCGACGCTGAACCCGACCAATCTGCGCGACAAGGCCACCGACTGGGAAGTGGACATTGTGCAGAAGCTGCGCAAGTCGCCGGACCTGAAGGAGTACTCGGGTGAACGCGAGACCGCCACCGGCCGCAACTTGTACATCGCGCGGCCGCTGCAGATCAAGGGCGAGGCTTGCCTCCAATGTCACAGCACGGCCGCCAACGCGCCCAAGACCATGGTCGATATCTACGGGCCGAACAACGGCTTTGCGTGGCAGCTTAACGAGATCGTCGGCGCCCAGGTCATTTCGGTGCCGATGGCCGTGCCGCTGCAGCGGGCCAATGCCATCTTCCGCACCTTCATGCTGTCGCTGCTGGGCGTGTTCGTGGTGGTGCTGATTGCGCTGAACGTGATGGTCCATCTGCTGGTCACGCGGCGCATCACCCACCTGGCGCAGGTGGCCGACCAGGTCAGCCTGGGCAAGTTCGAGGCCGAGGAGTTCGACGTGAAGGGGGGAGATGAACTGAGCGCGCTGGCGCAATCGTTCACGCGCATGCGCACCAGCCTGGCCAGCGCCTTGAAAATGCTCGATGAATAAGCAACCAGGTATCCGATGATTGAGAAGATAGGCAAGTATCGTATCGACGGCACGCTGGGCAAGGGTGCCATGGGCGTGGTGTATCGGGCGTATGACGACAACATCGCCCGCGTGGTGGCGCTCAAGACCATACGCCGGGAATTGCTGGACGGCCGCTCCGGGGAAGAGCTGGTGGCGCGCTTTCGCAACGAGGCGCAGGCGTCCGGCCGGCTGGTCCATCCCAATATCGTGGCGGTGTACGACTACGGCGAAAGCGATGGCGTGACCTACATCGCCATGGAGTACGTGGAGGGCCGGCCGCTCAACGACTTCCTGGTGGCCGATGCGCCGATGGATCTAAGCGCGTGCATTTCCTGCATGACGCAGCTCCTGGGCGCGCTCGACTACGCGCATGCGCGCGGGGTGGTGCACCGCGATATCAAGCCGGCCAACATACTCGTCACGGCCGCCGCCCAGATCAAGGTGACCGATTTCGGCGTGGCCAAGATCGAGTCGTCCACGCTGACCCAGGTGGGCGATGTGATCGGCACGCCCAGCTACATGTCGCCCGAGCAGTTTCGCGGCGAGCGGGTGGATGGCCGCTCCGACATTTTCGCCGCCGGCGTCCTGCTGTACCAGATGCTGACCGGGGTGCGGCCGTTCACGGGCGCGCCGTCGGTGGTGATGCACCAGATCCTGCATACCATGCCCACCCCGCCCAGCGAACTGCAACCCGGCCTGAATCCGGCGTTTGACGCGGTGCTGATGCGGGCGCTGGCCAAGCGGGTGGAGGACCGTCTGCCGACGGCGCGCGCCTTCCTCACGGCGCTCACCGAAGCCCATCTGCAGCAGACGGGCGGCGTGCCCCTGGGCGAGGAGGACAACGAGCGCACCGTGCTGGCGTTCAGCCGCCCTGCGCCCCGTCCGGCCGTTCCCCAGCACGGCACCGGGGCGCCGCAGCACAGCTCTGCCGCCTCCGGCAGTGGCGCGGGCGCCAGCGTCGGACATACGGCCTCACTGTCGGCATCGGCGCCGCAGTGGCTGGTGGCGGTGGCGCCGGAACTGCAACTGGCATTGTCGATGCAGGTCGGGCCGATGGCCAAGCTGCTGCTCAAGAAGGAGTCGCACGATGCGCCCGACCTCGATGCGCTGTGCCGGCGCCTGCTCACCCATATCACGACCGAACCGGGGCGCCTGGCCTTCCTG
This sequence comes from Pseudomonadota bacterium, assembly GCA_040389625.1. Taxonomy (GTDB): domain Bacteria; phylum Pseudomonadota; class Gammaproteobacteria; order Burkholderiales; family Burkholderiaceae_D; genus Rugamonas. Next base: position 2,798 of record JAZJZQ010000462.1, on the reverse strand, counting down.
GCCAGCGTCAAGGCGATCAAACAGAAGCTGGGACTGAATACGGCCAGCGGGACGGCGTTGGGGCAAAGCAGTGCCGGTCTGTCGCCGTCGCAGCTGAGCAGGATCGCCAGCGGCGGGACGGCGCTGCAGCTCAGTGCCGAAGTCATGGCGGC
>JAZJZQ010000462.1:0-2546 GCA_040389625.1 Pseudomonadota bacterium | reverse complement strand
GAGATCGAGGAAAAATTCTATAACGTTAAGATTACGCAAGACAATAACGTGGCCTGGGTGATGTTTGATTATGAATTTTTGATCAACGGCAAGGCGCAGAATTACGGGGTCGAGACGTGGCAGATGATGAAAGTGCCGGAAGGGGGATGGAAAATCGTCAGTGTCGTCTGGACAATGAACCGCGCGCCTGAGTGACCGGCGCCGGATGGTACAGGCGTGCGCGCACGAAAACGCCACGCCGTATCATCGTGCATTTGGCAACGGATTGATTCACATCAATAAAACATCGCTAGCACATCGTTACCATGGATGCCTTGATCTCCAACAAAGCAGGTAAGCATCATGCGTGACGACGCTGCAAAAATAGAACGTATCATTGCCAACTCGTCGCTGTATCGCATGCTGACGCCGCGCCAGATCGAACGCATCGCCGAGCACACCAGTCCGCTGCGCGCGGTGCCCAACGTGACGGTGATCCAGCAGGGCGATCCGGCGCTGGGCACGTATTGGATCGTGTATGGCCAGGTGCATATTGCCGTGAACAGCAAGCAGGGCGGGGTGAAGATGCTGGCCATCCTCGGTGCCAACAAATGCTTCGGCCTGGGCGAAATGGTGATGAACCAGCCGCACCAGACCTGTGTCACGACCACGGCCGACACCATGCTGCTCCATACCGAACGCGAGGTCATTCTTGACATCGCCGACGAAAATCCCGCCTTTGCGCGCGAAGTGATGACCTGCCTGGGCCGCCAGTTCTGCGGCCTGGTGCGCGATATCGGCAGCTACGCGCTCAACGCCCATCAACGGCTGGCCGACTATCTGCTGCGCCAGGGCGGCGAACGGCTGCCCAATGCCGAAATCGCGCTGGTGGCGAACAAGGGCGTGATCGCCGCGCGCCTGAGCCTGACGCCGGAGACGCTGTCGCGCGTGTTCCGCGATTTCAGCAAGGACGGCATCATCCAGGTCAATAATCGCCGCATCACCGTGCTTGACTGGCCGCGCATGGAGGCCATGCTGGCTTGACGTGCGGCCCGGCCAGTGTCGTGCGCGACGCGCCTGCTCCGTCCATTCAGGTGGCTGACGCTGCCGGCGCCCAGGCCGCCTGGCCGGATGCCGAGCGGCACAGGCCGGTCATCGCCTGCACCAGTTCGTCGTAGCGGTGGTGCAGCATCTTGTCGACCAAGGGGAACAGCATGCCTTCTTCCTTCAGGTTGTGTTGCTGGGTGGTCAGGCGGAAGGTGTCGGCATGGTCGGAAAACTCGATCAGGTCGCGGTGCAGGATGGCGGCCGTCATGCGATGGAGGATTTCGCGCAGCAGCTGATGTTCGGCCCGCATGATCCGGGTAGGGCCGCTGTCGTTGCCCAGTGCCTGTTCGAAGGCGGGGTAGACGACGGATTCCTCCATGTCGATGTGCAATTGCATTGCTTCAGCAAACTCAGGGAACCGCAGCGCGGCCTGCGCCCAGTCGCGCGCGGCCACGCAGTTGACGACGTCGACATACAGGCTGTCGCAGCGGGCATGATCGTGTTCGAGAAATTGGCTGACTTTGTTCATTTTTCTTGGCGCTCCTGTCTACGATGCGACTGAATTGTGCTCCCTATCTATCTGGCAACTCCTTGACCTACGGCAAGGAATTTGAAGTTGGCCATTGGCCGGACGGGATTGGCGCCGGGTTCGCTTTTCGATAGCGCCATCTGGCCGGGCATGGCCGGGGCGCAGCCCAGGTGAGAATGTGCGCATTTTGCAAATTAGCAAGATGGTATGCTGCATATCTCGGGCATTTGCCCATACCGTAAATTTAAAATCACGTGCGCCAAGCTATCCGGGATGAACTGTCGTCGATTGTGCCGCTCGACGCGCTGGAACGAAGTCAGATTGCCGATGCCCTTGCCTGGATTGATTCCGGGGTGGAGCTTTGCCGCCTGGCTAAACCGGCAACGCCACCTCAACATCTGGTGTCTTATTTCGTCGTTGTCGATGATGACCATGTCCTGCTCGTAGACCACAGGAATGCCCAGCGCTGGTTACCGCCTGGCGGGCATGTGGAGGAGGGCGAGCATCCGCGCGCTACGGTATTGCGCGAGTTGCAGGAGGAATTGGGGATCGTGGCATCCCATCCCATAGCCGCGCCGCTTATGCTGACCGTGACGACGACGGTGGGACTTACGGCTGGGCATACTGACGTCTCGCTCTGGTACGTGGTACGTGCGGATAGGACGGCATTGATGCAATTTGATGAAGATGAATTTCTGTCGATACAGTGGTTTCGCTTCGATGAGGTGCCGTACGAACGTGCCGAACCGCACTTGAAACGGTTTCTTGGCAAATTAAGTTCTTGATGTCGGCTTGCAGGCTCGAGTCGGCCAGGACTAGCCGCTTTGTCGATGAGCTTTTTCTGAAAATAGGAGATTTTTATGCGTCACCTAATTACCGCGGGATTCATTCTTGCAACACTTGTAGCGTACTACCTTGGGCTTAAATTCGGAGCGGGTATCCTCTTCCTTGTTGGGGCGGTATTTGAAATAATATCTGCTAAACGTCTTCG
>JAZJZQ010000461.1:0-5169 GCA_040389625.1 Pseudomonadota bacterium | reverse complement strand
TCGACCTGGGCGTGGCCGGCTACATGGCCAAGCCGGTCGACTACCGCCGCTTCGTGGAGATGATGCGCTCGATCGACCTGTACTGGACCATCAGTGAAATGCCCTGAGGAGGCGAACCGGCCATGAGCAAACCACGGATACGGGTGCTGATCGTCGAGGACGACGTGGTCGACCGCATGGCCTGCCGGCGCGCCTTTGCGGCCGACGCCGACAGCAATTTCGAGCTGATCGAGGCGGACAGCGGCCAGCAGGGCCTGCTGCAGGCGCGCACCGCGGCGCCTGACTGCATCCTGCTCGACTACCACCTGCCCGACGTGACGGGACTGGAATTCCTGGCCCGGCTCAGCGTGGACGGGGGCGGCAGCGCCATTCCCGTCATGATGCTGACGGGGGCCGACAGCGCCACCGTGGCGGCCGAAGCCATGCGCCGCGGCGCGCGCGACTACCTGGTCAAGGATGTGGACGGGCGCTACCTGGAGATGCTGCCCACGGCCATCCACCGCATGCTGCGCGAGCAGCGCCTGCTGGTCGACAAGCGCCAGGTGGAAGCGAAATTCCGCACCCTGGTCGAACAGATCCAGGCCATCACCTACATCGCCGCGCTCGATGCGCCGCAGACGCTGCTCTACATCAGCCCCCAGATCCAGACCCTGGGCTACAGCCCGGCCGAATGGCTGGCCGATCCCCAGCTGCACGGGGCGCGCATGCATCCGGGCGAGCGCGAATGGGTGCAGGCGGCCATCCGCGAAAGCCGCATGGCCGGCGCCGCCCTGCGGCTGGAATACCGGCTCACGGCCCGCAACGGCGACGTGCTGTGGTTCCGCGACCAGGCCGAAGTGGTGCGCGACGAAGCGGGCCAACCCCTGTTCATGCAGGGCATCCTGGTCGACATCACCCGCAACAAGCTGGCCGAACAGGCGCTGCAGCAGTCGCAGGACGAGTTGCGCCGGCTGGCGGCGCACCAGGAAAACATCAAGGAACACGAACGCAAGCGCATCGCCCAGGAAATCCACGACGAACTGGGCGGCCTGCTGACGGGCATCAAGGCTTACATTTCCGTGGCCATCGAACGCACGGCGGCGGCCGGCAGCCCGGCCGAACCGCTGCTGACGGACGCGGCCGCGCTAGCCCAGGATGCGATCCAGACCGTGCGCCGCGTCATCACGGACCTGCGGCCCAGCGTGCTGGACCAGCTGGGTGTGTGGGCCGCGCTGGAATGGTATGCGGGCCAGATCGAGCAGCGCTCGGGGCTGCACTGCATCACCCACGTGACGCCGGCCGCGGCCGCGCTGGAACTGGGTCCGGAACGCAGCACCATGCTGTTTCGTATCGTGCAGGAGGCGCTGACCAACGTGGTGCGCCATGCCGAAGCGAGCACCGTGCAGCTCGATGTAGACTTGCAGGATAATATCCTGGAGTTGCGCATCGTCGACGACGGCAAGGGCATCGACACGGAGCGCCTGCTGAACCGCGAGTCCTGGGGCATCCTGGGCATGCACGAGCGCAGCCGGCACTTCGCCGGCGAACTGAAAATTACCGGCAAGCCAGGGCAGGGCACGACCTTGCTGCTGCGTTTGCCCTTGGAGGGCAGCAATGAGCAGTAAGCAGATCCGGGTGTTGCTGGTGGACGATCACGCGATCGCCCGCAACGGCGTACGCCTGATGCTGGGCACGGCCGACGACATTTGCGTCACGGGCGAGGCGGGCAACGCGCAGGAAGCGTTGCTGCTGGTGCAACAGCAGGAATTCGACGTCGCCCTGTGCGACATCACCATGCCGGGCAAGAACGGGCTGGACTTGCTCAAGCAGTTGCGGGCCGACAAGCCCAAGCTGGCCGTGCTGATGCTGAGCACGTATTCGGAGGAAATCTACGCCGTGCGCGCCCTCAAGCTGGGCGCGTCCGGCTACCTGACCAAGGATGCGCCCACCACGGTGCTGGTGACGGCCGTGCGCAAGGCGGCCGCCGGCGGCAAGCATGTCAGTCCGGCCCTGCTGGAAAAGCTGGCCAGCCTGATCGGCGGGGGCGGCGGCATGGCCAACCACGAAGCGCTGTCGAACCGCGAACTGGAGGTGTTCAAGCTGATCGCGGCCGGCGAATCGCTGGTGCGCATCGGCGAATTGCTGCACCTGAGCCCCAACACGGTGACCACCTACCGCACCCGCATCCTCGACAAGATGGGTTGCACCAGCAACGCCGAGCTGACCCGCTACGCGCTGGAAAACGGCATTATCTGAGGCGGTGGGCCGCGCGCGGCCCGCTGTCACGGAACCCCTACACGATTTCATCCGTAAATCCCCTACACGAAGCGGCGGCCTTGCCCGATAACGGCCGGGCGGACTATCGTCGATACTTGTCGTATGAACAAATCACGGCGCACTCGCCTCAGGGCGAGCGACCGAACTACGAACAGGGAGCTGTACCATGACATCCACCATTTTCTCGATCGCCCCTTCGACCGCTCAGACCGCGCCTGCCCAGAACAAGTGCGCCGTCTGCAGTTTCAAGAAGCTGTGCCTGCCGGTCGGCCTGGATGAGAACGAAGTTTCCCGGCTGGACAAGATCATCGGCCGCCGCCGCCGCGTGGCCCGCGACGAATACCTGTACCGCATGGACCAGCCCTTCAACAGCCTGTACGCGGTGCGTTTCGGCCACTTCAAGACGGCCCAGATTAACCTGCGCGGCGAGCAGCAGATCACAGGCTTCCAGATGGCCGGCGACCTGCTGGGCATGGACGCCATCGGCGCCGGCCGCCACGCCTGCAACGCCGTGGCGCTGGAGGACGCGGAAGTATGCGAGATCCCGTTCGCCCGGCTGCAGGAACTGTTCGGCGAAGTGCCCCAGCTGCTGCAGCACTTCCACCGCATCATGAGCCAGGAAATCATGCGCGAGCAAAACGTGATGCTATTCCTGGGCAATATGCGGGCCGAGCAGCGCTTTGCCGTGTTCCTGCTCAACCTGTCGGCCCGCTACCAGGCCCGCGGCTATTCGGCCACCAGCTTCCAGCTGCGCATGTCGCGCGAGGACATGGGCGGCTACCTGGGCCTGACGATAGAGAGCGTGAGCCGGCTGCTGTCGCGCTTCCGCAAGCAGGAATGGATCAGTATTGAAAACCGCGACCTGCGCATCCTCGACCGCGGCGCTCTGGAGGCGCTGTCCACGGGCGCGGCGCTGGAAGTGGCCGAGCAGAAAGCGGCCCGCGCGGAAGAAGCCATGCGCGGCAAGTCCCGCATGACCTTGTGCGCCGCCTGAAACGGCACGGTGTTATCGTATTGTTCAAGTTCTTGATGTAAGTCACCCCCCCCGGCTGACACGTACGGCGCGGCCAATTACAGTGGGGTGACAGGGACGCGGTTGCCGGCGCGTCCCGGCATTTCGATCCGGCATGTATTTGCATAGGAGTTGAACATGGCTAACCAACTGAGACACTTCGACCCGTTTGGCGACCTGGCCCGCATGGAACCGCTGCGCAGTGTCGAAGACTTCTTCCGCGACTTCGGCCTCAAGCACGCGATGCGCGACCTGCAGAAGGACGCGCTGATCAGGCTGGACGTGACGGAAAGCGACCAGGCCTACAACGTCAAGGCGGAAATCCCGGGGATGAAGAAGGAAGACATCAAGGTCGATGTGGAAGGCAACCACGTCTCGATCTCGGCCGAAACCAAGCGCGAGAGCGAAGAGAAGCAGGGTGAGACGGTGGTGCGCAGCGAGCGCTACTACGGTCAGCAGTATCGCAGTTTCTCGCTGGAACACGATATCGACGACAGCCAGGTGGTCGCCAAATATCAGGACGGCGTGCTGGAGCTGACGTTGCCCAAACGCGCCAACAACAGCGCCAAGAAAATCGTCATTAACTGACGCCATCGCCGGTGCCGTCCCCCGGCCGCGACGCGCATGGCGCGCCGCCCGGCGCGGGGGCGACACCGGTCACTACCGGCGCCCGGCGCCGCTACCCTAATCGAGACTACATCATGTTCAAGCATATCCTGTTGCCGACCGACGGTTCCTCCATCGCCTCCGGCATGATCAAAAAGACCCTGGCCTTTGCCAAGGAATCGGGCGCCAAGGTCACCGGCATCCATGTGATGGCCGACTACCAGATCTTCACCTACCAGCCGGAAATGCTGGCCGACACCCGCGAACAGTTTGCGCGCGACAGTGCCGCCCATGCGCGCGTGTTCCTGGCCGAGATCGAGGCGGCCGCCAAGGAGCTGGGCGTGAGCTGCGACACCATGCTGGTCACGGACGAACAGCCGTACGAGGCCATCTGCAAGGCGGCCACGGATGCCGGCTGCGATTTGATCTGCATGTCGTCCCACGGCCGGCGCGGCGTCAAGGGCCTGCTGCTGGGCAGCGAGACGCAGAAAGTGCTGACCCACGCCCAGGTGCCGGTGCTGGTATTCCGCTGACACCATGGACGCGCTGGTGAGGGTGCCGGAGAGCATGCTGGCCATGCTGCTGGACCAGCCCGGCGCACCGCTGCGGGCGGCCCAGGTGCCCGTGCCGCAGCCCGGCCCGCGGCAGGTGCTGCTGCGCGTGAGCGCCTGCGGCGTGTGCCGCACCGACTTGCACATACTCGACGGCGAACTGGCGCCGCACCGCAGCCCCTTGATACCGGGCCATGAAGTGGTGGGGCGCGTGGTGCGCCTCGGCGCGCAGGTCGATAGCTACGCCATCGGCGAACGGGTGGGTGTGGCCTGGCTGGGCGCCAGCTGCGGCGCTTGCCCCTACTGCGCCCATCACACGGAGAACCTGTGCGCGCAAGCGCGCTTCACCGGCTACGATGTCGACGGCGGCTACGCCGAATACATGGTGGCCGACGCCCGTTACATCTTCCGCCTGCCGGCCCGCTACGACGACGTGGAAGTGGCGCCCTTGCTGTGCGCCGGCCTGATCGGCTACCGTGCCTACGTGCTGGCCGGCGACGCGGCCCAACGGATCGGGCTGTACGGCTTTGGCGCCGCTGCCCATCTGCTGGCCCAGCTGGCCAGCCAGCAGGGCCGCGAAGTGTATGCCTTTACCCGTCCCGGAGACGAACGCAGCCAGCGCTTTGCGCGCGAGCTGGGCGCCGTGTGGGCCGGTCCGTCGGACCAGCTGCCGCCGGCCGAACTGGACGCCGCGCTGCTGTTCGCACCGGACGGCGCCCTGGTGCCGCAAGCGCTGCGGGCCGT
>JAZJZQ010000460.1:0-2927 GCA_040389625.1 Pseudomonadota bacterium | reverse complement strand
CTAGTACACGCCCTGGCGCAGCCACTTGTTGGCGATGATCTTGGTGCCGCGCACCACGGGGCAGCCCGCGTGCAGGGTTTGCTGGTCGGGCCGCTGGCCGGCGTCCGTGTTGAGGAAGAACAGCGCATTGCCCTTGCGGGGGAACACTTCCAGCCCGAGGTTGGGGAAGGCCGTGCCGCCGCCCTCTTCCACCGCGCTCAAATAGAGGATGAAGGTGGCCAGGCGCTGGCCGCCCCGGCGCAGGTGGGCGCGGTGGCCGTCCGAATCGGGATTGAGCCAGTCGAAATGGGGCCGGTACTCCTGCGCCACGCCGTACTTCTGCAGCTGGAACGGCTCGCCGCGATCGGGCGGCCACTGGGCGATGGCGGCCAGGCGCTGCTCGATGCGGTCGGCCAGTGCGCTCTCGCCGCGCTGGATGAAGGCCATCTCGCTGGTGCGCCCTTCATGCACGGTGCTGGCGCCGTCCGCCTCGCTGGTGACGGTGGAGCGCGTGTAGCGTCCGGCGCAGTGGGCCACGATGGCGTCGCATTCGTCCTCGTCCAGCACATTGCCCAGCAAGACCAGGCGCGGCTGGCGCAGCGCGCACAGGATGTCCACCGCGCGCCCGTCCACGGCCAGCCGGTTGCGCGAGGTGTCGACCTGGGGCAGCGCCGCGCACCGGTCCGGCGCCAACGGGGCGGCGCCCAGCGCCTCGCCGATGGCGGCGCGGGCGAACGCCATGCTGTACTGGCCGGAACGGGCCATGCTGTCGGCCATGTCGTGCGGACTGCAGGCGCGCGCCAGGTTGTCCCGGATCCAGGCCTGCCAGTCGGGTGGCAGGGTGGCAAACACGGAGGTGGTCATGCTCTTCGTCCCCAGTAAAGTGCAGTGTCAGTGCGCCGGACTGCCCGATGGAAGATTCATTTTACCGGAATGGGCGGCCCGTTTGCGCGCCGGCGTGCGGCTGCGCCACACATAACGCAACAGTCCCGGCAACTGCAACGCCACCAGCACGGCGAAGCCGCAGCGGTAGGCCGCCGCCGGATACTGGTGCAGCAGGTTGGGCTGCCAGCAGCCGAGCAGCTGGCCGAAGCCGGCCTGCACGGCGAACGCGCCCAGGAAGATCAGCAGGTTGAGGCAGGTGGCGGCCCGCCCCGTCAGGGCCGGCGGCATGCTCTGCGCGACGATGGCGTATTCGATGCCGGTGATGGTCCCCACCAGCGTAAACAGCACCGACAGCAGCTGGTAGCTGGGCGCGTAACCGATCACGAAGCCGAGCTGCACGGCGATGAACAGGGCGATGCCGGCCGCCGCCACCGTCAGCGGCCGCACGCCGCGCCGGCCGGCCCATTCCGTCACCATGCCCACGAAGATGGCGCCGAAGATGATGGCGGCCATGCCCAGGTACAGCAGATAGGCCACGGCCGCGTCGGTAAAGCGGGCCACGTCGCTCAGCCAGCGCCCTATCCACAGCCCCTGCATGCCGAAAAATACCGTGTGCGGCACCAGCACCAGGGCCGCCGTCTCGCGGAAGGCCGGGTGGCGGTAGACGTCGAGCACGGCCTGGCGCGTGAGGGGCACGCCGCGCGCGGGCGGCGGCGCCGGCGACAGCACGTGGATCAGCAGGGCGATGGCCGCCGCCGCCAGCCCCAGGCCGATGAACAGGCCGCGCCAGTCCGTGTAGTGCAGCGCCAGCCGCACCGGCAAGGTGGCCGAGGCGGCGCCCAGCCCGCCCACGGCGATCAGGTAGCCGTGCACCGACGGTAGCCTGGCCGGGGCGATCCAGGTCGAGATGGCCTTCACGGCCGACATGAAGCAGCCGCCCAAGCCCAGGCCGATGATGGCCCGGGCCCACATCAACTGCACGAAGCTGTGGCCGCCCGCGAAGGCCAGCGCGCCCAGCGCCGCCACCAGCAGCAGCACCGGCTGCACCCGGCGCGGGCCCCAGCGGTCGAGCGCCATGCCCACCGGCAGCTGGACCAGGGCGAAGGCAAAGAAGAAGGCGCTGGTCAGCAGGCCCAGCTGACCCGGCGTGAGTCCCAGCGCCGCCACCAGCTGGGGCGCCAGCATGGCGTTCACGGTGCGCAGCAGGCACGACAGGTAGTGCCCCAGTGCGAACGGCAGGAACACCAGGCAGAACATGGCCACGGCGCCCAGCTGTCCCGGTTGGCGGATGGGCGCGGCCATGGCACGCTCCCTAAGCCGCGCTGCTGTGCGCCACGCAGGCGCCGGCGCCGTCCTCGTCATGGCGGGCCGGCGTCAGCGGGATCACCTTGCGCGGCGCCGACGGATGGCCGCCCCCTTCCGTCTCGAAGAAGAACTTGTCGCGCCCGAAGGCCGGGCGCAGGTCGTCCATCCAGGTCGCCTGCGGATCGTAGCGGGCGTAGAACGGCTTGCGCACCCAGTCGGCGTTGCGCGCTTGCAGGAACTGCAGCGCGAACACCTTCTCGCCGGCGATGTTGGCCACGCCGTCGATCACCACCTTGCCGGGGAAGGCGCTCATGGACGGGCCGCGCACGGTGCGCGCCAGGCCCGACACCATCTGGTAGGCGGCCTGGAAGATCTCGTGCGCCTTCACCAGCGGCAGCTGGAAGTATTCGCGCGGGCCCGTGTCGCGCTCGACGAACATGTAATAGGGAATGGCGCCCAGCCGCACCCCCGTCTGCCACAGTTCGGCCCAGCTTTTCGGGTCTTCGTTGATGTGGCGGATCAGCGGCCCCTGCATGCGCAGCGTGGCGCCGGTGCCCACGATGCGCTTGACGGCCTGCTGGGCGATGGGCTGGCGCAGCTCCACGGCGTGGTTGTAATGGCCCATGATGGCCATGTTCTTGCCGGCCGCGACCACCCGCTCGAACAGGCGCAGCAGGTCGTCGGCGTCGGCGTCCGTCACGAAGCGCTGCGGCCAGTAGGCCACCGACTTGGTGCCGATGCGGATGTTCTGGATGTGG
>JAZJZQ010000459.1:5110-14314 GCA_040389625.1 Pseudomonadota bacterium | reverse complement strand
CCATCCTCGCGGCATGTTTGCACAAAAGCAAAGGGCGACCCGTAAGTGAAAACGGTCGCCCTATCCCGCCTCGCAGTGGGAGCTTTCAACTTCAACGCGGTATTTTAACGGGTTTTTCGGCGAAATGTGGCGTTTTTTAACTTATCACCAACATCACGCCTACTTTCGTTTATTTACTCTTTAATTGCCGTTAATTTCTCTGCGACCGGCAACGGTTTTTTCACCCGGAACCAGGCCGCATACAATGCCGGCAAGAATAATAAGGTCAAGGCCGTGGCCAATACCAGGCCGCCCATGATCGCTACCGCCATCGGCCCCCAGAACACGGAGCGCGACAAGGGTATCATGGCCAGCGCGGCGGCGGCCGCCGTCAGGATGATGGGGCGGCAACGGCGCACGGCCGATTCCACCACTGCATCCCACGGTTCGTGGCCGGCCGCGATGTCCTGCTCGATCTGGTCCACCAGGATCACGGAGTTGCGGATGATCATGCCGAACAGCGCGATGATGCCCAGGTTGGCCACAAAGCCCAGCGGACGGTGCAGCAACAGCAGGGCCATGGCCGCGCCGGCCACGCCCAGCGGCCCCGTCAGGAACACCAGCAAGGCCCGCGAGAAACTGTGCAGCTGCAACATCAACAAAGTGAAGATGATGAAGATGGCCAGCGGCAAGTTGGCCGCGATCGACGCTTCGGCCGCCCCGCTGTCGGCCGCCGCCCCCTTGACGGTGATGGCGTAGCCGGCCGGCAGGCGGGCCCGCAAGGCCTCGAGCTTGGGATTGATCTGGCCGGAGACGGTCGGTCCCTGGATGCCGTCGACCACGTCGGTCTGCACCGTGATGGCCCATTCGCGCCCTTCACGCCACACGACGCCCGGCTCCCACACGAAATGGGCCCGCGCCAGCTGGCTGATGGTGACGGACTTGCCGTTGGCCGTGGGAATATTGGTGTCGTTCAGCACGGCGATCGTGTTGCGCTCTTCGAGCGGCTGGCGCACCTGGATGTCGATCAGCTTGTTGTCTTCGCGGAACTGGCCGACCGTGGTGCCGGACAGGATGGTGTTGGCGGCCCGCATCACCGTCTGCGACGTCACGCCCAGCGCCCGCATCTTGTCCTGGTCCAGGTCCAGCCGCAGCACCTTGATCGACTCGTTCCAGTTATCGTTCACGCCCACCGTGTTGGGGTTGGCGCGCATGATGTCCTTGACCTCGTCGGCGATCGCCCTCACCTTTTCCACCTGCTCGCCCGTCACGCGGAACTGCACGGGGTATGGCACGGGCGGACCGTTCGGCAACAGCTTGACGCGGCCCCGCACCTCGGGGAAATCGTTCTTGAAGATATCGACAATCTTGTCGCGCAGCACGCCACGGGCATGCAAGTCCTTGGGCAGCACAACGATCTGCGACACGTTGGTCTGCGGGAAGATCTGGTCCAGCGGCAGGTAGAAACGGGGGCTGCCCGTACCCACATAGCTGGTCACGCTGACCACGCCTTCCTGTTTCGAAATAAAGGCTTCGAACTTCTTCACCTGCGCCTCGTTGGCGGCGAAGGTGGTGCCTTCCGGCGTCCACATTTCCACCATCAGTTCCGGCCGGCTGGAATCGGGAAAGAACTGTTTCTCGATAAAGTTGAAGCCATACACGCCCAAGGCGAACACCAGCAAGGTGGCGGCGATGGTGGTCTTGCGGTATTCCACGCACCAGTTGACGAGGGCGCGGAACTTGCGGAAGCCGGGCGTATCGAACAGTTCGTGGTCGCCGTTCGCATGAGGCTTGACCTTGAGCAGCACGTACCCGAGGTAAGGCGTGAACACGACGGCCACCACCCACGAAATGACGAGCGCCAGCGCGTTGACGGAGAACAGCGAGAAGGTGTACTCGCCGGCCGCCGACTTGGCCAGGCCGATGGGCAGGAAGCCGGCCACCGTGATCAGCGTGCCCGTCAGCATAGGCAGCGCCGTGGAGGTGTAGGCGAAGGTGGCCGCCTCGAAGCGCGACATGCCCTCCTCCATCTTGCGTACCATCATTTCCACGGCGATGATGGCGTCGTCGACCAGCAGGCCCAGGGCGATGATCAGGGCGCCCAGCGAAATCTTGTGCAGGTCGATATCGAGCACGCGCATGAACAGGAAGGTGACGGACAGCACCAGCGGGATGGTCAGCGCCACCACCAGGCCCGGGCGGGCGTCCAGCCGGAACGGCTTGCTGTGCAGGCCTAGCGACAGGAAGCTAACGGCCAGCACGATCAGCACCGCTTCGATCAGCGTGTGCACGAACTCGCCCACGGAAGCGGTCACGGCCGCCGGCTGGTTCGATACCCGCTCCAGTTCGATGCCAACGGGCAGCTTGGCCTTCATCTGGTCGACTGTCTTTTGCAAGCCCTCGCCCATGCGGATGATGTTGCCGCCCTTCTCCATCGACACGCCCAGGCCGATCACTTCCTTGCCGTTAAAGCGCATCTTGTCCTGCGGCGGGTCCTTGTATTCCCGCTTGACGGTGGCAAAGTCACCCAGGCGGAAGGTGGTGCCGTTGGCGCGCAGCTCCAGCTCTTCCAGGTCCTTGACCGTTTTCAGGGCGCCCGTTACCCGCACCTGCAGGTTGTCGGTGGGCGTGACCAGCACGCCGGTCGACTCCACCGAGTTCTGGGTGGCGATCTGGTTGACGATGGCTTCGAACGGAATGCCCAGCTGGGCAAATTTCTTGTGCGAGAACTCGATGTTGATCTTCTCGTCCTGCACACCGAACAGTTCGACCTTGGACACCAGCGGCACATTGAGCAGCTGCTGGCGCACGAAGTCGGCGTAATCCTTCATTTCCGCGTAGGTGAAACCGTCGCCGGACAGGGCGAAGATGGAACCGTAGGTGTCGCCGAACTCGTCATTGAAGAAGGGGCCGATCACACCCGGCGGCAAGGTGCCGCGGATGTCGCCTATCTTCTTGCGCACCTGATACCAGGAAGCCGTCGTATCCTTGGGCGAGGCCGATTCGCGCAGCTTGAGGATGATAACCGTCTCGCCGGGCTTGGAATAGCTGGATATCTCGTCGATGTCGGGAGTTTCCTGGAGCTTTTTCTCCAGCTTGTCCGTCACCTGCTCGGCCATCTGCAGCGATGTGGCACCCGGCCACATGGCCCGCACCACCATGGCGCGGAAGGTGAACGGCGGGTCCTCGTCCTGGCCCAGGTTGGTGTAGCTGAGCATGCCGCCGATCAGCAGCACGGCGATCAGGTAGCGCGTGAGGGGAATATGTTCGAGCGCCCAGCGCGAAAGATTGAAGCCGCCCTTCATCATATGGCCGCCTCGCCACTACCCAGGGCGGCGCTGGCGCCGGCTGGACGCACCGGCTTGGCCGGCAAGTCATTGCCGAGGATCTTGACCTTCTGGCCCGGCTTGAGCAGGTTGACGCCGGCCGTGACGACGGTCTGGCCTGCCGTCACGCCCTTGCTCAGCACCAGTTCGTTGCCGGCCACGCCGCCGATGGCGACCGGCACCAGCTTGACGGCGCCGTTTTCCACCACCCACACGGAGGTGGCCGCCTTTTCATAGAACAGGGCCGTCAGCGGCACCTTGATCTGGGGCACCGGCGTCTTGGAGGCGAACTGCACCACGGCCGTCATGCCCAGCTTGGCTTCCGTCAGGCTGTCGGGAATGGAGACCTTGACCGTATAAGTGCGGGTGGACGGGTCGGCCACGGGCGAGATCTCGCGGATCTTGCCCGCCACCGCCTTGCCGGGGTCGGCCCACAGCCGCACTTGCACGTCCGGGACGTGGCGCAGGGTTTCCACCTTATCTTCCGGCAGGCCGATGACGATTTCCTTGTCGCCCGCCTTGGCCACCCGCACCACGGGCGTGCCGGGCGCCACCACCTGGCCCACTTCCGCATCCACGGCCGTGACCACGCCGTCGATGTCGGACACGAGACTGGCGTAACCGGCCTGGTTGGACTGGCCGCGGTAGGCGGCGTGGGCCGAGTCCACGTTAGCCTGGGCCGCCTTGTAGGCCGAATCCTTGGCGTCGAGCACGGCCTGGCTGACGAAGTTCTTGGCCCGCAATTCCTGATAGCGTTTCAGTTCAGCGCTGGCCAGGTCGCGGTTGGTTTCGGCCGCGCGCAGGCCGGCCAGCGCCTGCGCCTGGGCCAGCTGCAAGTCCTGCGGGTCCAGTTCCATCAGCACCTGGCCATGCTTGACCAGCGTGCCCACGTCCACCTTGCGGCTGACGATCTTGCCACCAACGCGGAAGCCCAGGCGCGATTCCACCCGGGCCCGCACCTCGCCGGAAAATTCGGCATTGACGTCGATATCGCTGCTGGCGAGCACCATGACGCGCACGGGCCGGATATCTTCCGTCTTCTCGGCGGGCCTGGAACAGGCGCTCAGCACGACGGACAGGACCATCAGCGCGGCGAGCGGTATGGGATGGGGAAATCGCAGGTATTTCAGGGCGGACACGATGTTTTCCTTTACTATGCGGGCTGTTCGATTTTGTCTAACGGCAACACCTGGTGCATCTTGCTTCGTACATGCTGTCTCATCGGTGCATGAGCGCCCAGCCAAATACTTGCTGTGGATTCAAGATGCCACTACTATTACGTGTTGGAAATTAATGACTTTCCGTTAAGTAATTATAAACCGCTCTCTTTCGTTTGCAAATGACTTTTGCGTCATTAATTTGAATAGTCCCTCTATGCCTGTAGAACATTACGAGAACTTCCCCGTCGCATCAGTGCTGCTGCCGCGCCGGCTGCGCCCTGCGGTGGAAGCCATTTACGCCTTCGCCCGCAGCGCCGACGACCTGGCCGACGAGGGCGACGCCGCCCCCGAGCAGCGCCTGGCCGCGCTCGCTGGCTACGAGGCGGCGTTGGGTCGCATAGAACAGGGGGCCGAGACGCATGAGCCCATGTTTGCCCGGCTGGCGGCCACCATCCGCCAGCACCAGTTGCCGCTGCGGCCATTCTACGACTTGTTGTCGGCGTTCAAGCAGGACGTGCTGGTGAGCCGCTACGCCAGTTACGACGCCCTGCTCGACTATTGCGCGCGCTCGGCCAATCCGGTCGGCCTGCTGATGCTGACCCTGTACGGCCAGGCCGACGAAGAGAACGTGCGCGACTCGGACGCCATCTGCACCGCTTTGCAGCTGATTAACTTCCTGCAGGATGTGGCCATCGACACCCACAAGGAACGCATCTATATCCCGCTGGAAGACTTGAGCCGCTACGCCATCTCGCCGGCCGCGCTCGACCATCCGGACGCCCGCCCCCGCTGGCGCGCCATGATGAAGATGGAAGTGGCACGGGCCCGCGCCCTGATGCTGAGCGGCGCCCCGCTGGCGCTGCGCCTGAACGGACGCATCGGCTTCGAGCTGCGCATGGTGGTGCAAGGCGGGCTGCGCATCCTGGAAGCGATCGAGGCGGTGGACTACGACGTGTTCCGGCGCCGCCCCCAGCTCGTCAAGCGCGACTGGCTGGCCGTGTTCTGGCGTGCCATGCGCATGAAAAAAACGCTGAAAACCCTGGCACTGGCGTAAGAATCTGCGCCAACAGCCTTCGCAACGGGCGCCGTGCCTATAGAATAGCGCCTTCGATAGTCTCATCTTGCAACAAAGACCATGTCCCCCGACGAATACTGCCAACAAAAGACCGCCCAGAGCGGCTCCAGTTTCTACTACAGTTTCCTGTTCCTGCCGCCCGAGCGGCGCCGCGCCATCACGGCGCTGTATGCCTTCTGCCGCGAAGTGGATGACACGGTCGACGAGTGCACGGACGAATCCGTGGCCCGCATCAAGCTGGCCTGGTGGCGCAAGGAAATTGCCGGCATGTACGAGGGCAAGCAATCGCACCCTGTTACCCAAGCCCTGCAGCCGCACCTGGCGCCCTACAATCTGCAGGAAAAGCACTTGCAGGCCATCATAGATGGCATGGAAATGGACTTGAACCAGAGCCGCTACCTCGACTATGTGGCGCTGCAGCGCTATTGCTGGCATGTGGCCAGCGTGGTGGGCATCCTGTCGGCCAGCATCTTCGGCGCCACCCAGCCGGAAACGCTGCAGTACGCAGAAAAGCTGGGCCATGCCTTCCAGCTCACCAACATCATCCGCGACGTGGGCGAAGATGCGCGCAAGGGCCGCATCTACCTGCCCATCAGCGAACTGCAGCAATTTAACGTGACGGCGGCCGACCTGCTCAACGCCAAGCACAGCGAGAACTTCGAACAGCTGATGAAGTTCCAGGTCGCCCGCGCCCAGGCCGCCTACGACGAAGCGTTCGCCCTGCTGCCCAAGGAAGACCGGCGCGCCCAGCGTCCCGGCCTGATGATGGCCGCCATCTACCGCACCTTGCTGACGGAAGTGGAAGCGGACGGCTACCACGTGCTCAAGCAGCGCATTTCGCTCACCCCCATCCGCAAGCTGTGGCTGGCGTGGAAGACGTATATCCGTGGCTAAGCAGGCACCTGGCGTAGCCGAGCGCAGCGTCGCCGTCGTCGGCGGCGGCTGGGCCGGCTGTGCCGCCGCTGTGGAACTGACACGCCGTGGTCACAAGGTCACCCTGTTCGAGGCAGCCCGCGTGCTGGGCGGACGGGCGCGCCGCGTCGTCACGGAACAAGCCCTGCTCGACAACGGCCAGCACATCCTGCTGGGCGCCTACCAGGAAACGCTGCGCCTGCTGAAAACGGTGGGCATCAGCGAGCAGCAGGCATTGCTCAAGCTGCCCTTGCAGATGCGCTATCCGGCCGGCACCGGCGGCATGGATTTTGTCGCGCCGCGCTTGCCCGCCCCGCTGCATCTGCTGGGCGCCCTGCTGCGGGCCAAGGGCTTGCAGCGCGAGGACAAGCTGAGCCTGGCCCGCTTTTCCACCACGGCCCGCTGGATGGGCTGGCAGCTGCACAACGATTGCAGCGTGACCGAGCTGCTGGCGCGCTTCGACCAGACCCCGCGTTTGATCCAGCTGATGTGGCGCCCCTTGTGCCTGGCGGCGCTGAACACGCCCCCGGAGCGGGCTTCGGCCCAGGTCTTTCTCAACGTGCTGCGCGACAGCCTGGGCGCCCGGCGTCGCGCGTCGGACATGCTGCTGCCCCGCGCTGACCTGACGGCCCTGTTCCCGGCCGCGGCGCAAGGCTATCTGCTATCCCGCGGCGGCGCCGTTCGCACGGGGGCCAAGGTCCAGGGCTTGGCCCGGTTGCCCGACGGACGCTGGCAAGTGAGCGCCAGCGGCGAGGCTGTGGGCGGCCAGCTGGAGCAGCCGTTCGACGGCGTGGTGCTGGCCACCTCGGCCATCCAGGCGGCCGTGCTGCTGCACGGGATCCCGGACGCCGACCTGACCGCCCTGTGCGCCCGCCTGACGGCGTTCGAGCCGGAGGCCATCACCACCTGCTACCTGCAATACGACAACGCCGTGCGGCTGGACCTGCCCTTTTTCGCCCTGCTCGATGCGCCGGAGCGCTACCAGTGGGGCCAGTTCGTGTTCGACCGCGGCCAGCTCGATGCGCGCAATGCGGGCCTGCTGGCGGTGGTAGTGAGCGCCTCCGGCGCCGCCGCCGAACAGGGGCAGGCATTGCTGGCCGAAGCGATCGCCGTGCAGCTGGCCGACGTATTCCAGCGCCCGGAACTGGGCCTGCCCAAGTGGTTCAGGGTGATCACGGAAAAGCGGGCCACCTTCGCCTGCGTGCCGGGACTGGACCGCCCGGGCAACGCCACGGGCCTGGCGCGGCTCGCCATTGCCGGCGATTACACGGCCAGCGACTACCCGGCCACCCTGGAATCGGCCGTGCGCAGCGGCGCCGGCGCCGCGTCCAGCCTGTGGAACGCCCCGCCCTGATCCCCGGATTCGGTCGCCTGCCCCGTCAAATGCGCATCCTGTCGCACGCCACTGGCTGGTGCGATGCTACTTGCGTACAGTCGCATCATCGGCAGCAGGACCATTGCGGGGGGGCAGAAATGAACATTGCACTGAGCGTCAAGATCATCGCCGTGCTGGCCCTGGTGGCGGCCAGCACCGCGGCCATCGTACAGACGGAGCCGGGACTGGCGCCGGGCGAGGGCCAGAACCGCCACCATCCGCAAGCGCAGGCCGCGATGGCCGCGGGCGAGCCGGCATTGCACAACAGATAACGAGAGCAGCATCGAGATGAACAAACAGGAATATCTGGACACCCTCAGGCGGGCCATGACGGGCTTGCCGCCGGACACGGTGGCCAAGACCCTGGCGTACTACGAGCAGCAGTTTATCGACGGACTGACGGTGGGCCGCAGCGAGGCCGAGATCGCGCGCGAGCTCGACGAGCCGCGCAAGATTGCCATGACGCTGCGCGCCAGCCGCCATCTGCATGCTTATGAACAGAGCAAGAACCCAGCCACCCTGCTGCGCATGACGATGTCGTTCACCGGCCTGGCCCTGTTCAATCTGTTCATGGTCATTCCCGCCATGGTCTACGGCGCGCTGCTGATGGCCGTCTACGCCAGCGCCTTCGCCTTCTATATTTGCGGCATCGCCGTCACGGCCAGCGGCCTGTCGGGCCAGAACGAACTGGCGCTGGAAGGCCCGCTGCGCCAACTGGCCCTGCTCGACCACGATGGCTCGGACGATCCGGCGCTGGAGGCACGCATGGCCATCAACAAGATGGGCATACGGCTGTTTGTCGACCCGGCGCCGGCCGAGGAAGGCGATCCGGAGCCGCGCGCGCCCCACCTGCTGGAGCGGGCCGAGGCCGTGGCCAATGGCGACTTGCGGGTCACCACCGATTTCGACCACGGTGCGCGCACCACCCAGACGCTGGTGGGACTGGGCATGGTGTTGGCCGGCATCGCCCTGTGCCTCGTCAGCCTGGTCATCACGCGCTTCACGGTGGCGGGCCTGAAACGCTACGCGCAAATGAATATGTCGCTGCTGCGGGGCCGCTGAGGCCACCGCCCCCGTCGCAAGCAAGGAATCGGAGTACAGAATGCGTGGATTACTTAAAGTTGCAACCAGCCTGCTGCTGCTGGCGTTCCTGCTGATCGGGGTGTCGTACAGCATGCTGCGTTCCTATGGGCGCAGCAATCCGTCCAGCGCCGCCGGCCGCGCGCCGGGCAGCGAGGTGCGCAAGATCGGCAAGGACATCACGGTGGTCGAGCTGAACGGCCCCATCGACCTGACGCTGACCCAGGGTGACACGCCCTACATGAAGGTGCGGGGCGAACAGCGCCTGCTGGGCAACGTGGAGACTGCGCTCGACGG
>JAZJZQ010000459.1:0-5010 GCA_040389625.1 Pseudomonadota bacterium | reverse complement strand
TGAAGGTGCGGGGCGAACAGCGCCTGCTGGGCAACGTGGAGACTGCGCTCGACGGTAACACGGTCCACATCGGCCCCAAGGGCATGCTGCTGCACCACCGCCTGCCGCTGCAAGTGGTGATGGTGCTGCCGGCGCTACAGGAACTGAATGTGCATGGCAGTGGCGACGCCACCGTCAACGGCTTCAGCGGCGAGAAGTTCAAGCTGGCCCTGCACGGCTCGGGCAACGTGACGTTCAATGGCCGCTACAAGCAGCTGGCGGCCGGCGTGCATGGCACGGGTGACTTGAACCTCAACGCAGGCAACAGCGAGAACGTGGCGCTGGAAATGGTCGGCTCGGGGCAGATCACGTCCACCGGCAGCTGCAAGACGCTGAACGCCGAACTGACGGGGTCGGGCGACCTGGATGCGCAGCACCTGGCATCGGACCAGGTGAGCGTGAACCTGAACGGCTCCGGCACGACGGCCGTCTTCGCCAAGCAGAAGGCCGACCTGACCCTGCGCGGCAGCGGCGATATCCGCGTGCACGGCAATCCAGACAACCGCAACGTGAGCCGCACGGGCTCCGGTGAAGTGACGTGGGACCAGTAGGCGCCTGACGACGCATCCATCGTCGCCACTCCGGGCAGCTATTCCGGCTCCAGCCGGCGGCGCCGCCGGCGCCCTCAGCCTGGCGGCGGGCCGTCATCAACCTGGCGCAGCGAGTCCTCAGCGCGTCGCGCGCTCCGGCGCCGCCTGCAACCAGGCCAGCGCTTCCCGCCCCGCCGCTTGCCCGCCGGCCAGGCAGGCCGTCAGCAGATAGCCGCCCGTGGGCGCCTCCCAATCCACCATCTCGCCAGCCACGAAGACGCCGGGCAGCGCCTTCAGCATCGTGCCCTCGAGCGCGTCGAAACGCACGCCGCCGGCGCTGCTGATCGCTTCGTCGATGGGACGGGGGCGCAGCAAGCGCACCGGCAGCGCCTTGATGGCGGCCGCCAGACGTTGCGGATCGACGTAGTCATCGGCGCCCAGGCATTCACGCAGCAGGCCCGCTTTCACGCCCTTCAGACCCAGCCGGCTTTGCAGATGGCTGGACATGGAGCGGGCACCGCGCGGGCGCTGCACCTCGTCCAGGACCCGCTGTGCGGTTAGATCCGGCAACAGGTCAAGGAAGATGGTGGTTTCGCCGTCGGCGGCGATCTGGTCGCGCAACGCGGCTGACAGGGCATAGATCAAACTTCCCTCCACCCCGCCGGCCGTGACCACGAACTGGCCCTGCTTGCGCAACGGCTGGCCCTGCGCGTCCGTCGACAGGATGGCGACCGTGGTCAGCGGATGACCGGCATAGCGGCTGCTGAAATGCTCGCTCCAGTCGACATCGAAGCCGCAATTGGCCGCCACCAGCGGCGCCAGCGCCACGCCACGTTCGGCCAGCAGCGGCAGCCATGCGCCATCCGATCCCAGCCTGGCCCAACTGCCGCCGCCGAGGGCGAGTACCACCACGTCCGCTTCCGGCATGACTTCGCCGTCCGGGCCGGCCAGCAGCAAGGTGCCGTCGCACCAGCCCAGCCAGCGGTGGCGCATGTGGAATTGCACGCCCTGCTCGCGCAGGCGGTGCAACCAGGCCCGCAGCAGCGGCGCCGCTTTCATATCGGTCGGGAACACGCGGCCGGAAGTGCCGACGAAGGTGTCCACGCCCAGGCCATGCACCCAGTCGCGCACGTCCTGCGGGCCGAATGCGTCCAGCATGGGACGCAGGGCCGCGGCGGCCTTGCCGTAGCGGGTGACGAAGTCGGGATAGGGTTCCGCGTGGGTGATGTTCATGCCGCCGCGCCCGGCCAGCAGGAACTTGCGGCCGACGGAAGGCATGGCGTCGTACAGGTCGACGTGCGCCCCGCCCTGCGCCAGGGTCTGGGCCGCCATCAGGCCGGCGGGGCCGCCGCCGATTACGGCAACGCGAAATTGTGGAGTACTGGACTGCATGTCACCGATCTGAAAACTGTTACTGAAAGCCGAGGCCCGATGCTGGCGTGGCGGCTGTCAGTCCGGGAAGGATGGCTAAGGCGGCAAGTCCAGATCGGTGCGCAATACGGCAGATGAAGGCAGATGATGCCGCAGGTGATGCGCTCAGCCGCCCGTCACCGGCGGGAAGAAGGCCACTTCGCAGCCGTCGCTGACGGCCGTGTCGGCGGCGCACATCACCTGATTGCAGGCCATGCGCAGCGCGCGGCCTTCGCCCAGTGCGGCGGCCCACTTGCCGCCGCGCGCCACCAGGTGGGCGCGCACGTCGCCCACGGTGGCCGCACCGGCCGGAAGGGCCAGCGCTTCGGTGGAGGTGCCGAGGGTCTCGCGCACGCTGGCAAAGAATCGCAGCGTAATATTCATCGTCATTTCTGTCTTCTGGTTGGTCCAGCGCGCTGCTAGTGCAGCAATTCGCTAAACGGTATAAATCGTACGGTGTCGCCGGCCATGATGCTGCGGCCGGGCGGGTTGTCGATCACGCCGTCGCCCCACACCGTGGAGGTCAGCACACCGGAACTCTGGTTGGTGAACAGATCGAGGCCGCCCTTGTCGTTGAAGCGGGCCCGCAGGAATTCGTTGCGGCGATCCGGTTTGGTCCAGTCGAAATCGGCCCGCATCGGATAGGCGCGCGGCGTGAGCGCGCGGCTGTCTTCCACACCCTGCAGGCGCAGGATGAAGGGCCGCACGAACATCAAAAAGGTGATGTAGCTCGACACCGGATTGCCCGGCAGGCCGATAAAGAAGGCCTGCTGCACCTCGCCGAAGGCCAGCGGCTTGCCCGGCTTGACGGCGATCTGCCACATATTGAGCTTGCCTTCCGCTTCCACGGCCGGCTTGATGTGGTCTTCCTCGCCGACGGACACGCCGCCGGAAGTGATGATCAGGTCGTTCTGCCGCGCGCAGTCGCGCAGCACGGCGCGCGTGGCGTCCAGCGAATCGGGCACGATGCCGAAGTCGCTGATCTCGCAGCCCAGGTTCTCCAGCAGCGCGCGCAGCGTGAAACGGTTGGAATTGTAGATGGCGCCCGGCGCCAGCGGTTCGCCCGGCATGGTCAGTTCGTCGCCGGTGAAGAACACGGCCACTTTGAGCTTGCGCCGCACGGGCAGCCGCGCCAGCCCGACGGAGGCGGCCAGGCCCAGCTCCTGGCTGCGCAGCCGGGTGCCGGCCGGCAGGATGACGCTGCCATTGGTGATGTCCTCGCCGGCGCGCCGTATCCACTCGCCCGGCTTGGGCGCATGGCGCACGGTGACGACGGTTTCCGTCGCTTCGCACTGCTCCTGCATGACGACGGCGTCCGCCCCTTCCGGTATCAGCGCACCGGTGAAGATGCGGGCCGCCGTGCCGGGCAGCAGCGGCTGGCCGACGTGGCCGGCCGGTATCCGTTGCGACACCGTCAGCGTGGCCGCGCCGTCGGCGCAATCGGCCGAGCGCACGGCGTAGCCGTCCATTTGCGTATTGTCCCGCCCCGGCACGTTCATCTCCGACACCTGGGCCTTGGCCAGCACCCGGCCGTTGGCGGCCAGCGTGGGGATGGTTTCGATTTCCGCGACCGGGCGCGCGGCCGACAGCATGAAGGCCAGCGCCTCACTCACCGCCAGCATCGGTTTGGGCTTGTATTCGCTCATGGTTGGCGTACTCCTTTGCTCCCTGATGCCGCGTTACAGGCCGGTGTTGGCGGCGATGTAGGCTTTCATCTTCTCCACGTCGGCCGGCATGACGACGAACTTCTGCGGCAGCGTCTCGATGTTTTCGAAGCCGGCCGGACGCTCGGCGTCCACGCCCAGCGCGTCGAGGATGGTTTCGTTGAACTTGGCGGCCAGCGCCGTCTCCAGCACGATCATCGTCACGCCCGGCTCCAGGTTCTCGCGGGCGACCTTGATGCCGTCGGCCGTGTGGGTGTCGATGGTGATGCCGAAGTCGTCGGACACGTCGCGGATGGTGTCCAGGCGGTCCTGGTGGGTCGATTTGCCGGACTTGAAGCCATACTTCGACACCAGCTTGAATTCGTCGCCGTCGCTGCCAGGCTTGCCCGACAGGTCGAAGCCGCCGTGGGTTTCCACTTTCTGGAACAAGGCGCGGGTACGGTCGCCGTCGCGGCCAACGAGGTCGTACACGAAGCGCTCGAAGTTGGACGCCTTGGAGATGTCCATCGAAGGGCTGCTGGTGTGGTAGGTCTCGGCCGACTTGCGCACGCGGTACACGCCGGTGCGGAAGAATTCGTCCAGCACGTCGTTTTCGTTGGTGGCGGCCACCAGCTTGTCGATCGGCAGGCCCATCATGCGGGCGATGTGGCCGGCGCAGATGTTGCCGAAATTGCCCGATGGGACAGTGAACGACACTTTCTGGTCGTTGCTGGTGGTGGCGGCCAGGTAGCCGCGGAAGTAGTACACCACCTGCGCCACGACGCGCGCCCAGTTGATCGAGTTGACGGTGCCGATCTTCTGCTGGGCCTTGAACGGCAGGTCGTTGGAGACCGCCTTGACCATGTCCTGGGCGTCGTCGAACACGCCTTCGATGGCGATGTTGAAGATGTTCGGGTCCTGCAGCGAGAACATCTGCGCGGTCTGGAAGGCGCTCATCTTCTTGTGCGGCGACAGCATGAACACGCGGATGCCCTTCTTGCCGCGCATCGCGTATTCGGCGGCGCTGCCGGTGTCGCCAGAGGTGGCGCCGAAGATGTTCAGTTGCGCGTTCTGCTTGGCCAGCGTGTATTCGAACAGATTGCCCAGCAGTTGCATCGCCATGTCCTTGAAGGCCAGGGTCGGGCCGTTGGACAGCGCCTGCAACACCAGTTTAGTGCCGTTGGCTCCCTCTTCCAGCACGCGCAGCGGCGTGATCTGGCTGGCTTTTTCGCCCTGGCGCGCGTTTTTGTAGACTTCCTTGGTGTAGGTCTTGGCGGTCAGCGCGCGCAGGTCGGCATCGGGAATGTCGGTCGCGAACTTCTTCAGGATCTCGTAGGCCAGGTCGGCATAGGACAGCTGGCGCCATGCATCGAGCTCGGCGCCGGTCA
>JAZJZQ010000458.1:0-1600 GCA_040389625.1 Pseudomonadota bacterium | reverse complement strand
CTGGGCGGGGTCAGATCTGGCAACTGGACATCCGATACCTGTAGGCGGGGTCAGATCCGGCAACTGGACATCCGATACCTGGCGCGATGCGAATGTGGCAGCTAATTGCCGGAGGGATTGATTACGATGTGGAACTTTTTTTTGGGATGCGCCGCCGGCCCGCTAGCGTTGAATGCTAGTGTGTGCTGACCGCGCGCCCCCGGCGCGCGTAGCTGCCCGCTCCGCGGGCAGCAATCGGGCGATTCGGGGCGGGTTGGGCCGGTAGGCCCAAGCCCTTCGAATCTCACACGCAGGGCGCGCAGGCGCCCTGCTCGCTTCCGCCAGGCAACAAAAAAGCCGCCCGAAGGCGGCTTTCTTTGTTTCCTGGCGGAAGCGGTGAGATTCGAACTCACGAACGGGTCTCCCCGTCGGCAGTTTTCAAGACTGCTGCCTTCAACCGCTCGGCCACGCTTCCTGAGTGGCAGCATTATACAGAATTCACCCCACCTTGGTAGCCGTTAGCTACCACCGCGCAACATCGCCTAAGTCAACCCGACATCAGGCCGCCTGCGCCGGCCGCCAGTTATCGCGCAGCGCCTGTTCAAACTGCTCCGCCGGCAACGGCCGGGAAAACAGATAGCCCTGCACTTCATCGCAACCGGAACTCTTGAGGAAGGCCAGTTGCTCGACCGTCTCCACTCCTTCCGCAATCACCTTGTGCTTGAGCTGCTGCGCGATGCTGATGATGGTGCTGGCAATCGCGCAATCGTTGGCGTCGCTGGGGATGCCGGTGGTAAACGAGCGGTCGATCTTGAGCGTATCGATGGGGAACCGCTTCAGATACGACAGACTGGAATACCCCGTCCCAAAATCATCGAGCGACAGCGTCACGCCCAGCGCCGTGATGCGGTCCATGATGCCGATCACACGGTCGATGTTGTGCATCAGCGTGCTTTCCGTAATCTCCAGCTCCAGCCACGACGGCTCCAGCCCGTAACGCTTGAGCGTCTCCGTCACCCGCCCCGGCAGCGCGGACGTGAACTCGCGCGCCGATACGTTGACGGCCAGCCGGATCGGCGGCAAGCCGGCCTGCTTCCACTGCTGGGCCTGCGCGCAGGCCGCTTCCAGCACCCACTCGCCCACCTGCACCACGAGCCCCGTCGCTTCGGCCAACGGGATGAATTCGGCCGGCGGCACCAGCCCCCGCTCCGGATGATGCCAGCGCACCAGCGCTTCGGCGCCGATGATCTTGCCCGTGCTGATGGAAAACTTGGGCTGGTAGTGCAGCAGCAGCTGGCCATTGCCCAGCGCGTGCCGCAGCCCCGTTTCGATGCGCATGCGTTCCTGCATGCCCTGGTTCATGTCCTGGCTGTAGAAGGCCACATGGTCGCCGTCCGCGTCGCCCTGCTGCTTGGCGCGGTACATGGCGATGTCGGCCAGCCGCAGCAGCGTTTCGCCGTCGCCGCCGTCCTGCGGATAGACGCTGATGCCGATGCTGCCGCCCACCCGCAAATCGTGGCCGTCGATCAGGAACGGGGCGCTCAGCGCCGTCAGCAGCTTGTGCGCCACCATGCTCGCTTCGTAGTGCTGGCTGATGTCGAACAGGCCGACGGCGAATTCG
>JAZJZQ010000457.1:0-2026 GCA_040389625.1 Pseudomonadota bacterium | reverse complement strand
CCCAGGTTAAAGCCGGGATAGTCGGCGCCGATGAAGGCGGCCGGCCGTTCGGCCAGCAACTGGTCCCGCAGCGCGTTCTGGATGCCCTTGATCTCGCGGTAGCGCGGGATCACGGCCAGCAGGCCGCGCACGGTCAGCTTGTCCATCGGCCAGTGCGACTCGAAGCCCTGGGCCATCATCTGCTCGCCGCCGATGCCGTGGAAACGGGCGTGCGGCAGCTGCGGGCGCAGCCCGGACAGCAGGCGCGCCGCCAGCACGTCGCCGGACGGCTCGCCGGCGACCATGGCGATGTTCAGGTCAGCGGACGATGCCACGGGTCGCCATGCCGAGGAATTCGCGCATGGCGCGGATCTGGTCTGCCGCCGCCGGCGTGGCCAGTTCTTCAGCCTCCAGCGCCGCCTTGGCCTCTTCCAGCGTCAGGCCGGAACGGTAGATCAGCTTGTAGGCGCTGCGGATGCCGTTGATCTGCTCGCGCGTAAAGCCGCGCCGTTTCAGCCCTTCGATGTTGACGCCGTGGGCCTGGGCCGGATTACCGTTCAACAGCACGAACGGCGGCACGTCCTGGGTCAGGCTGGTGCTCATGCCGACAAAGGCGTGGGCGCCGATCTTGCAGAACTGGTGCACGTTGGCGAAGCCGCTCATGATGACCCAGTCGCCGATCTCCACGTGGCCCGCGATCTGGGCGTTGTTGGAGAAGATGGTGTTGCTGCCCACCTGGCAGTCGTGCGCCAGGTGCACATAGGCCGAGATCCAGTTGTCGTTACCGAGGCTGGTCACGCCCTTGTCCTGCACGGTGCCCGTGTTGAAGGTGCAGAACTCGCGGATCGTGTTGCGGTCGCCGATGGTCAGGCGGGTCGGTTCGCCGTTCCACTTCTTGTCCTGCGGCGCGGCGCCGATGGAGGAGAACTGGAACAGCTTGTTGTCGCGGCCGATGGTGGTGTGACCCTCGATCACCACGTGCGGACCAACCACGGTGCCGGCGCCGATCGAAACATGGGGGCCGACGATGGAATACGGTCCCACCTCCACCGAACTGTCGAGCTGCGCGCGCGGATCGACGATGGCCGTCGCGTGTATCTTCGACATGGTTACTTCCCTGCTGGCTGGCTGGCGTCGGCCGCGCTGCGGATGGTGCACATCAGTTCAGCTTCGACGGCGGTCTGGCCGTCCACGCTGGCCACGGCCTTGTATTTCCAGATGCCGCGCGCCACGCGCAGGATCTCGACGTTCATTACCAGCTGGTCGCCCGGCTCCACCGGCCGCTTGAAGCGCGCATTGTCGATGCCCACGAAGTAGACCACCGAGTTCTCGTCCGGCTTCACGTCCATGGTCAGGAACGACAGGATGGCGGCGGTCTGCGCCATCGCCTCGATCATCAACACGCCAGGCATGACCGGCTTGTGGGGGAAGTGGCCGTTGAAGAATTCCTCGTTGGCCGTCACGTTCTTGATGGCGGTGATGGTCTTGCCCGATTCCCAGTCCAGCACGCGGTCCACCAGCAGCATCGGATAGCGGTGCGGCAGGTATTGCTTGATGGCGTGGATGTCCAGGCACTTCTTGGTGCAGGTGGACTCGGAAGTTACGGTAGCGGTAGTAGTCATGATTCGTCTTGGTTCGTCAGTGTTTTAATTGTTTTTTCCAGTGCGCGGATCTTGTCGCGCATGGTAGCCAGGTTGCGCACGATGGCGGCCGATTTTTCCCATTCGGCGTTCTTGGCCAGCGGGTAGAAGCCCGTGTACTGGCCCGGTTCGAGGATAGAGCGCGATACCATGCTGCCCGAGGAAATGTGGACCCGGTCGGCAATCGTCAAATGTCCCAGCACCATGGCCGCGCCGCCGAAGGTGCAGTACTTGCCGATGATGGCGCTGCCGGCCACGCCGACGCAGCCGGCCATGGCCGTGTGGGCGCCGATGCGGCAGTTGTGGCCGATCTGGATCTGGTTGTCGAGCTTGACGCCATCCTCGATCACGGTGTCGGCCAGCGCGCCGCGGTCGATGGTGGTGTTGGCGCCGATGTCGACGTCGTC
>JAZJZQ010000456.1:0-2609 GCA_040389625.1 Pseudomonadota bacterium | reverse complement strand
TCCGACATCAGCGTGCACAAGGACGCCGAGGCGCGCATGCAGCGCATGGCCAACTACGACGTGCTGACGGGCCTGCCCAACCTGTGCCTGCTGAGCCAGCTGATGGGCCAGGCCTTGACGGAAGCGCGCCGCAGCCGCGAACACGGCGCGCTGCTGGTGATCGAGATCAGCCGCATCGGCGCCATCACCGACACGCTGGGGCACGAGATCGGCAACGAGCTGCTGTGCGAGATCGGGCGCCTGTTCCGGCTGGCGCTGCGCGAGGCGGACGTGCTGGCCAAGCTCGACGGCAACCGCTACGCCGTGGCCCTGCTGCACATCGAAAAGCGCGAACACGCGGCCATCGTGGCGCAAAAGCTGCTGGCCGCCCTGGAGCAACCGATCGCGATCGACGTGCACCGGCTGCAGGTGGGGGCCCACATCGGCATCACCGTCTATCCCGAGGACGGCAGCGAGACGCCGGCCCTGATACGGTGCGCCGACGTGGCCACCAGCAAGGCCGGGCAGAGCGTCGAGTCGGGCTTCCTGTTCTACAGCGAGGAAATGAACCTGCGGGCCAAGGAACACCTGCGGCTGGAAAGCGAACTGCGGCTGGCGCTGCAGAACGGCGAGCTGCAGCTGTACTACCAGCCCAAGGTCAGCCTGCGCACGGGGCGCATCATGGGCGCGGAAGCGTTGCTGCGCTGGCGCCATCCCGTGCGCGGCATGGTGTCGCCCGGTGTGTTCATCCCCGTGGCCGAGGAGACGGGCCTGATCCTGGACCTGGGCAACTGGGTGCTGGAAGAGGCGTGCCGCCAGCTGCAGGCGTGGCGCGGTGCGGGCCTGCCGGTGCCGGCCATCGCGGTCAACCTGTCGGCCCGCCAGTTCGACAGTCAGCTGCCGGAACGGCTGGCCGAACTGCTGGAGCGCAGCGGCGTGCTGCCGGAACAGCTGATGCTGGAGATCACGGAAAGCCTGCTGGTGCGCGGCACGGAGAACGTGATCGCCATCATGAACAAGCTGGTGGCCATGGGCATGGCGCTGGCGCTGGACGATTTCGGCACCGGCTATTCCAGCCTGGCCTACCTGAAGAAATTCCCCATCAGTACGCTCAAGATCGACCGCTCGTTCGTGATCGGCTTGCCGGACGAGGAAAACGATTGCGCCATCGCGCGCGCCATCGTCACCATGGCGCGCCAGCTGCGCCAGGAAATCGTGGCGGAAGGCGTGGAAACGCCGGAGCAGATGGCCTTCCTGCGCGGCCTGGGCTGCCACCAGCTGCAAGGCTTCCTGTTCAGCCCCGCCGTGCCGGCGGCGGAATTCGCGGCCATGCTGCGCGAGGACCGGCGGCTGGCGGTGGACGCGCCCTGAGCGCCGGCCCAGCTGGCTCCATGTTTTTCCTGGTTTGTGGCACTTTGAAAGCGCCATGGGGCAGGGCAGAATGGGCGCATCACCTGACCAAGGAGCTCCCATGATCGACCTGTACTACGCCGCCACCCCCAACGGCCTGAAAATGACCATCTACCTGGAGGAGGCGGGACTCGATTACCGCCTGATCCGCGTCAATTTGGGCAAGGGCGAGCAGTTCAAGCCGGAATACCTGGCCATCTCGCCCAACAACAAGATCCCGGCCCTGGTGGACCACGCGCCGGCCGACGGCGGCGCGCCGCTGTCCATGTTCGAATCGGGCGCCATGCTGCAATACCTGGCCGAGAAGACGGGCTTCGGCCTGCCCAAGGCGCCGCGCGCCCGGCTGGAGGCGCTGCAATGGCTGGCCTGGCAGATTTCCGGGCTGGGGCCGATGGCGGGCCAGATCGGCCACTTCAACATCTATGCGCCGGAAACGGTGCCGTACGCCATCGACCGCTACACGCGCGAGGTGGCCCGCCTGTACGGCGTGCTGGACCGGCAGCTGGCCGGACGCGACTTCATCGCCGGTCAATTCTCCATCGCCGACATCGCCTGCTACCCGTGGATCGTGCCGCACGCGGCCCATGGCCAGCAGCTGGAGCAGTTCCCCCATCTGCAGCGCTGGTTCGAGGCCATGCGGGCGCGCCCGTCCGTGGTCAAGGCTTACCAGGGTGTGGAGGACGTGTATGCCCGCAGCGACCGCAAGATGAGCGACGAGGAGCGCGCCATCCTGTTCGGGCAGGGACGGAAATGACCATGCGCCTGCGCGGCGCCATGTGCTGACGGCGCGGGGCGCACAGGATGCGGCCCGGCCGCTGCCGCGGGCGCCGTTTCGTGCCATGATGGGCGCAGGGAACACGCAAGGAGGCCGCCATGACACTGCAAGCAACGCCACATCCGTATGACCTGGACCGCTTCAGGACGGCGCAGGCGCCCGTGTACGACACGGTGCTGGCCGAACTGGCGCAGGGCCGCAAGCGCAGCCACTGGATGTGGTTCATTTTCCCGCAGCTGATTGGGCTGGGGCGCAGCGAGACAGCCCGCCATTACGCGCTGTCGGGCCTCGACGAGGCGCGCGCCTACCTGGCCGACCCCGTGCTGGGCGGGCGGCTGCGCGCGTGCTGCGCGCTGCTGGCCGGCTTGCCCGGCCACGACCCGCACGCCATCTTCGGCAGCCCGGACGACCTGAAGTTCCATTCCTGCCTGACCCTGTTCGAACG
>JAZJZQ010000455.1:10662-13126 GCA_040389625.1 Pseudomonadota bacterium | reverse complement strand
ACCGTGGGCTGGTTGGGGCTGGTGAACGAGATGTTGTCGACCACCAGGCCGCCGGCCGGCGCCGTGCCGTTGCCGTAGCGGCTGTCGGGCCAGTCGATGCCGATGTGCAGGCGCGGGCCCGTCTCGTCCGTCAAGGCATTGATCACGGCCGGCTGGGCCGCCACGGCCGCGATGGTCCACGGCGTGTTGTTGAAGGCGCCGTTGGCGTCCACCCCGCCCAGGTGGATGCCGCTCAACGTCATCTGCTCCGTCGCGTCCGCGCGCCCGCGCGGGCGCAGCGCCAGCTGGCCCACGTCCATGCGCAGCGCCGCACCGAAGGCGATGCCGTCGTTCACTTGCGGCGTGGTGAACTGCAGCCCGCCGCCGTACAGCACCATGTCCGTCACCACCACGCTGCCGGCGTTGCGGGCGATACCGTCGGCCGTCACGCCCCAGTCGTAGGCGAACTGCCAGCGCTGGTCGGCGTTGGCGTTGATGGGAAAACGCAGGTCGATCACGTCGGCCAGGCCGGTGGCGCCGGGCACGATGTCGAGCCGGTAGGGGTCGGCATACGGTTGCGGATTGTCGCTACGCGACGCGCTGAATTTCTCCACCCAGGCACTGCGGCCATCGGGCGATGTGTAGGTCAGGCGGGCATCGCCGCCCATGGAAAAACCATTCAGGTCGAAGCTCACGCCGTCGCCGCCGCGCACGGCCGACAGCGCGCTGTCGGCCAGCGGCTGCATGGCGCCGGCGCTTTGCCAGCACAGCAGGCCGAGCATGAGGAGCAGGCAGCGCGCGGGCGTCATCTCAGCGCCCCTTGGGCAGGTTGGGCGGCGTCACGCCGTTGGTGCTGATGGCCTGCAGTTTGTCGCGCCAGTTCATCCAGATGCCGGCCTGGGCCGCGTCGGGCAGCTGGCTGGTGCCGGACGGGGCCTGGAACTGCACGCCCGTCTTCAGCACGGAAATCCAGAAGTCGCGGCTGGGGCCGTTCGCGTCACCGGCCCGCACCCCGCCCAGCTGGGCCAGCGACAGGCAAGAGCCGCTGCAGCTGCCGTCCCAGCGCTTGCCGCCCATGGTGTCGGTGTGGCTGTCGAGCGTGATGGCGCTGCCGTCGGCCGCCTGGCCCTGCACCAGCATGGAGCCGGACAGCTGGCTGAGCTTCATGCCCACGTCGCCGCTGATGCCGTCGAAGCCGAAGCGCATGCCGATCACTTCGCGCGTGGCGTTGTCGGCCGCGTTGCGGTACACGAATTCGAAATAGGGATTGCTGATGTGCACCAGGCGCTGGGCCTCGGTGCCGTCGCTGCGGCCGAACTGCAGCAGCGACATGTCGATGTCGGCCCCGCTGCCGTTGCGGGCGCCGTAGTTGTATTCGCCGAGGCGCAGGTTGCGGAAATTGGCGCTCAGGGTGACGTCCGCGTCCAGCGCCACGCGGGTGAAATCGAAGCCGCCATAGCTGCTGTTGCTCATGGCCATCAGGCCCTGGCCGTGGGTGGCCGACAGCTCTTCTTCGCTCAGGGGCCGCATCTGGGCCGTCGCCAGTTGCGCCGTCAGGCCGGCCGCCAGCAGCACAGCCGCGCGGCACAGGCGAGCGCGCAGGCCCGGCTGGAATGGGAAGGGTTTCATCATCGGTTCAATCGTGCAGTGGGCGGACATGCCGCGCCCGGACTGGATGAACAGGATGCCGGCGCCAGGCGCCGGCATCTTGCAATGCGACGGCCGCGCAAACGGCCGTTTTGGTCAGCAGGAAGGAGCGATTAGTGCGCCCAGATCCACACTTGGGTACCGCGCAGGTCGACCTGGTTCATGGCGACCGAACCGAACGAGGCAGCGTTGTTGCCCATCTTGATGGCGTCGACCGAAATGTTCAGCAGCTTGCCGGCAGCCACTTGCACGTCGGCTGGGATGGCGATCTGCACCACGTCGCCGCCCGAAGCTGGGTTGTAGAAGGTGCCTGGGTTGGTCACGCCAGCGGCGCCGGCAGCGGCCAGGAACGAGTTCTTCGACAGGATGTCGATGCTGGCAGCGATCAGGCCTTGGACCTTGATGCCGTTGAAGCTGATCGAACCGCCACCCATGCCGTTGGCGTCGAGCGCGTCGGTGTCGGTGTAGACGAAGGAATCCATCTTGATGTTCAGGTTGGCGGCGATCGACACGCCATCCTGGCCGCTGACGGTGCTCAGTTCGGTATCCTGGATCGGGGTCATGGCCGATGCGGACAGGGCCAGGGTTGCCAGAGCGGCTGCGACTGCGGTTTTGATGATTTGCATTTGGTAGTCTCCGAAAGTAGTTTTGGTTTTTGCTTATGGTTTTTTGTTGCCGGCAGCGCCGCAATGGCGCCGCCGTACTGGGTATCCGTCAAGTCAGGCCGGCAGGGCTGACAGGCAGCCAGGCCGGTCCAGCCAGGGCCGGATTAGTGTGCCCAGATCCACACTTGGGTGCCGCGCAGGTCGACCTGGTTCATGGCGACCGAACCGAACGA
>JAZJZQ010000455.1:0-10562 GCA_040389625.1 Pseudomonadota bacterium | reverse complement strand
TCCACACTTGGGTGCCGCGCAGGTCGACCTGGTTCATGGCGACCGAACCGAACGAAGCAGCGTTGTTGCCCATCTTGATGGCGTCCACCGAAATGTTCAGCAGCTTGCCGGCAGCCACTTGCACGTCGGCCGGGATGGCGATCTGCACCACGTCGCCGCCCGAAGCTGGGTTGTAGAAGGTGCCTGGGTTGGTCACGCCAGCGGCGCCGGCAGCGGCCAGGAACGAGTTCTTCGACAGGATGTCGATGCTGGCAGCGATCAGGCCTTGGACCTTGATGCCGTTGAAGCTGATCGAACCGCCACCCATGCCGTTGGCGTCGAGCGCGTCGGTGTCGGTGTAGACGAAGGAATCCATCTTGATGTTCAGGTTGGCGGCGATCGACACGCCATCCTGGCCGCTGACGGTGCTCAGTTCGGTATCCTGGATCGGGGTCATGGCCGATGCGGACAGGGCCAGGGTTGCCAGAGCGGCTGCGACTGCGGTTTTGATGATTTGCATTTGGTGGTCTCCGAAAGTTTGGTTTTAATTAAGAGGTATTTATATTCTTTTAAGGTTGCAGGTCCATGTTAGGAGCTGCCGTCTTGCCCGTCCAGCTTGCTGCGCTGACTTTGCAGGCCAACCAAACGGCCTGGGAAGCCAGCGCAACAGACGCCGGATTAGTGGGCCCAGATCCACACCTGGGTGCCGCGCAGGTCGACCTGGTTCATGGCCACCGAGCCGTAGGAAGCGGCGTTGTTGCCCATCTTGATGGCGTCCACCGAGATGTTCAGCAGCTTGCCGGCAGCCACTTGCACGTCGGCCGGGATGGCGATCTGCACCACGTCGCCGCCCGAAGCTGGGTTGTAGAAGGTGCCTGGGTTGGTCACGCCAGCGGCGCCGGCAGCGGCCAGGAACGAGTTCTTCGACAGGATGTCGATGCTGGCAGCGATCAGGCCTTGGACCTTGATGCCGTTGAAGCTGATCGAACCGCCACCCATGCCGTTGGCGTCGAGCGCGTCGGTGTCGGTGTAGACGAAGGAATCCATCTTGATGTTCAGGTTGGCGGCGATCGACACGCCATCCTGGCCGCTGACGGTGCTCAGTTCGGTATCCTGGATCGGGGTCATGGCCGATGCGGACAGGGCCAGGGTTGCCAGGGCGGCGGCGACTGCGGTTTTGATGATCTGCATGTTGTTCTCCAAGATTAAGTTATTTAAAAATTATGTATTTGTGTCATGACCACCAGGCCCGTGGCCCCGGATAAAGGGCCACTGTTCTGGAATGGCTGCCTGTCGTCGGCCACCCCCAACTGCGGTGCAGCGGGCTGGGCTGCCATGAAATTCTTAATATTTAAATATTAATTAAATTTATGATATTGGCCGCCCCGGGCCCCGGTCTACCGCCACACGCTGACTTGCAAAGCCAACCGCTTGACCCCGCGAGCCATCCAGAGGGAGAGATGGGTTGTGGCACTGTTGCTTGCGATAGCATAAGTTTCCGCACGCGCGCTAGAAGTAACTTTCTAAAAAAACAGATGCTGATCCAGCTCAAAAATGCGTTAATAAGTTACAAAAAAACAAAGAACAGTTGTTGCCTTAATAAAGCACGACCGTTCTAATCGAGATTACTGGAGACACGATGAAAGCAGTCATGGGACTAGTGGAAGCGCCTGCCCTCTCACCGCGCGGGAGCGGCCGCCGGCCGTGCGCCTGCGCGGCCTGGCCCGCCACCCGCTAGGGGGAACGGTCCCATGTTGATGATCTTGCTGGGCGTGGTGGCCGCCCTGATCGGTGGCGCCGGCGCCATGTCGCGCCACGAGCCGCTGGACCGCCCCAAGGGCCAGCTGGAAATGCCGCAAGCCCTGCTGGGCGGCGGCCATTACAACCAGACGGTGACTGTCGAACCGTACTCGGAACTGAAGTACCACAACATCGTGCACCAGGCCTATGACTTCAGCTGCGGCTCGGCCGCGCTGGTCACCCTGCTGACTTACCACCTGGGCCTGAACGTGACGGAACAGCAAGCCATGGAAGGCATGCTGGAAAAAGGCGAGAAGGAAAAGATCATCGAGCGGCGCGGCTTTTCCCTGCTCGACATGAAACGCTATGTGGCTTCGCTGGGCGCCTCCGGCGCCGGCTACCGGGCCGAGATCAAGGACTTGCTGACGCTGACCGAGCCGGGCATCGTGCCGATCGACTTCGGCACCAAGCACTTCGTGGTACTGCGCGGCATCCGCCAGGACGTGGTCTACATCGCCGATCCGTCGCGCGGCAACCTGGTGTTCTCGCTCGACGAGTTCGCCAAGCTGTGGGACAAGAATGCCCTGTTCATCATCAGCCCCGGCAAGGGCCAGACGGCGGCCGGCAAGCTGGCCCTGACGGACAAGGAGCTGGGCCTGGTCGACATGGACCAGGTCACCAACCACGGGCGCCTCGACGCCCTCAACAACGCGGCCCACTTGCTGGAGCGGGCCGTCAATTCGGGCGCCGCCGGCACCTGGATGCACCGCCAGTAACGCGCCCCGCAAACCGTATAACCGTATCTGTCTGCCCCAACTTTCGCCAGAGGATTACCCATGACTGCACGCATCACGCCCCTCGCCCGCACCGCCCTCGCCGGTGCCCTCGCGTCCGCCCTGCTGCTGGCCGCGCCCGCGCGCGCCCAGCAGAGCCCGCCCGCCGACGCCGCCAAGCCGGCCGACGCGGCCGCCGTGCGCGACGCGCTGGCCAAGAAGGAAGGCGAAGGCGACCAGAGCGCCCTGCTGAAGGAAACCCTGACCTCGGTCGACAAACAGTACACGCTGATCCGGCGCAACCAGATGCAGTTCAGCTACGACCTTACCTACAGCTACATCGGCCAGGAAAAGATCGTCACCGACCTGGCCGGCGGCGGGGTGTCGCTGTTTAACATCGAAAACACCAGCTCGCACACCATCACCAACACCTTCTCGGCCGACTACGGCCTGTTCGACAACCTGACGGGCAACGTCACCCTGCCCGTGCTGTCGCGTTATTCCGACAGCGGCTCGGCCAGCGGCGTGTCGAACTCGCTGGGCGACATTGCGCTGGGCGCGCGCTACCAGCCGCTGGAAGCGAAGCGCGACGCACCCGGCCTGACCGTGACGGGCAACGTGCGCCTGCCCACGGGCCGCAGCCCGTTCAAGATCATCGCCGGCAGCGGCCAGGCCACGGGCAGCGGCGTGACGGCCTTCTCGGCCGGCCTGAACGTGAACCGCATCGTCGACCCGGTGGCCCTGTTCGGCTCGCTCAGCACCACCATCAGCCTGCCGGCCAGCCACCTGTACCAGGTCAACGGCACCCGCATCCTGACCAAGGTGCAGCCGGGCGCCTCGGTCGGCTTCGGCCTGGGCTTCGCCTACGCCCTGTCGTACGACATTTCCACCACCATGTCCTTCCAGGAAGCGATCTCGGCCGGCTCCAAGCTGCACTTCGCCGACGGCCTGGTGGCCAAGACCACCATGCAGACCTCGGCCATCCTCAACATGGGCCTCGGTTACAAGGTCTCGCCCAAGACCACCGTCAACCTGTCGGTGGGCATCGGCCTGACGGCCGACTCGCCCAACCTCACGGTGGGCCTGAACCTGCCGCTGTCGTTCTGACATGGCGCGGTCCTTTTCGCCCCTGCGGCCCCTGCTGCGCCGGCTGGCCATGGCCGCGGCCGTGGCGGCCGCCTGCGCGCCCGCCGCGCGGGCGGCGCTGACGGAGAACCTGACCACCAACGTCACGGCCATGGCGCTGGGCAACGCCGTCACGGCCGACCCGCCCGGCATCGGCTCCATCCACTTCAACCCGGCCGGCCTGGCCCGGCTCGAAGGCGACAGCGAAACCATCCACAACTGGGCCGCCTCGATCCGCACCAGCGCCAGCTTCCACGCCCCGGCCGGCTTCGACGTGGGCGGCTGGACCGACGACCCCGTGTCCGGCCGCAGCACGGGACCGGTGCGCCAGATGACCTATGTGCCCGGCTACGGCATGCCCGGCTGGCGCCTGCCGGCCGTGCTGGTGCCGGGCCTGGGCATGGCCTGGAACAAGCGCGGCTCGCCGTGGACCTTCGCCACCGACAGCTATATGTCGCAAGCGATGAGCCTGGACCGCACCACCCAGCAGGACGACCCGGGCCAGTTCCAGGGCCGCCAGTTCCAGCTGCAGCGCCTGGTCTACCTGGCGCCTTCCGTCGGCTACAAGTATTCCGACACGCTGCGCTTCGGAGTGGCCGTGCCGATCGCCCACGAAGCGTTCGTGGTCGACACCAATATGCGCTTCCCCAACGAACTGCTGGGCGTGTTCGGCAAGCTGCAGCAGGGCTGGTGCCCCGAGAACGGCGGCAACATCATCGACACCTTCGGCTTTGGCGTGTGCGGCGGCGGCAAGGACGGCATGGTCAGCCCGTTCAAGAAGGCGGCCAACATGCGGCTGGAACTGACGGCCCCGGTCGACCCCACGCTCAACCTGGGCGTGCTGTGGGAACCGCGGCCATGGTTCGCCCTGGGCGCCGTCTACCAGGGCGGCTCCAACACCCATTTCACGGGCACCTACCAGTTCAACGCCGACCCCATGCTGCGCAACTTCGTGCAAGGCTTGAACTCCAGCCTGCTGGGCCCCATCGCCGGCGCCGTGCTGGGCTTCCCGTCGTCAATCCCGGCGGTGCAGAAGGGCAATATGTCGGCCACCATCCCCTTCCCCTACCACGTGCAACTGGGCATCAAGCTACGGCCCATCGAGCTGGTGCAGCTGAACGTGGACGCCAGCTATGCCAACTGGAAGGAATGGAGTGCGCTGACGTTCCAGTTCGACCAGAGCGTGCGCCTGCTGGAAGTGGCGCGCCTGTACGGCATCCCCGATTCGGGCAAGCTGACCATTCCGCGCGGCTACAAGAGCATGGTCAATTTCGCTTACGGCCTGCAACTGTTCCCCACCCGGCGGCTGACGTTGCGCTTTGGCTACGAGCCGCGCAAGTCGTCCATCCCGTCCGACAAGATCGACCTGCTGGCGCCGCTGCCCGACACCAAGCTGCTGAGCGCCGGCCTGAACTTCAAGCTCAGCAAGAACACCGACCTCAGCCTGACGGGTTCCTATATGACGGGCAAGTTCAACAACCCGGCCAATTCGTCCTGCAACATGAACTGCAACACCTTCCTCAACATCATCTACAACCCCTATGCCGGGCTCGATGTGAAGGGCGACATCCACGTGCGCTATTTCGGCTTCGAGCTGAACGAGCGCTTCTGAACCGGCGCAACGGCATTTTTCAAGGAGTGACTATGACACCTACCCTCAAGACCATGATTGCGGCGCTGGCCCTGTGCGGCGCCAGCGCCGGCAGCGCCGTGCTGGCCGCCGCGCCCGCGGCGCCGGCCGCGCCGGCCGCCGCCATCACGCCGGCCAAGCAGGAACTGATCAACAAGATCGTGCAGCTGTGGAAGGTCGACAGCATCGGCCAGTCCATGTTGCAAGCCCCCGTGGCCGACGCCGTGCAGCAGGCGCGCGCCATGCTGCAAGGGCGCGCCGCCCCCGACAAGCGCGACGCGGCCATGACCGACATCGTCTCGGAAGCGCGCAAGTTCATGGACGAGGCCACTCCCATCACGCGCGCCAGCGCCGACAAGCTGATCCCCACCACGGTGGCGCCCATCCTGGCCGAGCGCTTCACGGAAGACGAGCTGCGCCAGCTGCTGGCCATCCTCGAGTCGCCCGTCAAGGCCAAGTTCGAGGCCATGGTGCCGGAAATGCAGCGCAAGCTGGGCGAAGGGGTGGCGGCCGACAGCCGCGCCGTGATCGACGCCAAGATGAAAGGGTTGACGGAAAAGATCGGCCTGCGCCTGCGCGCGGCCGTCACGCCCTGAGGCGGTGATGCCGCGCCCCCGCATCCGCTTCACGTCCGTATCGTGCATGTTTTCACAGTGGTGACACACAGGAGGTTCAACTTGTCCACGTACACTGCCCGCGGCGCCCAGCGCGCCCCATCGACCTCGCCGGAGGCCTTGCCATGACTTACTCCTCTGCCCTGCACCTGGTCCGCGGCGTCAAGTCGCGCCTGGCCCAGTCCGGCGTCGAGGCCGACGCCCTGTTCGCCGAAGCCGGCCTGAACGAAGGCGACGGCCTGGCCTGCGACGCCCTCACCCTGTCCGACAAGCTCAGCCACCTGTGGGAATTGCTGGTGGAAAAATCGGGCGACCCCTTGCTGGGGTTGAAGGTATCGACCCCGCACCGGCTCGGCTGGCTGGGCGTGATGGGCCACATCATGCTGGTCTCGCCCACCGTGCAAAGCACGATAGAACGGTGCCACGGCCACACCCGGGTCGGCCTGGTGCTGCCGGGCGCGCGGCGCGAAGTGCCCCAGCAGCGCTACGACTTCGTCTGGTGCGTGCTGCTGCGCACCTTGCGCTGCGCGGCCGGGCGCGACGACGCCACCCCGGTGGCGGTGGAATACGCCTTCCCCCAGCCGGCCCAGGCCCATGCGCGCGCCTATGAGGAGACGTTCGGCTGCCCCGTCAAGTTCGGCATGCCGCACAACGTGATGGAGTTTTCCGACGCCGACCTGGTGATGGCGCTGCCGCCCAACCCGCCGCTGCAGGATGGCGGCGGCCAGCGCGTGCTGGCCAGCCTGGCGCGCGCCGAGCCGCCCACCTTTGCGGCCAAGGTGCAAGGCTTGCTGGCCACGCTGCTGCCCAAGGGGCCGCCCCATCGCGACGACGTGGCGGCCCAGCTGATGATGAGCGAGCGCACGCTGCAGCGCCGGCTGGCCGAGGAAGGCACCAGCTTCACCACGCTGGTGGACGACACCCGGCGCGAACTGGCGCGCCAGTCGTTGAGCGCCGGCGAGCTGTCGCTCAAGATGCTCAGTTTCCAGCTGGGCTTTTCCGAGCCCAGCGCGTTCTACCGGGCCTGCAAGCGCTGGTTCGGCATGGCGCCGTCGGACATCGTGCACCTGGCCCACCAGCCGGGACCGCAGGAACCGGCCCTGTTGCCGCCGCTGCGCCGCTCGGCCTGAGCTGACACAGGCCGCGGCGCGGCATTTCGATCCACCCTAACCACGACGAAGGGGAGTACGCCATGGGATGGCTGTCTACCAACCACCACAAATCAATGTTCGGTCAGCTGCTCGTCAAGAAGAAGCTGATTACGCAGGAACAGCTGGACCGCGCGATTGAACACCAGCGCAACACGGGCCAGCGCCTCGGTGACATTTTCGCCGAGTGGGACATCATCACCCATGAGCACATCCACGACATCCTGCGCACCCAGCGCAACCTGCGGATGGCGGCGGCCATCGCCACCTCGTTGCTGGCGCCGCTGGAAACGTACGCGGCCGAAGTGCTGCCCACGCTGGCCGTGACCACCCCCGTCACGCTGCGCAAGGAACAATCGGGCCTGCAAATGCTGACCGAGGACGAGCTGAGCGACACGGCGGCCCAGGGCTTGAGCGAAGACCTGGTGTCGCAGGTCAAGCAATCGGTCAAGAGCAACGGCCTGGAGATCATTGGCGACATGGCCAAGATCGTCAATCCCGTGCTCGGCTTCCTGGAGTCGGACGTGACGATGAAGAACGTGCTGTACGACCCCAGCAAGGCGGCCGCCACCATCAACAAGGACGGCTCGCTGACGTTGAGCCTGCCCACCTCGATCGGCGAAATGAACTTCAACAACATCCGCATCCGCGGCTCGGACGGCCCCAGCTTCGGCAGCATCGCCATCAAGGGCATCGACCTGACGGGCACCGTAATCTCGCTCTCGTTCCACCACTGACCGAAAAACCTGGGACGTAACACGGTTTGCGAAAAAAGGGGGGGACGTAACACGGTTTTTAATCGTGTTACGTCCCCCTTTATTTTGCCTGGCCGGCGGACCGGCTGGGCTTATTTGGCGGCGCGGGCCTTGCCGAAGGCGTCACCGGCTTGCCAGGCGGGCATCTTGGGCGCGTTGGCCACCAGCCGGCCCAGGTTCAGCGTGAACTGGGCTTGCTGGGTCATGCCCGACAGGTCCCAGCTGGCGTCATACTCGTCCGTCACCTGGTGGTAGCGCTGCTGGTAGGCGTCGACCTTGGCCTTCGAGCCTTGCGGATCGCGGATGAACTCGCGGCCCGCGTCGATCGAGAATGCCGGCACGCCGGCCTTGGCGAAGTTGAAGTGGTCGCTGCGGAAGTAGCCGCCGATCAGGTCCGGCTCCGACACGGCGATGTGCATGCCCATGCCCTTGGCGGCGATCACGGCCAGCTTGCCCAGTTCCGTACGCTCGCTGCCTTCGGTGCCGATGTCGCGCGTCTGGCCGACAAAGTTCAGGCTGTCCAGGTTCAGGTTGGCGGCCGTCCTGGCCAACGGCCACAGGGGCGCGCCGGCATAGGCGGCGCTGCCCAGCAGGCCCTGTTCTTCGGCCGCCACCCACAGGAACATCTGGCTACGCTTGGCCGGCGCCTGCACGGCCGCCTTGGCCATGGCCAGCAGCGCGGCCGAGCCGGAAGCGTTGTCGACGGCGCCGTTGTAGATGGTGTCGCCGCTGTCGCCTTGCTTGCCCAGGTGGTCCCAGTGGGCGCTGTAGATCACCACTTCATCCTTGAGCTTGGGATCGGTGCCCGGCACCACGCCGGCGATGTTGAACTGCTCGACCTTGCGCACGGCGGCCTTCATTTCGCCGTCCAGCGTGGCGTTCAGGGCCATCGGCTGGAAGTCCTTGCGCTCGGCGGCGGCACGCAGCTGGTCCAGGTCCTGGCCGGCTGCCTTGAACAGGGCGCGCGCGGTGGCGTCCGTCATCCAGCCTTGCAGCGCCGTGCCGGTGGCGCCTTCGGCCAGCTGGAAGCGTTCCACGCCGGCCCAGCTGTGCTGCACCACGCTCCAGCCGTAGGTGGCGCTGGCGTCCGTGTGGATCAGCAGCACGCCGGCCGCGCCGCGGCGCTTGGCTTCCTCGAACTTGTAGGTCCAGCGGCCATAATAAGTCAGGCCCTTGCCGGCGAAGCGGTTGGGCTGCTCGGCCGTCGGCTGCGGATCGTTGACCATCATCACCAGCAGCTTGCCCGTCACATCCTGGCCCTTGTAGTCATCCCAGCCCTCTTCCGAGGCCGTGACGCCGTAGCCGACAAACACCAGCGGCGCGTTGAACGCGTGCGTGCCCTGGGCATCGCCCGGCGCCCACACCCAATCGTCGCCGAACTTGATGGCCAGCGGCTGGCCGCCCGCTGTCAGGTGCAGCGAGCTCTGGTCGGGCTGGGCCACCACGCCGGCGATCTTGACGGACTGGCGATAGCTGTTGCCGTTGCCCGGCTTCAGGCCCGCAGCCAGGGCCTGCGTCTCCAGGTAGGCGACGGTGAGATCGGCGCCGCGCTGGCCGGTGCCGCGCCCTTCCAGCACGTCGTTGGAGAGGAAGGCGAGGTGGGCCCGCAGCGGGGCTTCCTGCACCAGCGGCGCGCTTGTGGCGCTGCCGGCGTGGGCGGGAAAGGCCAGCGCCAGGCCGAGGGCCATGGCGGTTGCGGCGAAGGTTGGGTACATTTTCTTCATGGGATCCTGTAGGCGTAAAGGGGATAAGTGCGGTCCGGATAATTGCCGCGCGCACATTGTAAGTCAAGTCGCAACGGTCGCCATGGCGCAGCGCAGCAAACGGCGCCGCCGCTCAGGCCAGCAGCAAGTGGGCCGCCGTGCGCAGCGCGATGCCGGTGCAGGCGCCCAGCGCGGCGGGCCGCCACACGGCCGCCACCCGCCGCCCCGAGGAAATGAGGATGGCCACGCCGGGCAGGTCGAACGGATTGAGCAGGAAGCCGGCGCTGCGGTTGAGCATGGCCGCATCGGCCGCGCCGTGCCGCATCATTTCCGCCATCACCCCCATCCACGCCGTGGCCCCGCCCAGGAACTTGGTCACGGCCGGCAGCAGCATGGCCGGATCCAGCCGCAGCCAGGCCATGGGCGCGGCCAGGGCCCGCGACAACAGGTCGATGGCGCCGGCCGAACGCAACATGGTCACCGCCACCAGCGCCAGGATCAGCATGGGCAGCGCGGCCACGGCGATGCGGAACGATTCGGCCCCGGCCCGGTTGATCACGTCCAGCACGCCCTTGGCATCCTCGGCCACGGGATGGGGCACGGACTGGTCCACGCCCACTTCCGTCCCGTTCAGGCGCCGCCCGTAGAGGTAGTAGGTCGAGGCCGATGCGGCCAGCCCGCCGACGAGCG
The DNA here is from genome assembly GCA_040389625.1 of Pseudomonadota bacterium. GTDB lineage: Bacteria > Pseudomonadota > Gammaproteobacteria > Burkholderiales > Burkholderiaceae_D > Rugamonas. The sequence goes on along the minus strand of JAZJZQ010000455.1, from coordinate 405 downwards.
CCCACAGCAAGGTGAAACCGAAATGCAGCCCCATGGCCGTCATGGGGATGGAAATGTTGGCCTGGGCCGCGGCCAGCACCATGGCCAGGGTGGCGGCCAGGTGCCGGTCGGAGGCGCCGCGCTGGTCCATCATGGCCAGCGTGGCGATGGGCGCGGCGAAGCTGACAAAGCTGACCTGCAGCATGGCGAAGATGGACAGCCCCGTCAGGCCCAGCGGACGCAGCAGCGGCGCCAGGCGCGCCACCAGCCAGTCCAGGATGCCTTTCGCTTCGAGCAGGCGCATCAGCGACAGCATCACCACCATCACGGGCAGCAGGATAAAGAAAGCCAGTTCCACGGCCGATTTGCCGGCCCGCAGGATGATGTCGGTGAGCAGTTCCATGGCCGCTATCTTACCCGCTGGCG
>JAZJZQ010000454.1:0-35293 GCA_040389625.1 Pseudomonadota bacterium | reverse complement strand
AAACCGGTGGAATCCCAGGCGGAAGCGGCGCCGCAGCTGTCGCTGCCCCTGTGACCGGTCAGAGGCGGGCCAATGGTGGTCCCCATCCTGGTCCACAGCTTGTGCCATTTAACAGTTTCCCCATCGTCCAAAGTGGCCAGTCCTTGCCAATACTATTGCCGTTGTTAGCGCAAGAGTAATCTGAAACAAAGTTGATACAAAACATGTTTTCATAATTAGTAATTCCTGTGCTAACCTCCCGCCCTCCTAAAGTTGCATAACAATCATGGGAGGAATACATGGCTATTTTTAATTTCCTGAACAAGGAGCGCACGGTGGCGGGGGCGGGCTTCAACCGCTGGCTGGTGCCGCCGGCCGCGCTGGCGATCCACCTGTGCATCGGCATGGCTTACGGCTTTTCCGTATTCTGGTTGCCGCTGTCGCGGGCGCTGGGCATCAAGGAATCGCTGGCCTGCGCGCCGGACCTGAGCCTGATGGCTGAAATCTTCTCCAGCAGCTGCGACTGGAAGATTTCCATGCTGGGCTGGATGTACACGATGTTCTTCGTCTTCCTCGGCTCGGCCGCGGCCCTGTGGGGCGGCTGGCTGGAGCATGCCGGCCCGCGCAAGGCCGGCGTCGTGTCGGCCGTGTGCTGGTGCGGCGGCCTGGTGATTTCGGCGTTGGGCGTCTATGTGCACCAGATCTGGCTGATGTGGTTGGGCTCGGGCGTAATCGGCGGCATCGGCCTGGGGCTGGGCTATATTTCGCCCGTGTCGACCCTGATCAAGTGGTTCCCGGACCGGCGCGGCATGGCCACCGGCATGGCCATCATGGGCTTCGGCGGCGGCGCCATGATAGGCGCGCCCCTGGCCGACAAGCTGATGAAGTTCTTCGCCACGCCTGCCTCGGTGGGCGTGTGGGAAACTTTCCTGGCCCTGGCCGCCATCTACTTCGTGTTCATGCTGGGCGGGGCGCTGGCCTACCGTGTGCCGCCGGCAGGCTGGAAACCGGCCGGCTGGACGCCGCCCGCCGCCAAGGCCGGCGCCGCCATGATCACCAGCCGCCACGTGCACGCCAGCAAGGTGTGGCGCATTCCCCAGTTCTGGATGTTGTGGGGCGTGCTGTGCCTGAACGTGTCGGCCGGCATCGGCATCCTGGGCATGGCTTCGCCCCTGCTGCAGGAAGTATTCGGTGGCCAGCTGCTGGGCGTGAACCTGTCGTTCAACGAGCTGGACGCGGCCCAGAAAGGCCAGATCGCCGCCATTGCGGCCGGCTTCACGGGCCTGCTGTCGCTGTTTAATATCGGCGGCCGCTTCCTGTGGGCGTCGTGCTCGGACTACATCGGCCGCAAGGCGACCTATTTCGTGTTCTTCGTGCTGGGCTTCGGGCTGTATGCATCGATTCCGTCGATGGCGCACAACGGCCAGCTGGCCCTGTTCGTGATCTTCTTCTGCGTCATCCTGTCGATGTACGGCGGCGGTTTTGCCACCGTGCCGGCCTACCTGGCCGACCTGTTCGGCACCCAGATGGTGGGTGCCATCCACGGCCGCCTGCTGACGGCGTGGTCGGCGGCCGGCGTGCTGGGTCCCATCCTCGTCAACTACATCCGCGAATACCAGCTCGCGCACGGCGTGCCGAAGGCGCAGGCGTACGACATCACCATGTACGTGCTGGCCGGGTTGATCCTGCTGGGCTTGCTGTGCAATGCCCTGGTGCGCCCGGTGGCCGCCAGGTATTTCATGAGCGAGGCGGAATTGGCCGCGGAGAAGAAACTGGCGCACGAGCGCGAGGCGGGCGCGGTCATGGGTGGCGCCTCCGCGGCCGGCACGGTCACCAGTCCGGCGGCCACGCTGCTGGCGTGGATGGCGGTCGGCATTCCCTTATGCATCGGCGTGTGGATCACGCTGCAGAAGGCCGTGGTGCTGTTCAAGTAAGCTACAGCCCGCATGCGCGACTGGCCGGGGCCAGCGCGTGGCCGTGCGCCTTCACGCCGAAGACGCCGGACCGCGCGCTGGCCCCGGCGTCGTTTGGGCACGCTTGCGGCGGCCATGGCGAAGGCCCGCACGTTTGATACAGATCATGCCTTGAAGGTGCTGCTAACGTAGCCTTGTCTCTCGCGCTCCAACCGCGAAGTGCTACCCGGTTCGACTGCCGGCCACCCCGGCAAACGGGAAATGCCGTTAACTCATCCACCCACCATCCAGACCATTCGAGGCATCCATGTATCCATTTCAGCAAACCGTAACCCCCGCCGCCAAGACCCACCTGGAGGCGCAATTGTCGTACTTTAACGATATGTCCAAATCCCTGTTCCGCACGATGCAGCAGTACAGCGACCTGAACCTGCAACTGGCGCAGACCATGCTCGAGGAAAGCACCGTGACCGGCCAGCAGATGCTGACGGCCTGCCGTCCGACCGAGCTGCTGGCGGCGGCCGCCGCCCACGCCCAGCCGGCGGCGGAAAAGCTGCGCGCCTACCAGCAGCATGTGTCGCGCATCGCGGCCGACACCCACGTGGACCTGGCCAAGGTGGCCGAGGAGCACGTGGCCGAAACGAGCCGCACGGCCAAGGCCCTGGCCGACGAGGTGGCCCGCGTGGCCAGCGAAGAGACGGAAAAGACCATGCGCAACCAGCAGGACGCCATGCGCAAGTTCACCGATCCGTTCGAGCGGCTGGCCGACAGCGGCATGCGGCAGGCCGCGCGCGGCAACGAAATGCGCGGCTCGTCGACCCTGCAGAGCACCCATGGCGACGGCATGGAAGGGCGCGAAACCCAGTCCAGCATGCAGGGCGGCAGTTCGGCAGGGGCGGGTATGCAGCAGGGCGCCACGTCCAGCGCTGGCGGCAAGCAGGGGGCGCGCAAGGAGACCTGACCGGCGGCCGTGGACGGCGCCCGCTGCGGTCCGGGCCGCCACCGGGGCCGTAGCCCTGGTTGCGACCCTGATTGCAGCCCTGATCGCAACCCCGGCTGCGGCCCGGCGCTGTTACGGTGTTTCGCGCAGCCAGTTCATGATGTGACCGGCCACGACCTCCGGCTGTTCCCGCTGGGGGAAGTGGCCTGCGCCGGGCAATACCAGGCGTGTGTAAGGACCGGAAAACAGGTGTTCTTTGTGGGCCGACGTGGCCACGCCGTTGGCGCCATCCTGCTCGCCATGCAGCAGCAGGGTCGGCACGCCGATCACGCTGTTTTGCCGCAGGGCCGCTTCCTGCTGCGCGTAGTAGGGATCGCCGGCCACGAAGCCCCAGCGGTGACGGTAGGAATGCAGGGTGACGGCGGGCCAGTCGGGATTGTCGAACGAGTGGGCCGTGCTGCGGAACTCGGCCTGGGTAAATTGCCAGTCCGGCGCCCATGTCTGCCACAGCAGGCAGGCCAGTTCGCGCCGTTCCTTGCGCACGGCGTCGGCGCCCCGTTCCGTCGCCATGTACCAGTGATACCAGTAGTTGCGGGCCTGTTCCAGGCTCAGCGCCTGGGTCGCATCGTTGGTGCCCCAGCCGACGGACAGGGCGATGCAGCGCCGCACCCGCTGCGGCGCCAGCAGGGCCGCGTTGTAGGCGGCACGGGCGCCCCAGTCGTGGCCGATGACGGTGAATGACGGCAGGCGCAGGGCGTCGGCCAGGTCCAGCAAGTCCTGCGCCAGCGCGCTCAGCTGGCCGCTGCGGGGCGTGTGGGGATCGAGGAAGCGGGTTTCGCCGGCGCCGCGCAAGAACGGCACGATGACACGGTAGCCTACGCTGGCCAGCGTGGGGACCAGCTGGTCCCAGGTGTGGATGTCGTCGGGCCAGCCGTGCAGCAGGACCAGGGGCTCGCCGTCCGGCACGCCGTGTTCGCGGTAGCCGATGCGCAGTCGTTCCGTGTTGATGTATTCCATAGCGTTCTCCGCCTGAGGGCTGGGGCCTGACCGCGGCCGCTGGAAGCTGACAGTGACCCCCACATCATACCGATAGTCCGGCCTGCTTCATAGCGGGCGTGCGGCGGCACCGGGCGCGGACAGCTTGCGACTGGCGCACCTTGGCGCCAAATTCTGCTAACCTTGCATGTGTTCCCTGTCAATTTACAAGGCACTGCCATGACCGCCGACTCCAGCTCATCGTTGCACATTGTTTGCCCGCATTGCGACGCCGTCAACCGGGTGCCCGCGGCCCGCCTGGCGCAGGAGCCCGTCTGCGGCAAGTGCCAGAAGGTCTTGTTCACGGGCCAGCCACTGGAGCTGTCGGCGGCCCGCTTCATGAAGCATATCGAGCGCAGCGATATTCCCGTCCTGGTCGACTTCTGGGCGCCGTGGTGCGGGCCGTGCCGGACCATGGCGCCGTTCTATGCGCAGGCCGCGCAGCGGCTGGAACCGGCGTTCCGCGTCGTCAAGCTCAACACGGAGGAGGCGCAGGAACTGGCTGCCCGCTATGCCATCCGCAGCATCCCCACGCTGGCGCTGTTCCGCAACGGGCGGGAAGTGGCGCGCCAGCCGGGCGCCATGGATGCCGCCAATATCGTGGCCTGGGCCAACCAGCATCTGCGCGGCTAGGACAGCGGACTGCATTTTGCCACCCCCGGCAGCGTCGACGGGGCAGTTCATGTGGTATGACCGGACTCGCGCTCCAGCCACGCGCGCACGCCGGCCAGGCTGCGGAAGTCCGCCACGGAACGGCAGGCGATGTGCGGATGGCGCGCCTGCAACATGCGCGACAGCGCCGACCCCGGCCCCAGTTCCAGCGCCAGCGTGATGCCCGCTTCGGCGCAGGCATCCATGCAGCTTTGCCAGTGTATGGTTTCGGCCAACTGGCGCGACAGCTGTTCCACCGCCGGTGCCTTGCCGCGGACGGCCACCGCATCTACGCCGGCCAGCACGGGCGCCTGCATGGGCGCGAACGGCGTGGCATGCAGGGCGGCCGCGAACGGCGCCACGGCCGGCGCCATGTAGGGCGTGTGCGAGGCCACCTGCACGGGCAGGCGCGTGCAGCGTGCTCCGGCTGCGGCCAGCGTCTGCTCCAGCGATACAAGCGCGGCGGCCGGACCGCCGGCGATGCAGCTGTCTTCCGCCGTTTCGATGGCGATGAAGTATTGCCGGTCCGCGACCAGCGCGCCGATGCGCGCCAGCGGCAGGCCGGCGATGGCCAGCAGCGCCTGGCCGGGATGGGTGTCAAGGCAGGCGTCCATCAGGCGGGCGCGCGTGGCGGCCAGCGCAATGGCGTCGTCCGGCGTCAGCGCGCCGGCCACGCCGTAGGCACTCAGTTCACCGATGCTGTAGCCGGCCACCAGGGCGGGCGCTGGCGCGAACGGCCGCACGGCTTCCCACATGGCCAGGGCGGCGGCCACGATCAGGGGCTGGGCATTGCGGTTGCCGTAGATGTCGCCCGTCAGCGGGGGCAGTTCCAGCCGCTCCAGCAGGGCGGCCGCTCGCGCGTCGCTGCGCGCCAGCTCGAACATGGCGGTGTGCTGGCTGCCTTGGCCGGGGCACAGCAACAGCAGGCGCGTTCTCATCGCGCGTCCCGGCAGGCGATGGCATGGACCAGGCAGGTCGCCGCCAGCAGGTCGGCCGCGCCGCCCGGCGACAGGCGCTGCGCCTTGAAGCGGCGATGGTGCTGTTCTGCTTCCAGGCGCCAGCCGGGGTTGGCCGTGCCGCCCAGCGCCAGGAAGCGTTGCGCGGCGGCGCGTACCGTCTGCGCGCCTTGCGGCCCGGCGCGGTGATAGATGTTGGTGTCGCTGACGTGGGCCATCAGCGCGTACAGGGCATCCACGCGGGCGCGGTGCATGCCCCCGCCGCGCGCCAGCGTGGCCTGCAGCGCCGGCAATCCGACTTCGAACACGGACGGCAGTCCCCGCGCGCCTTCCTCGCGGGCGCCGGCGGCTGCATGCTGGATCGCCACGCGCAGCCCGTTGCTCAGGCCCGGCGCGGCGTCCTGCATGCCAGGCGATGCGGCGTCCGCCAGCGCGTTGCCCGGACCTTGCAACGGTGGGTTGGCGTGCGCAGCCAGTTCGTCGCGCCAGCGATGCAGCAGCGTGGCCCGCAGCGACTCCGGCGATATCGGAGACATCGGCGTGCGCCCGGCATGCGCACGTCCGGCAGCGGCGCACAACAGGCCCAGGCTGAAGATGGCGCCGCGGTGCGTGTTGATCCCGCGCGTGGCCGCCAGCATGGCCGTTTCCGCCGCGATGCCAAGCTGCTTGAGGCGCGCAAACGGCGCATCGTCCATGCCGGCCAGGCAGATGCGCTTGAAATAGTGCCGCAGCGAGAACAGGCTACGCATGAATGTCTCGGCATCCATGTCGTCATGGCTGCCGCTGTCGACCAGCGATACGAGACCGGGCTTGGGATACAGGCACAGCTCCGCGTGCAGGCTGCGCACGGCCAGGCAGGCGATGTCGTGCGCGTGCCATCGTTGCGCGTCGGCACGATCGGTGCAATCGGCAGGGCTGGGCGGCGGGAACGCGGCCGCCATCGCATTGGGCATGCGCAAGCGGATGGTCTGGGCGGGGAACTTCATGGCTGCTCCAGCGTTGCCAGCAGTGTTTGCGGGTCGGCCAGGTGGACGGCGTGCGCCTCCTTGACCAGTACCCGGCTCTGGCTCAGTTTCGCTTGCAGCCACTCCTTCCAGGACACGGCCTGCCCGGACGGGAAGATCAATTCGCCGTCCAGCGGCAGGCGGGTGGCGTATTGCGACAGCAGCGCCAGCGCCGCGTGCAACTGCCGGCCGGTGGCTGGATAGGCCAGCAGGTCGATATCGGAGCGCGCGGTGACATAGGACAGCCCGGTCAGCGCCTGCATGGCCAGCGAACCGTACACGCGCAGCGGCAGGCTGCCGGCGTCGCGTGCCAGTCCGGCCAACAGGTCGGGCCATGGCGATGGGGACAGCGCCGCAAGCGGCAGCGGCGCAGTGTGGCGCGCCACGCCGCTACGGTTGATCCGCAGCGCGATGCGCACCTTGTTGCCGCCATCGGCGTCAGGCGGCAAGGGCAGGCCGAGGCATACTTCCTCCGTGCCGGCATCGCCGTCGCGGCGGCGCGCCACCAGCGGCCAATCCTCGCGCTGCCAGCGCGCGAGCGCGTCCGCGTGGGCGGGCGGGGCGCTTGCTCGCTCGCGCGCGCTGCGCCAGCCGTCCGCGTTCAGCCAGACCAGCTCATGCCGCCCGAACATGGCCATCCCCCTTCACAGCGGCGGCGACCGGCTGCGCCAGCTGGCGGCCGCCGCGTGCCAGGCCCAGCGCGCTGCGCCGGTCTGCCGGATCGGCTTCGGCCAGGGCCGTGGCCAGCGCGGCGGCCAGGTCGCCATGCCAGATACCTTCCAGGCCGCCCATGCGCAGATAGTTTTCCGGCCCCGGCGCGAATACAGGATTGCTGCGCGCCAGCTCCGTCAGCACGGCTTCCGGCACCTTGGTGATGCGGGCCATGGCGGGCAGGCCCATGACGCGGATGGTGGCGTCGGGCAGGGCGTAGCAGGCATCGGCCATCAGGCCGCTGGTGAGGAAGCCGCCGGACAGCGCCTGGTCGTACACCAGCGCGACGATGCGATGGCCGCGCCGGCGCGCCAGCTCCACGCACTTGCCCAGGTGGGCCATGTAGCTGTTGATGCCCAACATTTCGTCGCGGTGGCGCAGGCGCTGGCCCTGGGTGTCGACCAGCAGCAGGATGGGGCGGCCCGGCGCGTCGCGCACCGTGCGCAGCACGGCCTGGGCTTGCGCCAGCGCGATCTCCACCCCGATGGGCGCGTGATCCGTGGTGCCGATCACGGCCACCGTTTGATCCTCCACCTGCGCGGTGCCGCTCAGGAAGTGATCCTGTTCCGTGATGGCGTGCCCTTGCGGGAACAAGGCTGCTGCCAATGCTGTCCATTCCATTATTTCGCTCCCAGTCGATGCGCCGCGGCGGCGTCGATGAAGGCCCGTGCTTCGAGCATGGGGATCTGTTGCGGGTCGGGCATGCCCAGCGCGCGCCAGATATCTTCCGGATCGCGCAGCGCGCCAAAGCGTTCGATGCGTTGCGCCAGCAGCAGCTGCTCCTGTTCCAGCGCTTCGAGCGTCAGTTCCACCGGCGCGCCGGCGCAGGCGGCGATGGCGTCCTGCGCCGCCTGACGGAAGGCGGCCATCTCGTCGGCCACCAGCATCTGGCAGTCGCCCAGCAGGTAGCGGTGCTTGCCGCCCGTGGTGCGCCACACCAGTGCGCGGTCGCGCGCGTCGAATTCCTCCACGCCGTTGGCCGTTTCGATCACTTCCGGCCCCGACATGGCCAGCCGCGCCTCCTCTGACATCACCACCACGTTGGCGCAGCGCGCCACGATGCCCATGCCGCCAAAGGCGCCGTTGGAGCCGCCCACCAGTACTACCACCGGCACGCCGGCGGCGCGCGTGTCGAGCAGGGCCCGCATCACTTCCGATACGGCGATCAGGCCGGCGTTCGCTTCATGCAGGCGCACGCCGCCCGATTCGAGCAGCAGCACGACGGCCGCCGCCCGTTCTTGGGCGGCGCGCCGCAGCAGGCCGACCAGCTTGGCGCCATGCACTTCACCCACGGCGCCGCCCATGAAGCCGCCTTCCTGCGCGGCCGTGTAGACGGGCATGCCGTTCAGTTTCGCGCGGCCCACGGCCACGCCGTCGTCGAACGCGACGGGCGCGTTGAGCTGCGCCAGGTGGGGGCTGACGACGCGCTGCACGGGCGCGACGAATTCCTCGAAGCTGCCCGCGTCGAACAGGTCGCGCAGGCGTTCGCGCGCCGTCGCTTCCAGATAGCTGCTCATGGCGCCTCCAGCATCGATTGCACGGCCTGGTCCATGCGCAGGCTGACCACGGCCGGCGTGGCGCCCATGTCGTTGATGGAGATGCGCACATCGGCCAGGCGCCAGCGTTGCTGGAAGTCGCGCATCACCGCTTCCCAGATCGGGCCGAAGCCCACGGCCGCAGTCTTTATTTCGATGGTGCAGGCGCCTTGCAGCGGCGCCGCCTCGATCAGCACTTCCAGGTTGCCGGAGCCGACCACGCCTGCCAGCTGCGGCGGCAGGGTCAGGCGCCGCTCGCCTTGTTCGAACCGATAGTTCAGGGTTTCCATAATCTTCCTTGTTTTGTTTGCCTAAGCGACCAGATGCCTGCCAGACGCCTACCAGTTGCGGAAGCGCTTGGGCGGGTCGTACAGGCCGCCCGAGGCGCGCACCAGGTCCTTCATCGTGCGTGCCGCCAGCAGGTCGCGCGTGGCCAGGCGCTTGTCGATGCCCATGTCCTCGGCGCGCCGGATGATGCCGCGGTCGCGCAGATTCTCCACCATCCGGTGGTCGCGCGCCAGCCCCACGGGCGTGTAGCCGGCCACGCCGCGGATGGCCTGCTCGCGTTCCTCGTCGCTGCGGCACAGCAGCAGGTTGGCGATGCCTTCCTCGGTCAGGATGTGGGTCAGGTCGTCGCCGTAGATCATCACCGGCGGGATGGCCATGCCGGACTGCTCGGCCAGCTCCCAGGCGTCGAGCCGGTCGACGAAGGCCGGGTGCATGTGTTCGCGGAAGGTTTCCACGATCTGCACCACCAGTTTCTGGCCGCGCGGGATGACGTTGCGTCCGGCCCGCGCCTGCTGGCCCGCCTTCAGCCACGCGGGGCTGGCATGGCGCCGGCCGCGCGCGTCGGCGCCCATGTTGGGCGCGCCGCCGAAACCGGCGATGCGTCCCAGCGTGGCGGTCGATGAGTTGCCCTGCAAATCGATCTGCAGGGTGGAGCCGATGAACATGTCGCAGGCGTAGTGGCCGGCCGCCTGGCACAGGGCGCGGTTGCTGCGCATGGAGCCGTCCGGCCCCACCGCGAACACGTCGGGCCGGGCGCGGATGTACTGCTCCATGCCCAGCTCCGAGCCGAACGAGTGGATCGATTCGACGAAGCCCGATTCGATGGCCGGGATCAGCGCCGGATGCGGATTGAGCGCCCAGTGGCGGGCGATCTTGCCCTGCAGGCCGAGCGAGGCGGCATAGGTCGGCAGCAGCAGTTCGATGGCGGCCGTGTCGAAGCCGATGCCGTGGTTCAGCCGCTCGACCTGGTATTCGGCGTAGATGCCCTTGATGGCCATCATCGCCATCAGCACCTGGATCTCGGAAATCTGCGCCGGGTCGCGCGTGAACAGCGGTTCGATATAGTAGGGACGGGGCGACTGCACGACGAAGTCGACCCAGTCGCCCGGAATGTCCACCCGCGGCAGCTGGTCCACGATCTGGTTCACCTGCACGATCACGATGCCGTTCTTGAACGCGGTCGCTTCCACGATGGCCGGCGTGTCTTCCGTGTTTGGCCCCGTGTACAGGTTGCCGTGGCGGTCGGCCGCTTCGGCGGCCACCAGCGCCACGCGCGGCGGCAGGTCGACGAAGTAGCGGCCGAACAGTTCCAGATAGGTGTGGATGGCGCCGATATTGAGCTTGCCGGCCGCCACCAGCTGCGCCACGCGCACTGCCTGCGGGCCGGAAAACGAGAAGTCCAGCCGCGAGGCCACGCCCCGTTCGAACACGTCCAGGTGTTCCGGCAGGGCCAGCACCGACAGCAGCATGTGCAGGTCGTGCACGCGCTCCGGCTCCAGCCCGGCCAGCGCCTGGCCCAGGAAGTCGGCCTGCTTCTGGTTGTTCCCTTCCAGGCAGACGCGGTCGCCGTGTTCCAGCACCGCATGCAGCAGGTCGGCGATGCGGTGTGCGGGCAGGGCCTTGCCGGCCAGGTCGTGGCCGAGCGCCGTGCGCGCCCTTTGCAGGCGTCCGGCGCGGTTCACCTGCAGCGTGTTCCACACGCGCGGGGTATTCATCATTGGGCTCCCATGATCATGGCCGGCAGGCCGGTGGCAATGCCGGGAAATACGCACAACAGCAGTACTGCCGCAAACATCAGCAGCAGGAACGGCATCACGCCCCAGATCACGTCCTTGAGCGGGATGTCGGGCGCGATGTTCTTGATGACGAAGATATTCAGTCCCACGGGCGGGTGGATCAGGCCCATTTCCATCACCACCGTCATGACGATGCCGAACCAGATCAGGTCGAAGCCGGCCGCTTTCAGCGGCGGCAGGATGATGGGCGCCGTCATCAGGATAATCGACACGGGCGGCAGGAAGAAGCCGAACACGATCACCATCAGCAGGATCACGCCCAGCAGCACCCACTTGGACAGGTGCATGGCGACCACCCAGTTGGCGGCCGACTGGCTGATGTGCAGGTAGCTCATCACGTAGGAATAGAACAGCGACATGCCGATGATCAGCAGCAGCATGGTCGACTCCTTGATGGTCGAAGTCAGGATGGGCGCCAGGTCCCTGGGCCGCCACACGCGGTAGATGCCGGCGATCAGCAGCAGCGCCAGCAGCGCGCCCAGGCCCGCCGTTTCCGACGGCGTGGCGAAGCCGCCGTACAGCGCCACCATCACGCCGATCAGCAGGATGATGAAGGGCAGCACGCGCGGCAGCATTTCCACCTTTTGTCCCAGCGTGAAATGCTCGTCCTCCAGGTAGGCCGACTTGGTGCCGCCCTGTTGATAGATCGCCAGCGCGGCGCGGTACTCCTTGCGGGCGCGGTAGACGGCATAGCCGGCGAACAGCACCACCAGCAGCAGGCCCGGTCCTATCCCGGCCAGGAACAGCCGGCCCAGCGACTGCTCGGCCGCCACCGCGTACAGGATCATGGTGATGGACGGCGGCAGCAGGATGCCCAGCGTGCCGCCGGCGGCGATGATGCCGGCCGCGAAACCGGGCGAGTAGCCGCGCTTGCGCATCTCGGGAATGCCGGCCGAGCCGATGGCCGAGCAGGTGGCCGGCGAGGAGCCGGCCATGGCGGCGAACAGCGCGCAGGCGAACACGTTGGCGATACCCAGCCCGCCCGGCACCTTGTGCAGCCAGGTGTGGATGGCCGAGTACAAGTCCTTGCCGGCCGGCGACTTGCCGATGGCGGCGCCCTTGAGGATGAACAGGGGGATGGACAGCAGCGTGATCGACGCCATTTCCTCGTACACGTTCTGGGTCACCGTGTCGAGCGAGGAGGCGGGCATGAAGAAGTACATGAAACCGGTGGCCACCACGCCCAGCGCGAAGGCGATCGGCATGCCCGAGAACATGACCACCAGGGTCACGGCGCCGTACAGGGCGCCCAGGGACAGTTCGCTCATGGGGCGCTCCGCTTGTCGGTCAGGCGGGTGGCGCTTTGCAGCAGGAGCTGCAGCGTGAGCAGCGTCATGCCGGCCGCCATCATCGCGTACGGTATCCACAGCGGCGGGGCGAAAGTGGAGGAGGTGGTCTGGCCGTCGCGCCACGCTTCATGGAACAGGGTCCAGGACTTCCACGAGAAGAAGCAGCAGAACAGGCAGGACACGGCATCGACCATGAACAGGCGCGCCTGGTTCACGCCGCGCGGCAGCAGCGCGGCCAGCGCCTCGATGCCGATGTGGCCCCGGTACGACTGCACATAGGCCGTGCAGAAGAAGGTCACGCCCACCAGCATGAATACGGACGCCTCGTCCTGCCAGTCGGTCGGTACATGGAAGAAGTAGCGCGACACGACAGAATAGGTCAGGATCACGGCCGTCAGCACCAGCGCGCCCATGGCCAGCTGCAGCAAGGCCCCGTTCAGGCGGTTGAGTAGTCCGGCCAGCGCGCCCAGGGCGGCGTTGTCGGGCAGCGCCGGTCCCTTGGGCGGCTCCAGTTCGAAGCCGTGGCTCATAGCAGCTTCTCCGCCAGCTTGAGCAGCCTGGCGCAGTTTTCATTGCGCTCGCCGTAGTCCTTCCAGGCCGTGGTGCGGGCGATGGCCTGCCACTTCTTGACGGTGGCCGCACTCAGGTCGACCACCTTGGCGCCGCTCTTGGCGTAGACGGCCGCCACCTGCGCGTCGTCGGCCTGGGCCGACTTGCGGGCGAACGCTTCCAGCTCGCCGCCCACGGCCAGGATGATGGCTTGCTGTTCCTTGCTCAGGCGGTCGAACACGGCCTTGGACATCAGCAGCGGTTCGAACATGAACCAGTAGGCGCTGCCGCGGCCCGTGGTCAGCGCCTTCGACACTTCCTCCAGCCGGAACGAGATCAGCGAAGTGGACGAGGTGAGGGCCGCTTCCATGGCGCCGGTCTGCATGGCGGCATAGATCTCGTTCGACGGCAGGGTGACGACGGCCGCGCCGGCCGCCTTGAGGATCAGGTCCATCTCGCGCGAGCCGCCCCGTATCTTCATGCCCCTGGCGTCTTCCGGTTCGACCACGGGCTTGGTGCGCGAGGCCATGCCGCCGGCCTGCCAGATCCAGCTGACGACGACGATGCCCTTGTCGAGCAGGATGCGGTTCAGTTCCTTGCCCACTTCCGCGTTCTTCCAGGCGTAGCCCTGGTCGTAGGTGGTGACCAGGCCCGGCATCAGGCCGATATTGACCTCGGGCACCTCGCCGCCCGCGTACGACAGGGGCACCAGCGACATGTCCAGCGCGCCCTTGCGCATGGCCGAGAACTGGGCGTTGGTCTTCATCAGGGAAGAGCCGGGATAGATTTCGAACTTGAGCGCACCCTTGCTGCGCTTTTCCACTTCGGCTGCGAACATGCGGGTCAGGCGGTCGCGGAAGTCGCCTTCGTTGATGGTGCCGCCGGGGAATTGATGCGCGATTTTCAGCGTCGTCGCTTGCTGCGCCCACGCCGTTGACAGCCACAGCGGGCTGGTGGCCAGCGCACCGAGCATGGCCCTGCGATTGATCGAACTCATACGTCCTCCAAGGATGGTCTCACGGTTACTTGCATTTGAATATGCAATAATCTTCTTTGTGTATACAAGAATATATTGATTAAATACATTGTCAAGCCAAATTCGCGTTTTATAATGGAGTCTCATATACACGTTTTGACTGCACACGATGAAGAACCATTCGGCCACCTTGCGCGAACAGATAGAGGAAATGATCGCCGTGGGCACGCTGTCGCCCGGCCAGCACCTGGACGAGACAGAACTGGCGGCCCGCTTCGGCGTCTCGCGCACGCCCATCCGCGAAACACTGATCCAGCTGGCCTCCATGGGCCTGGTGGTGATACGCCCGCGCCGCGGCGCCATCGTGGCCGAGCTGGGGCCGCAACAGCTGGTGGAAATGTTTGAAGTGATGTCGGAACTGGAGGCCACCTGCGGCCGGCTGGCCGCGCGCCGCATGACGCCGCGGGAGCAGCAAGCCTTGCTGGACGCGCACCAGGCTTGCAAGAGCGCGCGTGACGCGCACGAGCCGGACGATTACTATTACAAGAACGAGGAATTCCACGAAGCGATCTACGCGGGAAGCCACAACCAGTTCCTGATCGAACAGACGCGGGCGCTGTACCGGCGCCTGCGGCCGTACCGGCGCCTGCAGTTGCGGGTGCGTGACCGGCTGGCCAATTCCTACGATGAGCACGACGGCGTGGTGCAAGCCATCGTGCATGGCGACGGCGAGCGGGCGGCGCAGCTGCTGCGCGAGCATGTGATGATACAGGGCCAGCGTTTTTCCGATCTGATGGCGTCGCTGCCGTTGCTGAGCCAAAAGGCGGTCTGACACCGTCAACTTGAAGGAGGCAAGATGCGCCGCGTTCCCGTGTCAGGCATTGTCCTGCTGGTCGCCTTGGGTGCCGTGCTGCTGGCGCCATTGCCATTGCCGCCCGGCGCGGTGCGCAACAGTGCCGTCATCGCCCGCAGTCCGGGCGCCGTGTTCGATTATGTGACCACGCCGGGCAACTGGCCGCGCTGGCATCCCTCGTCGCTGGCCGTGGCCGGCGCGACCGACCATTCGCTGCGCATGGGGGAAGTGGTGGACGAGGATTTCATCGTGGCCGGCTATCAGGGCCGGGTGCGCTGGACCGTGGTGCAGCGCCAGGCGCCGCAGCGCTGGGCCATCGCGGGCAGGATCGAGGAAGGGGGCAGCGGCAAGGTCAGCTACCGGCTTACGGCCGTGGACGGCGGCACGCTGTTCGAGCGTGAATTCGAGTATGCGCGGCCCAACTTGCTGTTCCTGCTGGCCGACCAGCTGCGCGTGCGGCGCCAGGTGACGGCCGAGTCGGCCGAAGCCTTGCGGCGCCTGAAGGCGGTGCTGGAAGGCCAGGCGCCCGCGCCACGCATGGCCGGCCCGGACCGGCACGCCAGCCCGGCGGCGCTGTAGCGGCTCAGCTGCGGCGTTGCAGGACGATGGGCACGCCCTCGGCCGGCGGCGTGGCGCCGGGCAGCATGTCCTGCAAGGTCAGGCGGTCGAGTACGTCCAGGTAGGCGCGGGTGGCCTGGCCCAGGGCGGACTTGAGGCGGCAATCGCCCGTCAGCGGGCAGGTGTTGTGCTCGCGGTCGAAACACTCGGCCATGTAGAAATCCGTTTCCGTTTCCCGCACCAACTGGCCGATGTTGATGTCCTTGGGCTCGCGTCCCAGGCGCAGTCCGCCGTTGCGTCCGCGCACCGTTTCCACCATGCCGGACTGGCCCAGCTGGTACACCACCTTCATCAAATGGTTCTTCGAAATCGAATGGACGTCGGCGATGTCCTGGATGGTGACCAGGCGATCCCGATGGGCGCTCAGGTACAGCAGCGTGCGCAGCGTGTAATCGGTGAAGGAAGTCAGTCGCATCGTCGGTTCCGTGGTGGCGGGGAGGGCTGTCAATGCCCCTTGCAGCTTGCTATTCTACTAGCTGGCCGGCGTGGAGGGAAATTCAGCCTGCCGGCGGCCGAGGGCACACATGATTGCAGTATGATGGTCACATGGGCCAACCATGTGCGGCATCGCACCGATCTTGACGGCAGCTTGCCACATACTGGCCCGTCTTCACAAGCGGAGGAATGATGGACAACAGCGACCAGCGCCGGCAGTTTGTCGGCGAACTGTGGCGCCGGTTCGAGGCGCTGCAGCAATGGGCCATCGACAACTGGCCCGACAAACAACATCCCCTGTCGAGTGCCGACTTCGTGGCGGCGCGCCAGGAAATCCTGGCCCTGGCCGATGAGCGTCATCCCATGCCGGGCGGCAAGGTGCCGGAACCGGCCGAAGGCGGCCCGCAGTACGTCGATGTCACGCCCACGCCTTGGCCGTGAGTGCCCTCTCAGCTTGCGGAGGGGGCCGGCTGGCCCAGCAACCATGCCGCCAGGCTGGTCACCAGGCCGGCCATCACGCCGCAGGCCAGCTTGAAGGCGCTGTCGAACAGCAAGGGCGCCACCAGGCCTGACACCAGGGCAAACAGCAGCATCTGGATGAACGACTGCATGGACGAGGCCAGCCCGCTGTTGTTGGGGAAATGGTTGAGCGCCATCATCGTCAGCGGCGGCATGGCCAGCGCCAGCGCGAACGAATAGACGAACAGCGGCAGCACGGCCCACGGCACTTGTGCCGGGTAGAGGTAGTTATAGGCCATGTTGGCGGCGGCGGCCAGCGCCATCAGCCCGTATCCGAGCCAGACCAGCGTGCTCTGGCGGTAGCGGTGGGCAAATTTGGCCGCCAGCGCCGAGCCGACGATCATGCCGCTGATGAGGGGGATGAACAGCCAGGCGAAGGCCGTCTCCGGCAAATGCAGGATGTCGATGACGAAATAGGCGGCCGAGCCGATGTAGAGGGCAAAGCCGCCAAAGCTCAGGCCGATGGCCACGGACAGCAGCAGGAACTGGCGGTGGCACAGCACTTTCCAGTAATTGGCGGCGATGGCGCCCAGGTGGAACGGGTGGCGCGCCTGCTGCGGCAAGCTTTCCGGCAGCGCGCGCTGCACGGCGACAAACATCAGCACGCCGAAGCCGGCCAGGAACCAGAAGATGGACCGCCAGCCCAGGCTCACCTGCAGCCAGCCGCCCAGCACGGGCGCGATGGCCGGCGCCAGGCCGAACACCATCATCACGTGCGACAGGATCTTTTGCGCTTCGCCGCCCGAGAACCGGTCCTGCACGATGGCCCGGCCCACCACGGAACCGGCGCCGGCCGCCAGCCCTTGCAGCACGCGGCATACCAGCAGCACCCCCAGCGTGGGCGCCAGGGCGCCACCGATCGAGGCGGCGATATACAGCAGCAGCGAGCCCAGGATGACGGGGCGGCGGCCGAACGAGTCCGATAGGGTGCCGTAGAACAGCATCATGGCGGCAAAACAGAACATGAACAGGCTCAGCGTCTGCTGGATGGCGAGCGGGGTAGCGTCGAAATCGCGGGCAATGGCTGGGAAAGAGGGCAGATAGGTGTCGATTGCCAGTGGTCCGACCATGGTCAGGCCGGCCAGCAGCAATGTCAGCAGAATATTCATGAGGTACTTCTTGTTCGTTGGAACGGTATTTTACGCCACCCGGGCTGAAGCCGTGTCGGCTAGCCCCGGCCGCTGGAGCTATCGATTTTTTCGATGTTAAACCGGTAAATTTTGCGTTTTACATCGAATGTCCATGCACGCATAATCGGTCTCACACTTGAGCTGCGCCGCGCCGGCCGCTCACCACCGTTTGCCCGATTGGAGTTTTAGATGAAAAAGATAGTTGCCCTGCTGTTCGCCGCCGGTTTCACCCTGGCCGCCTCGGCCACCCCGGAAACCTTCGTCATGGACACTACCCACACGTTCTCGCGCTTTGAATACAGCCACTTCGGTTATTCCACGCAGTTGAGCCGTTTTGACAGCACGACGGGCAAGATCGTGCTCGATCGCGCCGCCAAGACGGGTTCCGTGGAAGTGACGATCGACGCCAAGTCGGTCGATACGGGCTATCCGACCTTCAACGGCCACCTGCAGGGCGAGGATTTCTTCGATACGGCCAAGTATCCCGTCATCACCTACAAATCGACCAAGTTCAACTTTGACGGCGACAAGCTGGCCACCGTCGACGGTAACCTGACCATCAAGGGCGTGACCAAGCCCGTCACGCTGACCGTGACGTCGTTCATGTGCATGCCGCATCCGATGATGAAGAAGGAAGCGTGCGGCGCCAACGCCGTCGCCAAGATCAAGCGTACCGAGTTCAACGCCGGTAAATATGCCCCTTACGTGGGCGATGACGTGACCCTGACCTTCGCTGTCGAAGCCATCAAGGAATAAGCGGCAAGTGGCCGGCCGGCCCCTTGCGTGGCCGATTCTTTAGCGGTTCAGACCAGCTGGAACCAGCCCAGCACGGCGCCCGCTGCCAGCAGCCACAGCAAATGTATCCTGGTGCGCCAGATCAGCAAGCCGGCCGCCACCGACAGCAGCCACAGCGGCCAGTCCTGTACCAGGTCGCGGTGGGCGCTGCCGAGGATGATGCCCACTGAAACCATCAAACCCACCACCACCGGCGCCATGCCCTGCTTGAAGGCGCGCACTTCCAGCATGTCGCGGTTCTGGTGGCCCCAGCGGGCGGCCAGGTAGGTGATGGTGGTGCTGGGCACCATGATGCCCGTCATGGTGACGGCCACGCCGGCCAGGGCGGCCAGGTAGCTGCCGGCATTGAGGCCCACGTTCCAGCCCATCAAGGCCACGAACAGCACGTTCGGTCCCGGCGCCGCCTGGGCGATGGCGATCGAGTCGTTAAATTGCGATTGCGTCAGCCAATGGTGTTCTTCCACCAGAAAACGGTGCATTTCCGTGGTGGTGGAAATGGCGCCGCCGATCGACATCAGCGACAGCATCAAGTAGTGGCCGAACAGGTTGAGCCAGTCGGCCCAGTCCAGCGTCAAATGTATAGGGGCGTTCACGTGCGCATCTTCCGGTAGGTCATCACACAGCCCAGGCCGCCCAGCAGGGCCAGCGTGTAGATCAGCGGCCAGTGCAGCACCACCACGCACACCACGCCCAGCGCGGCGATCAGCAGCGAACCGGCCAGCGGCAGCGGATGGCGCCGCAGGGCAGAACTCATTTTCAGTCCGGTGGCGGCGATCATGCCGGCCGACACGGCCGCCATGCCGCGCAGGGCGCCGGCCACGCCCGGATGGGCAGCATAATGGGAGTGGAGCAGGGCCAGCAGCAATACCAGCAGCAGCGGCACCGTCAGCATGCCGCCCAGGGCCGCCAGCGCGCCGGGCAGGCCGAAGTAGCGGCCGCCTATCATCATGGACAGGTTGACCACGTTGGGGCCGGGCATGATCTGGGCCACGGCCCATTCCTCGATGAATTCTTCCTGGCTCAGCCAGCGCTTGCGCTCGACCAGTTCGCGCTGGACGACGGCCAGCACGCCGCCAAAGCCCTGCAGGGCCAGCAGGGTAAACGAGACGAACAGGTCGGATAGGGAAGTGGGGCGGGGCCGTTCCGGCACAGGTGGCGCAGTCATGCCGCAATTATGGCATGGCATGCGAATTGCCGTGCGGCCACTCAAAAAAGCGGGCCCGGGCGTAGTTGCGAACGGGACATTTGATTTAGCACAAAACAGCTTTTTCAGGGTGTGGGGCGGGAAAAACTTTTAATTGCGCGGCGATGGGAAGCTGACATTGACTTTGGTCTATCTTGGCCGATACTCGTTCCTGGCAGCCGCCCAGGCGCCCGGCCGGAAGAGGAGCTGGCCGCAATGTAACAACCGACTAAAGGATGGTGATGAACGTTCTTAGCCTGCAACCGACAGCGTCGCCTGCGTCCGCTGACCTGTATCAAGTGAGAATCGACGAGCACTGCCGCGATGTCGTCGACCGCGGCATCCTGGTCCAAGCCAGCTTCAACACCATGTGCGCGATCGAGTACCTGAAGTCCAACAATGTCCAGCCCCACGTCATTGAACGGGTGCTATTACACCCCGAACAGCGGCGAAAAGCCCATCATTGAACCTTTCTTAACCCTTTCTATTTCAGCCCGGTAAGAGATATTCCCGCCGGGCTGGTCGTGCTACCGGCGCGGCGTTTTCGCCGCCGGCCCCCGCCCACTTAGTTATACACAAAATGCCGTTTGAAGATATTTTGAAGTAACTTTCATGGTGACAATCGGTGATATTCTAAGTGGTTGATTTTATTGAAGATATTTTTTGCCTTCTGGATAGGCAGTTTGTTGAAAGGCCCGTCAGTACAGGCTTCTTGGGTTGTCAAGAGGGGCTTGTCCACAAAGATATCCACAGTCATTGTGGATATCCGAAAAAGTGCTTAACAATCCGCGACTTAGCGCGTTCCGTTGTGCGGATGCCGGCAAGATGCAGGCAAGTACGGGGAAAGTTGAGCGAAAATGAAAGCAGTTCACTACTGTATGCCTGAACAGTATTTTGTCCGGCGGCGCGCCGGCGTCTACATCAGGCTGGCGATGGCGACGTAGGCGGCCGGACGGCCGTTGCCGTCGAGCGCGGGCATGATGGTGGTGCGCAGGCGGACCGGCTGGCCATCGCTGGCGTAGGCCGTCACGACGTCGCTCCACGCCTCGCCATCCCGCAGCGCCTGCAGCGCGTCGGCCAGCTGGTCCTGGGGCAGGGTGGCTTCGTGCAGCATGCGCGGCGACTGCCCCAGCAGCTGCTCGGGCGCAAAATGGAGCACGGCGCACAGCTTGTCGTTGACGTCGGCGATCTTGCCGGCAGCGTTGATGGTCATCATCAGTGCATGCTGGTCCACGGCCGCCAGCAGGCGGCGCGCCTGGCCCAGTTCCGTCTGCAGGGCGTGGTTGCGCTGCTCGGCCGCTTCCAGGCCCGCGTAGGCGCGCAGCGACGAGATCACCGTGGTAAACAGCTTGCGGGTGGTCAAGTCGGTCTTGCACCAGAAATCGTTGATGTCGTAATCGAGGATGATGCTGTGTTCCAGCGCCTGGCCCGGCTGGCCCGTGCGCAGCACGATGCGCACCAGGTGGTTGCCCAGCACGTCGCGGATCTGGCGCGCCACGCGCAGGCCGGCGTCGCTGGTCTCCATGATGACGTCGAGCAGTACCAGCGCCACGTCGGGATTGGCCCGCAAGGTGGTCAGCGCTTCTTCGCCGCTGTAGGCATGCAGGAAGCTGATGCGTCGCCCCATGAAGCAGGCATTGCTGAGGGAAAATTTGGTGACCACGTGCACATCGACGTCGTCGTCCACGATCAGCACCCGCCATGGCATGGGCGTCTGCGCCGGCGCTGGCTTGGTCGGCGCTACCTCATCTTCGATCATCCAGTTCGTCGAGTCGTCGTCATTCACGTCCATGCAATTTCTCACGGCAAGTCTAGGAAGGGCGCGTAGTGTACTGCAAGCGCCTGTGAAATGCGGTAGTTTAGAGTGACACTATTCCTGCCCCAGCGTTTTGTCAAAGGATTCCCGGCGGCGCTGCGCAAAATTGCCAATCTGCATCAAAAATATTTTCCAGCCACTTGAAAACTGACCGTCCGGCATAATTTAACAATATGTAAGTCATTGATTTTATTGATAAATTTTTCTGCCTGCAGATTGGGCATTTTGTTGAAACCCGCACCAGTACTGGCCTTCCAGCCTGTCAAGTGGCGGTTACCCACAACGTTATCCACAGTTGGTGTGGATATCTGCGAAAAGTGCTTAGTAAACGCCTGCTTAGACTACATAGCTGAGAAAACAGGTGCATCGTGTGGTGGACCTGACACGGTAGCATCAGCGGCCGGGCTACAAGGCTGCGACCAGCCGCTGCAATTCCTCCAGAAACCGCTGTTGCGCCAGCAGGGGCGGCCATGGTTCCCACGCCACGCCGCCGTAACGGGCCTGCAGCGGATCGTCCGCCAGCGGCCGTTCGCCGATCTTGAGCGTGTGCCGTACTTCCTCGCCGGACCAGCCCACCACATGCACGGCCTCGCTGGCGGCCGCCACCCGGTCGGCCCGTTTGTGCAGCACGAATTCCTGCGCATTCCACCGTTGCAAGCCGTAACGCTGGAACACGGCATCCTGCAGGCGCTCGCTCAGCTGCTGGAAGCGCTCGCCCAGGAAGGGTTTGAGCGGGCTCAGGCAGTCGAAACCGATCAAGCCCTCGTCGCCATCGTGGATCAGCTCGCGCAGTTCCGCTTCCGGCGGCAGGGGCTCGGGCGCCATGGCCCGCCGCAACAGCATCACCGTGATCGAGTGCTGGGCCACGGACAGGGGCAGGTCCCAGCGCGAATGGCCGCCCCAGCGGTAGGTGCGGGCCAGGCCCAGCGCCAGGTCCGTATCGTCCCAGTCCAGTGGCGTGGGGTCCAGCAGATCGAGGCGCTTGCCCGACGGCATACGCACCCAGGCGCGATGGTCGCCGGCCATTTGTGCTTCCTTTCCCAAATCGCGTGTCGCGTCACGCCACCATCGTACACCGGCGCCGGGCCCGGTGTGGGCCGGACGCCGTGTTGCGGGCCCGCTTGCGGCAGCTTGTTGCTTTTTGGTAGTTGCCGGCTGCGTCAGCGCTTGCGGGCCAGCGTCAGGCCGTCGCTCAGGGGCAGCAGCGACAGGTCGATGCGCTCGTCGGCATGGAGCTTGATGTTGAGCGCCTGCAGGGCCGCCGTCTCGGGCGTGGCGGCCGGCGCGGCCACCTGGCCGCTCCACAGCGTGTTGTCGATGGCGATCAGGCCGCCGGCGCGCACCAGTTGCAAGCACCGTTCGTAATAGCCGTCGTAGTTGACCTTGTCGGCGTCGATGAAGGCGAAATCGTACTGGCCCGCCTCGCCGGCCGCCAGCCGGGCGTCCAGCGTGCCGAGCGCCGCTCCCAGGCACAGTTCGATCTTGCCGGCCACCCCGGCCTGCTCCCAGTAGGGCTGGCCGACGCGCGTGTATTCATCGTTCACGTCGCAGGCCAGCAGGCGGCCGTGCGCGGGCAGGGCCAGCGCCACCGACAGGGCGCTGTAGCCGGTGAAGACGCCGATCTCGATGGCGCGCCGGGCTCCCATCAGCTTGACCAGCAGGGCCATGAACTGGCCTTGCTCGGGCGAGATCTGCATGTTGGCCAGCGGATGGGCGGCCGTCGCGGCCCGCAGCCGGGTCTGCGCCGGATGTTCGCGGATCGAGTGGTCGAGCAGGTATTGGTAGAGCGTATCGTCAAGTTCCAGCGTACGGTTGGACATGCTTGTTCTCCCAGGCAGTTTCAGGCCCCCAGGGCCTGACATGGGGATAGTGTAGCAGTCTTTCCGTTTGTTTAACTTTGCAGTAAATACATCTGCTCGACGGCCGCCACCAGCGCTTCGTTGTCGAACGGTTTGCGCAGCACGCCATGGGCGCCCAGGGCCAGCGCCTGCTGCAGCCGCTCTTCCGTGTCGGCCGAGATGACCAGGATGCGGCACGGGGCCGGCAATTCGGCCCTTTGCAGGAAGCGCAACACGGCCAGCCCGTCCATGCCCGGCATGCGGAGGTCCAGCGTCATGACGCCGGGACGGAAGGTGGGCAGCAGGGCGCCCGCCTCGAAGCCGTTGGCGGCGATGGCCGTCTCGAAGCCGGCGCCGCGCAGCACCCGTTCGATGGCGCGCGCCATGGCCGGTTCGTCGTCGGCGATCAATACCCGGCGCGGCAGGGCCGGCGGCGCGCTGCGGTCGGGAATGCCATGCTCGGCCATGAAACTGTGCAGCGCGGCGCGGGTGACGCGGCGGTCGCCCCGGCCCGGTAATTTGTATGCCTGCAACAGTCCGCGATCTATCCAGCGCAGCACGGTGCGGAAGTTGACGCCGCAAATTGCCGCCGCTTCCCCTGTGGTCAATACGTCTTGCTCATCCGGTTCCATGTTACCTCGGCAGTTAAGTCATGTTTGACAGGATAGTCAGGTTGGACTAGATTGACAACAGGCAATGCGGTTTTCCCCGTTAATAAAGTGGCATGGTCACAACAGGAGCAGCCATGGAAACTTTGCTGTCAGCATCCGGCCTGGCGCCGTGCGAGCGGATACGGTTCGCCAGCCTGTGCCGGCGACAGGGCTTGCGCCCGGAACGCTTCCTCGTGATGGTCGATGTCCTGGGCCATCCCGGCAGCGGCGGCGGGCGCCGCACGGTACGGGTGTTGCACGCGCACGCTTGCCGGCGCTATCCGCTGGACGCACTGGGCCGCTGGCTGGAAGCATTCGAGGCCGATTTGCGGGCCGGCCATTTCCACTTCTGGTGCGGCGCGAACCCAGCCTGAGTCAGCCAGATCTACTTCGGGAGTACGATGATGAGCATTATTGCCAACGATACCATGCCGATGATGGACGAATACCAGTTTTACCAGTTGCTGGAAGGGCCGGCGCCGGTGCAGGTCGATATTGTCCGGCTGGGGCCGTATTTCGCCCCCTACGTGCCGGCCACGGACGCACCGGGCCAGGCGGCGCCGTACGGCGCCATCGTGCGCGGCCACAGCGACGTGCTGGCGGCCGAAACGGTGGAAGGGGTACGCCGCCTGCTGCTCGACATCGCCGACGGTTCGCCCCGGCTGCGCATCAACGACGCGGCCGTGCGCGACGCCTGAACGTCAGTTGTTGTGCGCGCTCCAGCCGCCGCCGTGGCGGATGAAGACGGATTTGGACAATTCGTAGCGGCGGTCCGCCAGCGGCGTGCGGGCGCGCTCGGCAATCAGCTCGAAGGCGCGCGGCTGTTCGGAGCCGATGGTAAAGATCAGGTCGCGTGACGGGATGGCCGCCAGCGGCTGGCCGGGCAGGTGGGGTGCCAGGCGCGGCCATAGGTCGTCCAGCAGTAGCAAGGTGGCCTCGAAGGTGCCGCCGGCCGAGATGCCGATGACGCCGTCGCCGCAATCGTGCAGCTGGATGCGGTCCAGGCAGCGCGGCAGGTTCTGCACGGCCAGCCGGTGCAGCGCATCCAGGTCCATGCCCAAGGTGTCGAACGTCTTGTTGGTGATGTATTCGAGGCGGTTGGGGCGGTCCACGGCATACATCACCACCACGTCGGCCGCCAGCGGGCGCAGCACGGGGGAGTCGGCTGGCGCCAGCTCGACCAGCGTAGCCGCCGCGTCCTTGCTGGCCAGCTGCTTGAGCATGGGGATGATGAAAGGCGTATCGCTCATGGCTGTCCTGCCGCGGGGCGGCGGCGTCGTGTTTGTGGTTTGGCAAGCATGCCGAGTCCCATTCTAATCGACGTATTGTCGTTTCGACTAGCGATTGCGCTACGGGGCGGGCGTTTTTTTGGGGAGAATTGACGGCCTGCAGGTATCATGGCGCTTTCGTTTTCGCCGGAGATGGTGTCATGTTGATAGCCCCAGAACAATTTTTCGCCTTCCTTGCCGCCGCGCTGCTGATTACCGTCTCGCCGGGGCCGGACAACCTGATGGTGTTGGGCGTGGGCATGTCGCGCGGGCGGCGCCAGGGCATGGCATTCGGCCTGGGCTGCGCGCTCGGCTGTCTGAGTCACACGGTGCTGGCCGCGCTGGGCGTGAGCGCCCTGATCAAGGCCTCGCCGCTGGCGTTTGGCGGCCTCAAGCTGGCCGGCGGCCTGTACCTGGTCTGGCTGGGCATAGGCGCCTTGCGCAGCCGGGGCGGCGCCCGGGTGGACGGCAGCGCGCTGCCCGATGAATCGCTGGGCAAGCTGTTTGCCAAGGGCTTGTTCGCCAACAGCATCAATCCCAAGGTGGTGTTGTTCTTCCTGTCCTTCCTGCCCCAGTTCGTCATTGCCGAGCGGGGCGGCGCCAGCTGGCAGACGGCCCAGCTGGGGCTGATCTTCACGGCCCAGGCTTGCCTGCTGTTTGGTCTGCTGGGCTATTTTTCCGGCGCCGTCGGCACCTGGATCAACCGCCATCCCCGTGCCGGGCTGTGGCTGGACCGGGTGGCGGGCGCCATTTTTGTGGGCCTGGGCCTGCGCCTGATCGTGGCCCGCTGACGCGCGGAGGCGGGGGCGTTATCGAAAGAGAAAAAATGTCGTGGTAATAAGCGATGTCATCAAGCCGTCATGCTGCACTGCCACAATGGCCTTGCTCTTTCAAGTCTCTCCCGATTTGAAAATCTTCGCCCGCCCCGCAAGGGAGCGGGCTTTTTTTTAATCAAAAAAAGGGGTACGTCCCCATTTTTTTACAACCGGGGTTCCTCGCACTGACCTCGCCGGGTAGTTAGCGGGCGCGCAGGTCGAAGCGCAGTTCGAGCTCGTCTTGCACGGCCATGGCGCCGGCCATGACGGAGAACGGCACCAGGCCAAAATCCGTCTGCTTGAGCTTGGCAGTGCCGCGCACCCGCAGGCCGTCGCCGTCTGCTTCGCGCTGCGCTTGCACCGGCACGGTGCGGGTGACGCCATGCAGGGTGACCGTCACTTGCAGATGGTCGCCGTCGCTTCCTTCGGTATGCACCTGCACCAGCGGGAAATGCTCGGCGTCCAGCACGCGCGTCAGCATGTTGTGGCGCGTGCCGGCGATGGCGTCGGCCGCCGGCTGCGGTGCCAGGCCCGCTTCCGTGCGCAGCGCTGCCTCGTCCACCGTCATCTGGTCCAGCCGGAACTGGAAATCGGCGCGGTGATGGGCCGGCGCCACGTAGCCGTCGAGCTGGCGGACCGCGACCAGGTGGTCATGGCCGAAACGGGCCAGGGGCCCGGCCCGCCGCACCAGCACGGCGATCAGGGAGCGCTGGCCGTCGATGCGCAGCACGGCCTGGCCGGCCGCCTGCCATTGCAGATAGGGGGCGCGCCAGTCGGTCGTTGCCGTGGCGGCCGGCGGGGTGCCGGCAGGTACGGTTTCCCGCTGCAATCCGGCTGGGGCGCAGGCGGCCAGCAGGCAGGCGAGGAGCGGGGCCGCCAGCCCGGCGCGGGCGGACGGAGGGGGTGATTGCACGCTACGGGGCGGTGCGGCGGACGGCCGCCATGGTGCCGGCAATGGCAAGCGGCGTAATATTGTTGATAATGTCATGAAATGGATATCCGCCCGTCATTTGGCCGTCACAATGGCCCTATATGATTCGTCCCGCTGGTCCCAGCGTGCTTGAGCTGGTCACCGTGTCCGAGCCGGCACGGGATTTCACAGAGCACGACTCAGCAGGTTAGCCGGTGGCCTGGAGCACCGGCACCAGAATTCTGCGCGGCGGGCATCCCGGCCCGCCCAGCTCCCCATGTTCGCCCGCGCGTGGCCGGGTGAACGATTATTCAGTTACCTTAATGAAGTCCTAAGCCTGGCGTTGCCGATAGCTGGCAAAGTAACACCTGTAGCGCACGGTATCAAGCCGGCGCAGAGTTGCCGGACTCATCCTCCGGCACAGAATTCTCCAGGCGGCACCATGGCCGCCGGAACCGATAATCCCTACGCTTTAATCAGCGTTTCAGGCCGGCCCATCGAACGATGCTGCCGGCCTCTTTTTTTGCCGCTCAGGGCGCCGCGCGCGCCAGCCAGGCATCGATCTGCGGCAGGCGCTGCTGGCGCACCTTGATGCGGTAGGCAATGCCGGCCACGGCGGCGCTGGTGTCCCCCTGGGCGCCGGCCGGCAAATGTTCCCTGGCATAGGCCGTCAGCTTGTCCATCATGGCCGGATCGGCCGAACGGCTGGCCAGGCGGGGGAAGTAACGGGACCGCGAGGCCACGTCGATCTTGCCTTCCACCTGTTCGCGGTGCGCCACGGCGTAATTGAATGCCAGCTCCGGATGGTTCACGGCCACGCGCGAGATCATGGCGGCGCTGTCGGTGGCGCCCGGCTCGCCGCTGAGGGCCAGTTCCAGGGCCCGCTGAGCGAGCGCCGCGTCTTCGGCCGCGCCCAGCAGCAGGTACAGCTCGGTACGCACCAGGGCGGTGGCTTCCTGCTTGGCCATCTGGTGCAGGCGTTCCCAGGTGGCGGCGTCCGCATGCCGGGCCACCACGCTCATGATGGTGAGCTTGAGGGCGGCCGGCATGGCCGACGGATCGGTGGTGGCGGCGTCGAAGCGGCGGCGCGCCTCGGCGATGGTGCCGGCGTCACCGAGCACGCTCAGGGCCGAGATCAGTTCGGCGCGCAGGTTGGCCACCGGGCCGTCCTCGTTCGCGGCCGCGTTCCAGCCTGTGCGCGCCAGCACGGGCGCCAGGCGCGCGCGCGCGTAGCGGTCGAAGGTGGCGCGGCGCTGCGGCTGGTTTTCATAGTGCTGGTCGATGTCGGCATAGACCTGGGCGATCTGGCTCCACACCTGGGGCACCGCGTCCAGCGGCGCGCGGCTGGCCAGGTCGAGGAAATCGGAGGCCGGCTGCAGGCCGGCCATGCCCAGCGACCAGCTGTTGGTCAAGGTGCCGAGCTGGTCGATCGGCGCCAGGTTGGCGAACTGCCCGGCCAGCGCGTCGAACACCTTGGGCGCGTACAGCGTGCGGTAGTAGCCGGCCTGGCCGGCGTTGACCAGCACTGCGCCGCAGCCGGGCACCGTCATGCTGGCGTGCTTGCCGCTGACGATGGCGCGGGCGCTGGCGTGGCCCACGGTCTGGGCGATGACGGGCACTTGCCACGTGAGCGGCGCCTTGTCCAGCCGGTCCTTGCTGAATTCGCCCTGGGACAGGGTGACGGTGGTGCTGCCGTTGCGGCATACGGCATCCTGCACCCGGATCAGCGGCACGCCCGGTTGCAGCGTGAAGTCGTGGGCGATGGCGCGCACCGGCTTGTGGGCCGCGTGCTCGATCTCGCGCCACAGGTCGTCGGACACGGTGTTGCCGTGGGCGTGGCGGCGCATGTAGCTGCGCACGCCGGCGCGCCACGCTTCCTCGCCCACGTAGTTCTCCAGCATGCGGATGACCGATTCGCCCTTCTGGTAGGTGATGCTGTCGAAGGCCTGGTTGGCCTGCTCCACCGTCGCGATGTGGGTCACCACCGGGTGGGTGGTGGCCAGCGCATCCTGTCCCATGGCGTGTTCGCGCGTGCTCACGGCATTGAGTTCGGTATGCCATTCCGGATGCAGGCGGGCCGTGGTGCGGCTTTCCATCCAGCTGGCGAAGCCCTCGTTGAGCCACAGGTCGTCCCACCACTGCATGGTGACCAGGTCGCCGAACCACTGGTGCGCGATTTCGTGCGTCACCGTCAGGAACACTTCTTCCTTGTCGGTCTGGGTCATGATGGACGGATCGAGCAGCATCGCGTTCTCGAAGTAGAAGATGGCGCCCCAGTTCTCCATCGCGCCGAAGAAGGGGCTGCGGCCCGGTGCTGCGATGTTGTCCAGCTTGGGCAGCGGGTAGGGCAGGCCGAAGTAGTCGTTAAATTCGCGCAGCACGGCGCGGCTGGCGTCGAGCGAGAAGCGGGCCTGATCGAGCTTGCCCTTCTGGGTGACGACGCCCAGTTCGGTGGCGCCTTCCTGCACGGTGGCGCGGTCGAATTCGCCCATGCTGAAGAACAGCAGGTAGCTCGACATGCGCGGCGTGGTGGCAAAGCGCAGCAGCTGGCGGCCGTCGGGCAGGGTGCTGGACGAGGCCAGCGGCATGTTGGAGATGGCGTTCTGGCCAGCCGGCGCCGTCAGCTCCAGCGCGAAGGTGGCCTTGTAGTTCGGCTCGTCCCAGCAGGGCAGCACGCGGCGCGCGTCCGAATTCTCGAACTGGGTGTAAAGCGCGCGCTTGGCGACGCCGCCGTTCTGATAGTCGAGCTGGAACAGGCCGGCCGGCTGGGTGCCGATCTTGCCGCGGTAGGCCAGTTGCAGCTGGTAGCTGCCGGGAGCCAGTTCGCGCGCAAAGCGCAGCGTGACGGTCTGCGCGTCGGCATCGGTGGTGATGGCGCTGGCCGCCAGCGGCGCCTGGCCGGGACCGGCGCTGATGGCCGCGCTGGCGAAGTCCAGGTCCACGGCGTTGAGGGTCAGGCTGGTGCTGGGCTGGCCGATCTCGAGCGCGATGGTGACGCTGGCGCTGAAGGTGCCGTGTTCGGCGTCGGGCGCGATGGACAGCGCGTAATGGCTAGGGCGGGCATTGCGCGGCAGCTGGGTGGTGACCTGGGCGGCCGTGGCGCTGGCCTTGGCCGGTGCGGCGACGGCCGCCGTGGCTGGAAACTGGTGGGTGGCGACCAGTGCGAGGACGGCCAGTGAAATCAAGCTGCGTTGCATGCTGAACCCTTTATCTTGTGGAGTCGGGAAAACGAATGGAGTGTAGCGGCAATCTACGGGCAAAGTGCACTCTTGTCAATGCGACCACACTCGCCGGCTCGGGAGCGCCGGCCGGTAAATGGCGCTATGATCTGGGCTGCATGGCCCGCCTCCCGCCGGCCGTCACCGACCCAAAAGGAAAGATGCAGACATGATCGACCTGTACACCGCGGCCACCCCGAACGGCCACAAGATTTCCATCGCGCTGGAAGAACTGGAACTGCCTTACACGCTGCATGCGCTGGAGCTGTCGAAGAACGAACAGAAGGAGCCGTGGTTCCTGGCCATCAATCCGAACGGCCGCATTCCCGCCATCGTCGACCGCGCGGCCGACAATTTCGCCGTGTTCGAATCGGGCGCCATCCTGATCTACCTGGCCGAGAAGACGGGCCGGCTGATGCCGTCCGACCCCAAGGGCCGCTCGCTGGTGATGCAGTGGCTGATGTTCCAGATGGGCGGCATCGGCCCCATGATGGGCCAGGCCAATGTGTTCTTCCGCTACTTCCCCGAGAAGCTGCAGCCGGCCATCGACCGCTACCAGGGCGAGAGCAAGCGCTTGTTCCGCGTGCTCGACGGCCACCTGAAGCAGCACGAATACCTGGCCGGCGATTATTCGATCGCCGACATCGCCAACTGGGCCTGGGTGCGCACCCACAACTGGTCTGGCGTGCCGACGGACGACTTGCCGCACCTGACGCGCTGGCTGGCCACGGTGGGCGAGCGCCCGGCCGTCAAGCGCGGCATCCAGCTGCCGCCGTCGCAGCTGGACCGCACGGCCAGCGACGAGAAAGCCCAGCAGTTTGCAGCCGAAGCGCGCAAGATGCTGGAAACCGGACAATCCCGCGAACAAGGAGTTTGATGATGAAGCTGTACACCGCATTCCGCGCGCCCAACCCGCGCCGCGTCGCCATGTTCATCGCCGAAAAGGGCATCGAGGGCATCGAGCATGTGATGGTGGACCTGGGCGCCGGCGAGCACAAGAGCGCCGCCTACCTGGCCAAAAATCCGTTCGCGCAGGTGCCGGCGCTGGAACTGGACGACGGCCGCATGCTGTGCGAAACGCGCGCCATCTGCACCTGGCTGGAAGGTTATGCGCCGGAGCCGAACCTGATGGGCGAAGGTTACGAGGAGCGCGCCTTCATCGAGATGGCCGATCGCCGCGTGGAACTGCGCCTGTTTGCCGGCATCGCCAACTGCATCCGTCACACCCATCCGGGCCTGGCGTCGCTGGAGCAGCCGCAGTTCCCCGAGTTTGGCGCGGCGCAGGGCGAGAAGATGCGCGACGTGGCGCGCTGGCTGGACCAGACCCTGGCCAGCCAGCCCTACGTGGCCGGCGCCCGCTTCACCATCGCCGACATCACGGCCTTCTGCGCGCTGGAATTTGCACGCGGGCTGATGAAGTTCCGCCCTGGTGCGGAAGGCATGGAGCATTTGCAGGTGTGGCGGGACCGGATTGCCGAGCGGCCTAGTGCGGCGGTTAGCTGATCAGGCGGTGCGCTTGTACCACGCCAGCTGCGGCAACAGCGGCTGGTAGCTGGCGGCCAGCGCATCGTCCTCGTCGAACGTGCGGTCCAGGCCCAGCACACCGAACGGCGCCAGGCTGTCGTGGAACAGGCGCAGCACGCGCCGGCGCAGCACGGGGCCGAAGTCGGGCAGGGCGCGGCGGCAGACGATGAGCTGGAATTCGTTGAACGAGGCGTCCGTCACCAGGTTGTACTGGGCCCACGTGATGCGGCTGCGCAGCTGGGGCAGCAGCACGGCCCGTTCGCCCTGCACCTGGAAATGGTCGAGCAGCTTGCCCTGGCCGCCGCAGCGCGCATAGTTTTCCTGCAGCGCCGGCAGCTGGGACAGTGGCAGGCTGTCGTCCTGCGCCTCGGCCAGCTGTTCGTCGGTGGGCACGGTGGCGAAAATCTCCGTGCGACTGTCGAGCTGCTCTTCGCGCAGCAGGATGGCCAGCGTCCACGCCTGCTGGGCGCCGGCGCAGTCGGCCAGCCACACCTTGGGCAGGGCCGCGCCGTGCAGGCAGCTGCCCAGCACGACGCGCAGCTGCGACACTTCCTGCGCGTCGTCGAACATGGCCGCCGGCGGCACGTGCAGCGCCCGCAGCAGGGCGGCGACGGCGCCATGGTCGTGCAGCACGCGGTCCTGTAGGGACGAGATGGTGCGCGCGCCCAGCTGCGTCATCACGGCGCGCAGCTTGTGCCGCAGCGCGCTGCGTTCGTGGCCCCGGAAGTCGTAGCCGTAGCACTGGAACAGCGCTTCGAGCAGCAATTCCAGCTCCAGTTCCTCCACGGCCGGCGCGCCGGGCTGGCGAGTCATGGGTTCGACGGTATCCATTGCGCCCGCCATCAGTGCAGCCAGACCCGCATCAGCGACAGCAGCTGCGCCACGTCCACCGGCTTGGTGATGTAGTCCGAGGCGCCGGCCGCGATGCATTTGTCGCGGTCGCCCTTCATGGCCTTGGCCGTCAGCGTGATGATGGGCAGCGAGCGGAATTTGGGGATGCGCCGGATCGCGCGCATGGTGTCGTAGCCGTCCATCTCCGGCATCATGATGTCCATCAGGACGATTTCGATGGTGGGGTCTTTTTCCAGCACTTCGATGCCGTCGCGCCCGTTCTCGGCGAACGAGACCTGCATCTGCTGGCGTTCCAGCAGCGAGGACAGGGCGAAGATGTTGCGCAGGTCGTCGTCCACGATCAGCACCTTGCGCCCGGCCAGTCCGCCCTCGGCGGCGTGGATCTCTTCGAGCATGCGGCGCTGCGCTTCGGGCAGGCTGGCCTGCGAGCGGTGCAGGAACAGCGCCGTTTCGTCCAGCAGCCGCTCCGGCGAGCGGGCGTCCTTGATGACGATGGTCTTGGCGTAGCGTTTGAGCTTGGCCACTTCCTTGCGATTGAGCTCCTTGGCCGTGTTGATCACGATGGGCAGGTCGCGCAGGGCCGGGTCCTTGCCGATGCGGTCGAGCAGGTCGAAGCCGCTGATGTCGGGCAGCGTCAGGTCCAGCACCATGCAGTCGAAGTGCGATTCGCGCAGCGCGTCCAGCGCGGCCTGGCCCGTGTCGACAGCCACGATGCGCAGGTCGGCGTCGCCGATCAGGGCCACGATGGCGTCGCGCTGGTGCGGCTCGTCGTCCACCACCAGCAGGCTGCGTTTGCCGCCCAGCAGGAACTTCTGGATGCGGCCGAATTCCTCGTTCAGCGCTTCCTTGCCGACCGGTTTGTTCATGTAGGAGATGGCGCCCTGGCGCAGCGCCCGTTCCCGTTCGCGCAGGCTGGACATCACATGCACGGGAATGTGGCGCGTGCTGGGGTCGCGCTTGAGGCGGTCCAGCACCGTGAAGCCGTCGATGTCGGGCAGGTCGATGTCGAGCAGGATGGCCGAGGGCAGGTAGTCGCGCGCCAGGCTCAGGGCCGAATCGCCCTGGTGGGTGACGATGGCCTTGAAGTTTTTCTCGCGCGCGAAGTCGAGCACGATCTTGGCGAAGCGTTCGTCGTCCTCCACGATCAGCACGGACGGGTCGCCGGCCGCGATCAGGCTGCGGTCGTCGCCGGTGGCGTTGTAGTCGGCCAGGTCGTGGTCGGCATCCTGGCCGGATCGCGTCGCTTCCTGCTCGTCATGCCCGTTCTGCGGCGGCGAGGCATAAATCACTTGCGGCGGCGGGGAGGGCAGGCGCACCTGCGGCTGGCGTCCCATGTCGTAG
Source organism: Pseudomonadota bacterium (assembly GCA_040389625.1). Taxonomy (GTDB): domain Bacteria; phylum Pseudomonadota; class Gammaproteobacteria; order Burkholderiales; family Burkholderiaceae_D; genus Rugamonas. The sequence continues at coordinate 1,906 of JAZJZQ010000454.1, read as the reverse complement.
TTGATGAAGCCGGCCCGGTTGTAGGGCAGGAACAGGGTGAAGGTGGAGCCGGCGCCGACCACGCTTTCGACCCGGATCTCGCCGCCCAGCAGGCGCGCCAGCTCGCGCGAGATGGACAGGCCCAGGCCCGTGCCGCCGTACTTGCGGGCGGTGGAGCCGTCGGCCTGCTGGAACGCCTCGAAGATCAGCTGCAGCTTGTCGGCCGCGATGCCCACGCCGGTGTCGCTGACGGCGAAGGCCAGCACGGCGTCCGCGTGCAGCAGGTTGGGGTGGTCGCTGCTAAAGCCGCTCGTCACCAGGCTGATATTGAGCGACACCTGGCCGTGGTTGGTGAACTTGAAGGCGTTCGACAGCAGGTTCTTCAGCACCTGCTGCAGGCGCGTGGTGTCGGTCATCATGGCCGTCGGCAGCGCTTCGTGCAGCACCACGGTGAACGACAGGTGCTTGGCCTCGGCCATGTGGCGGAAGGTGCGGTCGACGTAGTTGCGCAGGTTCTGGAAGCGGTATTCGGATACGTCCAGCGTGACCGTGCCCGATTCGATCTTGGACAGGTCCAGGATGTCGTTGATCAGCGTGAGCAGGTCGGAGCCGGAGCCGTGGATAGTCTTGGCGAATTCCACCTGCTTGCCCGACAGGTTGCCTTCCGGGTTGTCGCCCAGTTGCTGGGCCAGGATCAGCAGCGAATTGAGCGGGGTGCGCAGCTCGTGCGACATATTGGCCAGGAACTCGGACTTGTACTTGGACGACAGCGCCAGCTGGGTGGCCTTTTCCTCCAGGGCCAGCTTCGCCTGTTCCACTTCGCGGTTCTTGCGCTCGACTTCGATGTTCTGCTCCGACAGCAAGCGCGCCTTCTCGGCCAGTTCCTGGTTGGTCTGCTGCAGTTCCTGCGCCAGCGACTGCGACTGGGTCAGCAGCGATTCGGTGCGGCTGTTGGCCTCGATCGTGTTGAGCACCACGCCGATCGATTCCATCAGCTGGTCCAGGAAGGACAGGTGGGTTTCCGTGAAGCGGTCCAGCGAGGCGATTTCGATCACGGCCTTGACCTGCTGCTCGAACAGGATGGGCAGCACGACGATGTTGGTGGGCGGCGCCGCGCCCAGGCCGGACGAGACGACGATGTAATCGCGCGGCACGTCGGTCAGCCAGATGCGCACCTTCTCCAGCGCGCACTGGCCCACCAGCCCTTCGCCGGGCAGGAAGGATGTGGGCAGCTTGCGGCTGGAACGGTAGCCGTAGCTGGCGATCATGCGCAGGCGGGCGTCGCTCTCCTGCGAATCCATCATGTAGAACACGCCGTGGTGGGCCGACACCAGCGGCGCCAGCTCCGACAGGATCAGCTTCGTCACGGCCTGCAGGTCGCGCTGGCCCTGCAGCAGGCGGGTGAAACGCGCCAGGTTGGTTTTCAACCAGTCCTGCTGGGCGTTCTTGAGCGTGGTGTCCTTGAGGTTGCGGATCATCTCGTTGATGTTGTCCTTCAGGTAGGACACCTCGCCGCGGGCCTCCACCTGGATCGAACGCGACAGGTCGCCCCGCGTCACGGCCGTCGCCACCTCGGCGATGGCGCGCACCTGGTTGGTCAGGTTGGCCGCCAGCTGGTTGACGTTCTCCGTCAAGTCCTTCCACGTGCCGGCCACGCCGGACACATTGGCCTGGCCGCCCAGCTTGCCCTCGGTGCCCACTTCGCGCGCCACCCGCGTCACTTCCGAGGCGAACGAGGACAGCTGGTCCACCATCACGTTGATGGTGTCCTTCAGCTCCAGGATCTCGCCCTTGACGTCCACCGTGATCTTTTTCGACAGGTCGCCGCGCGCCACGGCAGTCGTCACGGCGGCGATATTGCGCACCTGGCCCGTGAGGTTGGAAGCCATGAAGTTCACGTTGTCGGTCAAGTCCTTCCAGGTGCCGC
>JAZJZQ010000453.1:0-1862 GCA_040389625.1 Pseudomonadota bacterium | reverse complement strand
CAGCTGGGCGGTGGTGGTCATGGCCGGTCTCCTTATGGATGTGATGGCGTACATTCCGCAATTTGCGTGCCAGGGGTTTATTCAGGACAATTGCTTCCCATAAGTCATTGATTTGAATCAAGGAAATTCGAGGTGCCGGGCAGGCGCCATCGGCCAGCGTAGCGGCCGCCTGAAGCGGGTTGGCAGCGCGGCGGCAATATTTGGCAGTATTTGGCAGTAATGTGGCAGTATGGTGGTGGTTTTATGGCAGTGTCGCCCCAACTGTGGCACAGTAGCGTTATCGTCCGGAGCCGCCATGCACCCCACCATCCCGATCGCCGTTGAAAACACGCCCACCGCGCCCCAGGTCCAGGCCCTGGTGTCGTTCCTGCAGCATGAGCCGCAGCCCATGATCGTGCTCGATCCGGACTACAACATCCTGGCCGCCAACATCGCCTACCAGCGCCAGTTCGGCAGCGTGGACGCGCCCTACCTGGGCCAGAAGTGCTACCGCATCTCGCACCATTACGATGTGCCGTGCGACCAGGCCGGCGAGCATTGCCCCATGCGCCAGGCGCGCCTGTCGCGCGGGCCGGACCGGGTGCTGCACATCCACCACACACCGCGCGGCCCCGAACATGTGGAAGTGGAGCTGCGGCCCATCCTCGACGCGCAGGGCGAGATCGCGGCGTACGTCGAGCGCCTGACGCTGGTGCGCAGTGCCTCGGCGCGGCCCAGCGGCGCCGGGCTGGTGGGGCGTTCGGCCGCCTTCAACCAGGCGCTGGCCGCGCTACAGCGGGTGGCGCCGTCCATGCTGCCGGTACTGCTGCTGGGCGAATCGGGCACGGGCAAGGAGTTGTTCGCGCGCGCCGTGCACGAGGCCAGCGGCCGGGCCGGCGGGCCGTTCGTGGTGGTCGATTGCTCGGGCTTGACGGAGACGCTGTTCGAGAGCGAGTTGTTCGGCCACGAGAAGGGCGCCTTCACGGGCGCCACGGCGCGCAAGCAGGGACTGGTGGAGACGGCCCAGGGCGGCACCCTGTTCCTTGACGAGATAGGCGACGTGCCGCTGGCCATGCAGGTCAAGCTGCTGCGGCTGATCGAGTCGGGCACCTACCGGCGGGTGGGCGGCATCGACACCCAGCATGCCAATTTCCGGCTGGTGGCGGCCACCCACAAGCCGCTGCGCCAGATGATGGCGCAGGGGCAGTTCCGGCCCGACCTGTACTACCGCATCAGTGCCTTCCCGATCCGGCTGCCGGCGCTGCGCGAGCGGCGCGACGACATTCCGTTGCTGGTGCATTCCTTCCTGCAGCGGGCCGTGCCGGGGCAGCCGCGGCTGGGCATCGAGCCGGCCGCGCTGGAAGCGCTGCAACGGCACGACTGGCCCGGCAATATCCGCGAGCTGCGCAATGTATTGGAACGAGCGCGCCTGTTCGCGGACGACGGCATGATACGGGTGGCCCACCTGCCGCACTGGGATGAGCCGGCGATGGTATCGGGATGGTCTGCGTTGCCAACGCCGGGGGCGCCTTGCGCCGCAGGCGTGGAAGCGGCGGGTGCGGGTACGACTTCGATGGCTGGCGCGGGCGCGGGAGCGGCGGGTGCTGGCGCGGGCGTAGCCGCAGGCACGGTCGCAGGCGCGCCAGCACCGGATGACGGTGCGGCGGACTTTGCCCGCACCGTGGCGGCTTTCCGCGGCACCCGCAGCGAGCTGGCCTCTCACCTGGGCATGAGCGAGCGCACCCTGTACCGGCGTCTGAAAGCACAGGGGCTGGCCTGAGAGGCTAAGCCATGCCCAGGCCAGCCCCCGCCGGCGTTACGCGTTAAAGCGGCTTACCAGATGGCCTTGGCGGCGCTGTCCTTGATCTGCATCTTCCATGCGC
>JAZJZQ010000452.1:0-4364 GCA_040389625.1 Pseudomonadota bacterium | reverse complement strand
CGCCACGCCTCGAATACGACCACGGCCACCGTGTTCGACAGGTTCAGGCTGCGGTTGTCGGGCCGCATCGGCAGGCGGATGCGCTGGGCCGGCGGGAACGACTCGCGCAGGGCCGGATCCAGGCCGCGCGTTTCGGAACCGAACACGAACACGTCGCCGGGCCGGAACGCGGCGTCGGCGAACGGCGCGGAACCATGCGTGGTCATGGCGAACATGCGGGCCGGGTCGGGCTGCACGGCGGCCAGGAAGGCTTCCCAGTTCGGGTGTACTTGCATCTGCGCGTACTCGTGGTAATCGAGGCCGGCGCGTTTCAATTTCGAGTCTTCCAGCGGGAAGCCCAGCGGTTCGATCAGGTGCAGCTGGGCGCCCGTGTTGGCGCACAGGCGGATCACGTTGCCCGTGTTGGGCGGGATTTCCGGGTTGACGAGGACGACGTGGAACAAAGTGCTTCTCCTAGAAAAATCAATGGGGCGGCGTGCGGGCGAACACCAGGTTGCTCACGCGTGCGGCGCCGTAACGCTTGAACGTGGCGGCCAGTTCATTCAAGGTCTGGCCGCTGGTCATGACGTCGTCGACGATGCCGATGTGGCGGCCCTCGACCAGCGCCGGGTCTGCAATGGCGAAGGCATGGGCCACGTTGCGGCCGCGCTGGTCGGGCGCGACGCTGCTCTGGGCCTGCGTGTCGTGCACGCGGCAGGCCAGGCGCGGCACCAGCGTCACACCCAGCGCCCGCGCCAGGGGACGGGCGATTTCCAACGCCTGGTTGAAGCCCCGCTCCGCCAGCCGCCGCGGTCCCAGCGGTACCGGGCACAGCACGGCGGGCAGCACGAAGTCCGGCTGCTGCAGCACGGCGTCGCGCAGCAGGCGGGCGAACAGGGCGGCGTGCGCCAGCCGGTGGCCGAATTTTAACTGCAACACCAGCTGGTCCAGCGGCATGGCGTAATCGGCCGCCACCACCGTGGCGTCGAAGGCGGGCGGCTGCAGCAGGCAGCCGGCGCACAGGCCGGCCCCGGCCCCGGCCGGCAAGGGATTGGCGCACTGGCGGCAGCGCAGCGCCATGCCAGGGCAGCCGATACCGCTGGCGCCAGCGCGGTCCGTGCCATCGTCCAGGCCAGCGTCGCATGGGCCGCCGTCGCCGGGCGTGCGGCCTTGGCCGGCGCCGACAACGACGCCGCCATCACCGGCGCTGCCGAAAAATTGGGCAGTGCAGGGCGCGCATAGCGTTTCCGCGCAGGCGGCGCCGCACAGGGCGCAGGACGTGGGCAGCAGGCCATGCAGCAGGGCCGTGCCGGCCCGGCGCAGCAGCGCGCGGGCGCTGGCCGGCGGCGGACGGCGCGGCAGTGGCGGGGCGGTCGGCATCGCGTTTGGCTTCAACCATGTACACTGCCGACATTATCGCATCTTCATCGCCTCCTATTCAGAACCATGCAAGTGCCTGCCAATCCGCCCAAACTGAGCGCGCCCATAGACCTGGCCCGCGTGCGCGCCGCCTTTGCCCACCCCCAGCGGGTGCAACCGTCCGACTTCCTGCGGCGCGAAATTTCGTCGCGCATGCATGACAGGCTGGGCCTGATCAAGCTGTCGCCCCAGCGCGTGCTCGACGCCGGCTGCGGCGCGGGCGCCGACCTGGCGGCCCTGCAGAAAGCCTATCCGGCGGCCCAGATCGTGGGGGTGGATGCGGCCGAGGCCATGGTGGGCGCGGCCCGCACGCCCGCCTCGCGGCTCGGTTCCATCAACCAGTTGCTGAGCAAGCTGTTGCCGGCCAAGACGGGGGTGGACCTGGTGTGCGGCGATTTCGCGGCGCTGCCGCTGGGGCCGGGCGCCGTCAACCTGGTCTGGTCCAACCTCGCCTTGCACTGGCATCCGCAGCCGGACCGCGTGTTCGCCGAGTGGCGCCGGGTGCTCAAGGTCGATGGCTTGCTGATGTTTTCCTGCTTCGGTCCCGACACGTTCAAGGAAGTGCGGGCCGCGTTCGCGGCGGCCGACGGCGCGCCCCATGCGCTGCCGTTCGTCGACATGCACGACTTTGGCGACCAGCTGGTGGAGGCGGGTTTTTCCACGCCGGTGCTGGACATGGAGGTCATTACCGTCACCTACGATACGCCGCAAGCCCTGCTGGCCGACGTGCAGGCCTGGGGCGGCAATCCGCTGGACACGCGCCGACGCGGCCTGATGGGGCGCCAGGCCTGGGCCCGCGTGCTTGCCGCGCTGGAACGGGGCCGCCGCAGCGACGGCAAGCTGGGCCTGACGTTCGAGATCATCTACGGCCACGCCTTCCGTCCCGCGCCGCGCGTGACGTCCAAGGGCGAGGCCATCATCCGCTTCGATCTGCCGCGCAAGCCGCGCTGAACGGCTGCATGGACGCGAGGCCAGGGGGGACGTGGCGCGGCGCGCGCGCCCCGCTGGCGCCGCCGCCGCGCGCATCGCGCAATGTTTTGCCTTCCCGGCAACGCCGACCGGCCGCTTTAAACGCACTTCCTACACACGCCGTGCACAACAATGGTGCGCCGCTCCTATGACAAATTGGTTTTTTTCTTGATGGATGTCATTGTTGTTCTATATAATCGTTGACTAATTTTGTCATGACTTGACATCGCCAACCAGATATAGGCGACGCAGGGAGACGAAGAGTAATTGCTAGTGCAGGCCGGGCAACTGATAGTAATATCGGGTACGCTTGGCGAAATATCAAGGTCCCGCCGGATCATCGCCCGCAGAATTTCGCAGGCGGCGCCGGCATGGGGCCTGTAGGTGTTTAAGGAGCGGCGGCGGTTCAACTCATCGAATCTCTACGCCGTTATAAAAAAATATTTCTATTTTTTGGTGGTTGGGGAAAACATGAAACATGCAAAGCGACTTCAATCGTTGATGCTCGGGCTGCTGATGACAGCCGCGGGCATGCCGGCGTGGGCGGCCGACGCCCCGGTGGCGGCCGGCACCTATACGGCAGCAACGGGCGGTACCGGCGGGCCCATGGTGCGCGAACTGAACCTGCAAGCACCGGCAACGCAGATCGCGACCGAAGTCTATAGCCTGCACACCTGGATGATGGTGATCTGCATGGTGATTTTCGTCGCCGTGTTCGGCGTGATGTTCTATTCGATCATCAAGCACCGCAAGTCGCTGGGCCACAAGCCAGCCACCTTCCATGAATCGACGGCCGTCGAAATCGCCTGGACCGTCGTGCCCTTCCTGATCGTGATCGGCATGGCGCTGCCCGCCACCCGCACCGTGGTCGGCATGAAAGACACCTCCAACGCCGACATCACCATCAAGGCCACCGGCATGCAGTGGAAATGGGGCTACGACTACCTGAAAGGCGAGGGCCAGGGCATCTCCTTCCTGTCCAACCTGTCCACCCCGCGCTCGCAAGTGGGCGCGCCCGGCGTGGCGCCGACCGAGCCGCGCGGCGAGAACTACCTGATTGAAGTCGACAACGAAGTGGTGGTGCCGGTCAACAAGAAGATCCGCATCGTCACCACCGCCAACGACGTGATCCACGCCTGGTCCATCCCCGCCTTCGCCGTCAAGCAGGACGCCATCCCCGGTTTCGTGCGCGACACCTGGTTCAAGGCCGAGCATACGGGCACCTACCGCGGCAACTGCGCCGAACTGTGCGGCAAGGAACACGCCTTCATGCCCATCGTCGTCAAGGTCGTGACGGAAGACGAGTACAAGGTCTGGGTCGACGGCAAGCTCAAGGAAATGGCCGCCCAGGCGGAAGACCCGAGCAAGGTCTGGACCATCGATGAACTGAAGACCAAGGGCGAAAAAGTGTACGCCACCAACTGCGTCGTGTGCCACCAGGCTACCGGCAAGGGCTTGCCCGGCGCCTTCGCCGCGCTGGACGGCTCGCCCGTCGTCAACGGCCCCAAGGCTGACCAGATCCACGTTCTGCTGAACGGCAAGAAGAGTGGCAAGTTCCCGGGCGAAATGCCAGCGTGGAAACAGCTGTCGGATACGGAGATTGCGGCGGTCATCACCTACACCCGCAACAACTGGTCGAACAAGGCCGCCGAAAACATCGTTCAACCAGCCGAAGTCCTGGCTGCACGCAAGTAATTAGGGGATTTACATGAGCACAAGCACTCTGGATCACGCACACGATCACGCCCACGATCACGCGCACGACCATCCGCACGGTCTGTCGCGCTGGCTGTTTGCCACCAACCACAAGGATATCGGTACCCTGTACCTGTGGTTCTCGTTCATCATGCTGCTGTCGGGCGGCGTACTGGCCCTGATGATACGCACCGAGCTGTTCAAGCCCGGCCTGCAGTTCTTCCAGCCTGAATTCTTCAACCAGCTCACCACCATGCACGGCCTGGTGATGGTGTTCGGCGCCATCATGCCGGCCTTCGTCG
>JAZJZQ010000451.1:0-2040 GCA_040389625.1 Pseudomonadota bacterium | reverse complement strand
AGGATGGTGTTGCTGGGGCGGTTGCCGGGGAAGGTCTTGTGCGGCACCAGCGCCTCGATCTGCGCCTCGTCCAGTTTCTGCTGGCGCAGGTCGGCGCGCACTTCGTCGCCCGTCTTGCCGGTCATGAAGGCTTCCGACTGGGCGAAGCAGTTCGCCAGCAGCGAGTCGTGGTGGCCCGCCAGGTCGTGGGTAGGGCGCAGCGCGGCGATGAAGTCGATCGGCGTCACGTCCGTGCCCTGGTGCAGCAGCTGGAAGTAGGCGTGTTGCGCATTGGTGCCGCATTCGCCCCACACCACGGGGCAGGTCGGCACGCCGACGTCGGCGCCGTTGCGCGTGACGCGCTTGCCGTTGCTCTCCATGTCGAGCTGCTGCAGGTAGGCCGGGAAGCGGCTCAGGTCCTGGTGGTAGGGCGCGATCGACAGCGAGGTGCAATCGAGGAACTGGCGGTTCCAGAAGCCCACCAACGCCAGCAGCACCGGCATGTTCTCGGCCAGCGGCGCGGTGCGGAAATGTTCGTCCAGTGCGTGGGCGCCGGCCAGGAAGTCGCTGAAGTAGCCAAAGCCCACCGACAGCGCCACGGCCAGGCCGATCGACGACCACACGGAATAGCGGCCGCCCACCCAGTCCCAGAACGGGAACATATTGGCCGGGTCGATGCCGAAGGCCTTGATCGCCTCCGTGTTGGTGGACACGGCCACGAAATGGCGCGCCAGGTCGTCCGCCGTGGCGCTTTGCAGGAACCAGCTGCGCGCCGTCTGCGCGTTGAGCATGGTCTCGGCCGTGACGAAGGTCTTGGAGGCGACGATGAACAGCGTTGTCTCGGGATCGACCTGGCCCAGCACGGCGTCCATGTCGTGGCCGTCCACGTTGGAGACGAAGTGCATATTCAGGCGCGGGTGCGAGTACGAGCGCAGCGCCAGGCACACCATTTTCGGGCCCAGGTCCGAGCCGCCGATGCCGATGTTGACCACGTCCGTGATGGGCTTGCCCGTGTAGCCGACCCAGGCGCCGCTGCGCACGCGGTCCGTGAAGTCCTTGATGCGGTCCAATACGGCGTGCACGTCATGGCCCACGTCCTGGCCGTCGACCACCAGCGTCTTGCCGCGCGGCATACGCAAGGCCGTGTGCAGTACGGCACGTTGTTCGGTAAGATTGATTTTCTCGCCCGCGAACATGGCGTCGCGCTGGCGCTCCACGCCGCGCTCGCGCGCCAGCTCCAGCAGCAGCGCCACGGTGGTGGCGTCCAGGCGGTTCTTGGAATAATCCAGGAACAGGCCGGCCGCGTCCACGGTCAGCTTGGGAAAACGCTGCGGGTCTTGCGCGAACAGCTCGCGCAATTGCCACTGGCGGGCCGTGGCGGCATGGGATTCGAGGGCCTGGAAGCTGGCGGTGGCGGTGAGGGCGGGCTGGCGCATAATGGTCGGCGGCGTAGTCTGGCTGGGTTGGAAAGAGCGTCCCGCGGCGGCGCGCTGCGGTGCGGATGTCTAATAATACATGAAAAACAGGTAAATTCACTACAATTTCGTGCGCCGCCATACGCAGTACCGGTTTCCTCGATCCACGCCCCCTGCCGGATCGGGTGGTTTTTGCACGGTTATGGCAAAAAAGATGCAATAAAAGATCGGATGACGTAAATTTTTGTAGTAAAATTTCACCGAATTCATTCATAAGGAACGATCATGGCGGTGCATCCTGTACTTGAAACCGTAACGGCGCGGATTATCCAGCGCAGCAAACCTTCGCGCGGCGCCTACCTGGCCCACCTGGAGGCGGCCCGCGTCAAGGGCGTGCAGCGCGGCGCGCTGTCGTGTACCAACCTGGCGCACGGCTTTGCCGCGTTCCCGGCCAATGACAAGCTGGTGCTGAAGGAAGTGAAGAAACCTTCCGTGGCCATCGTCTCGGCCTACAACGACATGCTGTCGGCGCACCAGCCGTTCGAGAGCTTCCCCCGCATCATCAAGGATGCCGTGCGCGAAGTGGGCGCCGTGGCGCAGTTCGCCGGCGGCGTGCCGGCCATGTGCGACGGCGTGACCCAGGGCC
>JAZJZQ010000450.1:0-2645 GCA_040389625.1 Pseudomonadota bacterium | reverse complement strand
CGCAGCCTTGCTTGTCCCAGTAGGTTTGCAAGGTCAGGATAATTTGTTGAAATGTGAGCATCTTGTTTGGTCGGTGGCGCGCAGCGGGGCGCAACGGTTGCAGGTTCGCTAAAGCGGCTAATTTTAGCGGGTTTTAAGGGGCGCCTGTAGACATTAAGGAACTTTTGCCTGGATTTTTGCGGCTTTCGTCGCGCTCCGCCCCCAATTCCAGGCGCCCGCCAGGGCCAGCGCCAGCAGGGCCAGGAATAGCTTGTTGCCCCACACAATATAGGGCGTGCTGCCGGCCATGCCCTGCACGGTGGCCGCCAGCGTGCCGCCCGTGTTGGCGTCCAGCCGCGCCACTACCTCGCCGCGGCCGTTGATGACGGCCGTGGCGCCCGTGTTGGTGGCGCGCAGCATGGGGCGGCCCGTCTCGAGCGTGCGCATCTGCGAGATCTGCAGGTGCTGCGGGATGGCGATGGTGTCGCCGAACCAGGCCAGGTTGGACACATTGAGCAGCAGCGTGGCCGGCTGCTGGCCGCCGGCCGGATGGCGCAGCTGGGCCGCGATCTCCTCGCCGAACAAGTCTTCGTAGCAGATGTTGGGCAGCACGCGCTGGTCCTTGACGGCGAAGGCGGGCTGGATGTCCGGGCCGCTGGTCTGGTCGCCCAGCGGGATGGACATCAGGTCCACGAACCAGCGGAAGCCGAGCGGGATGAATTCGCCGTACGGCACCAGGTGGTGCTTGTCGTAGCGGTAGTAGTTGGCGTTGGCCACCGGCGTCATGCCCAGCACGCTGTTGAAGTAGGCGGTCTGGCTGTCGGCCATGGGGATGCCCAGCGCCAGACTGCTGCCGCTGCGTTGCAGGAACTGGCTGATGGCCGGCAGGTAGTCGGGCGGCAGCTGCTGCGGCAGCATGACGACCGCCGTTTCCGGCGTGGCGATCAGGTCGGCCGGGGCGGCCATGATGGCGTCGCGGTACTGCTTGAGGGTGGCCAGCACGTGGGCGCCGTTGAATTTTTCGTCCTGCGGCACGTTACCCTGGATCAGGCGCACGGAAATCGGCTTGCCTTCGGCATGGGTCCAGTGCAGTTGCGTGAGCGCGCCGCCGCCGGCCAGGATGGCCACCACCAGCGCCAGCGCGCGCCAGCGGCTGCGGTGCAGCAGCAGCAGCAGGGCGCCGGCGCACACGGCCGCCAGCCAGCCCAGGCCATACACGCCCGTCACGGGCGCGTAGCCGGCCAGCGGGCTGTGGTTGTGGGCGTAGCCGGACGACAGCCAGGGGAAGCCCGTGAACAGCCAGCCGCGTACCCATTCGCACAGCGACCACATGGACGGCAGCAGCAGCAGGTTGGAGGCGGGCAGCGGCAGCGCCCAGCGCTGGCGCAGCCAGGAGGCGCCGGCCATGGCCAGCGCCACGTAGGCGCCCATGCCCCAGGCCAGCAGCAGCACAGCGGCGGCGGCCAGCGGTGCGGGCATGCCGCCGTAGGTATGCAGGGAGACGTAGATCCACCAGACGCCGGCCGCCGTCCAGCCGAAGCCGTAGGCCCAGCCGATCAGGGCGCCGCCCTTGACGCTGGAACTGCGCAGCACCTGGTAGAACAGGATGGCCAGGCTGGCCATCTCGATCGGCCACCAGCCGAACGGGGCGAACGCGAACACGCTGGCCGCGCCGGCGGCGGCCGTGATGGTCATCCGGCCGCGGGTGCTGCGCTGGGGCTTGGGTGGGGCGTTGGGATCGGTACGGCGAAAACGCATGTTACGCGTCTTGCTCCGGCGCGGCCGGCAGTTTTTCCACCAGCAGCACGTGGACCTGGCGCGCGTCGGCGCGCAGCACTTCGAAGCGCAGGCCGTCCAGGTCGAACACGTCGCCCTTGTGCGGCATGCGCGCCAGGTGCTTGGCGACCAGGCCGCCGATGGTGTCGACGTCGTCGTCGGGCAGGGCGGTGTCGAGTTCCTCGTTGAACTGGGTGATCTCGGTCAGGGCCTTGATGCGCCAGCGGGGGCCGTACTGGCCTTCCTTGATGGACAGGATGTTGTCCTCTTCCTCGTCGAAATCGTATTCATCTTCGATGTCGCCGACGATCTGCTCGAGCACATCCTCGATGGTGATCAGGCCGGCCACGCCGCTGTACTCGTCCACCACGATGGCCATGTGATTGTGATTGGCGCGGAAATCGCGCAGCAGCACATTCAGGCGCTTCGATTCGGGGATGAAGATGGCCGGGCGCAGCATGTCGCGCACGTCGAAGGACTCCTCGGCGTAGTAGCGCAGCAGGTCCTTGGCCAGCAGGATGCCGATCACCTTGTCGCGTTCGCCTTCGATGGCGGGGAAGCGCGAGTGGGCCGTCTGCAGCACGGCCGGCATCCATTCCTCGATGGGCTTGGAAATGTCGATCACGTCCATCTGGGAGCGGGGGATCATGATGTCGCGCGCGGACAGGTCCGACACCTGGAACACGCCTTCGATCATCGACAGGGCGTCGGCGTCGATCAGGTTGCGTTCATGGGCGTCATGCAGGACATCGAGCAGTTCCGCACGGTTCTCGGGCTCGGGGGAGATGAGGGCGGTCAGGCGTTCAAACAGTGACCGGTGGGGCTTGGCGTCAGGCTTGACGCCACTAGGGTGCTCTTGCATAGGAGGCGTGAGCCGTTGTTTCGAAGGG
>JAZJZQ010000449.1:0-2442 GCA_040389625.1 Pseudomonadota bacterium | reverse complement strand
TTTAGTCGGGCGACGGCATGTCTTCCTTGGGACGCTGGATCACGCCGGTGTTGAAGTTGTATTCGAACAGGTCGCCGTAGCGGCCCCACTCGATCGCCACCCGCAACGCGCGTTCGGCTTCTTCTTCGCTCAAGGTGAAGCGCAACAGCTTGAGGAACAGGTCTTCCGGCAGGTCGCCCGACTTGTCCTGCGCCAGGCCGTGGCAGATGTAGGCCACCAGCGGCACGTGCTCGAGCAGCTGCTTGCCGAAGATGTCCTGGCGCTCCGTGTTGGAGGCGGCCACGTAGCCGCTGCCCAGCGCCGTCAACAGGATGTCACCGTTGGTCAGGTAGGCAAAGCCCAGCAGGATCAGGGCGTTCAGCACTTGCAGCAGCTCGTCGTCGGTCAGCTCCGTCTCTTCGGCCAGCTGCGGCAGGTCGGCGCGGCCCGAGAACGGTTCCTCGGCCAGCAGTTCCAATATCGCTTCCATGTGCGAGATGTCGGCCTGCGGCAGGCGGTCGCCCAGCTGCAGCTTGACTTCCTTCTCGCTGATCAGGCCCGGACGGGCGGCGCCGGCCGTCATCAGCTCATACACCTTGTCGATCAGTTGCCGTACTTCCGGCCCGGCCGCCTTGCGCGGCTGGGGCAGCGAAATGGGCAGCTCGGCCCGCACCCGCCCCGGGTCGCTGGCGAAAATCAGCACCCGGTCGGCCATCATCACCGCTTCCTCGATGTTGTGCGACACCACCAGGATGGCCTTGGTGGGGATGCGGCCCGACTGCCACAGTTCCAGGATTTCCTCGCGCAGCCGCTCGCCCGTGAGCACGTCGAGCGCGGAAAACGCTTCGTCCATCAGCAGCACTTCCGGCTCCATCACCAGCGCGCGCGCAATGCCCACGCGCTGGCGCATGCCGCCCGACAGCTCGCGCGGCAGCGCGCCTTCGAAGCCGGACAGGCCGATCAGGTCGATCACCTTCTCGGCCCGGCGCGCCCGCTCGTCGGCCGGCATGCCCTGCGCCTCCAGCCCCAGCTCCACGTTCTTTTGCACCGTCAGCCACGGGAACAGGGCGAACGACTGGAACACCATGCGGATCCCGCGCGCGGTGCCGTACAGCGGCATGCCGCGGTACAGCACCTGGCCGTCGTCGGCCTGGATCAGGCCGGCCATGATGCGCAGCATGGTGGACTTGCCGGAGCCGGACTGGCCCAGCAGGGCCACGATCTCGCCTTCGTGCAGCGTAAAGTCCACGCCTTCGAGCACGGAACGGGCGGAGCCGTCGGCGCCGCGGAAATGCTTGCCGACCGCTTTCAGTTCGACGATGGGGGTGCTCATAGTGTCAGTCTCTCAAATCAGTCAATTCAGGGCTAGAAGTGCAGCCGGCTCTCGGCCATCGTGTACAGGCGGCGCCACACGAAATGGTTGAAGCCCATGACGAAGATGCACATCACGCCGATGCCCAGCGCGATGCGGGGGAAGTCGCCCTTGGCCGTCATCTCGGCGATGTAGCTACCCAGGCCATGGGCCTGGACCGTGGTGTCGCCCCAGCTCACGTATTCGGCCACGATGGAGGCGTTCCACGAACCGCCGCTGGCCGTGATGGCGCCCGTGACGAAGCTGGGGAAGATGGCCGGCAGCAGGTAGCGCCGCCACTTGAGCCAGCCCGACAGGCCGAAGTTCTGGGCCGCGTGGCGCAGTTCCGTCGGCACAGTGGAGGCGCCGGCGATCACGTTAAACAGCAGATACCACTGGGTCCCGAGGATCATCAGCGGCGACAGCCAGATGTCGGGGTTGAGGTGGAAGCGCACGATGGCCACCACCGCCACCGGGAACACCAGGTTGGCCGGGAAGGCGGCCATGAACTGGGCCACGGCCTGGGTGCGCGAGGCCCAGCGCGGATTCATGCCTATCCATACGCCCACCGGCACCCACACCAGGGCGGCCAGCGCCAGCAGCAACAGCACGCGCGACAGCGTGTACAGGCCCAGCACCAGCACCCGTCCCACTTCGCTCCAGCCCACTTCGGCGCGGATGAAGTGGCCCAGCTCCCACAGCGCGTAGAACACGACGGCCGCGATCACGGCATCCCACACCCGCTGCGGCCCGCGCGAAGCTTGCTGCGGCCGGGCGCGGATCGAGGTGCCGTCGTGCTGCAGGCGGAACATGGCGATCGAACGGGCCAGCAGGGCGCCGCACATTTCCACCAACTGCTGCGTGCGTTCGGTGCGGCGCAGCCAGGTCAGCAGCCACGATTCCTGCGCCGTGTCGCTGCCCGTTTCCTCGAAGCGGAACTTGTCGGCCCACGCCAGCAGGGGGCGGAAGAACAGCTGGTCGTACAACAGCACGCCGACCAGCATGGCGCCGATGGCCCAGCCGATGGCGCCCAGGTCGCGCTGCTCGATGGCCAGCGCGATGTAGGAGCCGATGCCGGGCAGCTTGATGTTCTGGTTCGACACCGAGATCGC
>JAZJZQ010000448.1:0-2165 GCA_040389625.1 Pseudomonadota bacterium | reverse complement strand
CCACTGCCAGCGCTTGCCGCCCAGGCGGCGCACCATGGCGTTGGTGCTGGTCACGGCCAGCGGCACCAGCAGCACAAAGGCCGTGAAGCCGACCGTGATGAAGGGGCGCTTGAGCACATCCTTCCACATTTCCTGCACGTCGAAGAAGTGATCGAACCACAAGAAGGTGGTGAAGTGCAGGGCCGCGTAGAAGAAGGCGTACAGCCCCAGCATGCGGCGCAGCTTGATCAGCCAGTTCCACTTGCTCAGTTTGCGCAGCGGGGTGACGGCCAGCGTGATGCACAGGAAGTACAGCGTCCAGTCGCCCGTGCCGCGGGTGATGAATTCCAGCGGTTCGACCAGTTGCCCCGTCACGGTCAGGGTGACCATGCGCAGGAAGGGAAGCAGCGCCAGCGCGAAGATGGCGCCCTTGATGAGGCCGAGCTGGCGGGGGTTGGGGTGGTAGTCCATGGCGTCAGAAGTATTTTTTCAAGTCCATGCCGGCGTACAGCGAGGCCACGTCGGCATAGCCGTTGAACATCAGCGTCTTGCGCTTGCGGGTGAAGAAGCTGTCCTCGCCGATGCGGCGCTCGCTGGCCTGCGACCAGCGCGGGTGGTCCACTTCCGGGTTGACGTTGGAATAGAAACCGTATTCCTGCGGCGCGGCCACGTTCCACGCCGTACGCGGCTGGTCCTTGACGAAGCGGATGCGGACGATGGACTTGGCCGACTTGAAGCCGTACTTCCACGGCACCACGATGCGCACGGGGGCGCCGTTCTGGTTGGGCAGGGTTTCGCCGTACATGCCCAGGGTCAGCAGCGCCAGCGGATGGCGCGCCTCGTCCAGCCGCAAGCCTTCCACATAAGGCCACTCGAGCACGCGGCTGCCCACGCCGGGCATCTGCTTCTTGTCGGCCAGCGAGGTGAATTCCACATACTTGGCGTTGCCGGTGGGCTCGACCCGCTTGATGATTTCGGAGAAAGAATAACCCATCCACGGGATCACCATCGACCACCCTTCCACGCAGCGCAGGCGGTAGAGGCGCTCTTCCAGCGGCGCCAGCTTGAGCAGCGCGTCCAGGTCCAGCGTCATGGGTTTCTTCACTTCGCCGTCGATGGTGACGGTCCACGGCCGAGGTTTGAGCGTGTGCGCGTACTGGGCCGGGTCGGCCTTGTCGGTGCCGAATTCGTAGAAATTGTTGTAGCTGGTGGCGTCCTTGTAGGCGGTGGGCTTGTCCATCGCGGAATAGGCGGGATTGAGCTTGCCGGCCAGCTTGGGATTGCTGCCTTGCGCGAACGCTTCGCGGCTGGCCAGTTCCAGCAGGGCGGCGCTGCCCAGGGTGCCGGCGGCCAGCTGCTTCATGAAGCTGCGGCGCGACTCGAACACGGCACGGGGCGTGATTTCGGAGGGAAACGGCATATCGATGCCGTTGGGGGAACGTTTGATCAGCATGGCAACTCCAGAAAGGGGCAGGGTTGAGACTTGGTCTGTCCACCAAGGGCAAACCTTACACCATTCTGTTGTCGCCGATACTTACATTCAGCTTAGAAGCGCTGGCTTAGAGCTTGCCGTAGGAGTGCAGGCCGGACAGGAACATATTCACCCCCAGGAAGGCGAAAGTGGTGACGATCAGGCCCGTCAGCGCCCACCAGGCGGCCACGCGGCCGCGCAAGCCCGTCATCAAACGCATGTGCAGCCAGGCCGCGTAGTTGAGCCAGACGATCAGGGCCCAGGTTTCCTTGGGATCCCACGACCAGTAGCCGCCCCACGCTTCGGCCGCCCACAGGGCGCCCAGGATGGTGGCGATGGTGAAGAAGGCGAAGCCGGCCGAGATGGCCTTGTACATGACGTCGTCCAGCACTTCCAGCGACGGCAGGCGGTCGACCAGCCGGCCCGAGCTCTTGAGCAGGTAGGCGGCCGACACCATGGCCGCCAGCGCGAAGTTGCCGTAACCGATGAAGTTGGCCGGCACGTGGATCTTCATCCACCAGCTTTGCAGGGCCGGCACCAGGGGCTGGATGTCGGAGGCGTCGCGGGTGACCGTGTACCACAGCAGGAAACCGATGGCGGCCGAGATCACCAGCAGCACGAAGGCGCCCATCTGGCGGGTGGCGTAGCGCTGCTCGAAATACAGGTAGAACATGGCCGTGATCAGCGAGAACAGGATGAACACTTCGTACAGGTT
>JAZJZQ010000447.1:0-3082 GCA_040389625.1 Pseudomonadota bacterium | reverse complement strand
TGCAGCACCAGCTGTACAACTGCGCCGTCGTGATCGCGGGTGGCCGCATCCAGGGTGTGGTGCCCAAGAGCTACCTGCCCAACTACGGCGAATTCTACGAGGCCCGCCAGTTCAGCACGGGCGACTATGCGGCCGTGACGGAAGTGACGCTGCTGGGCCAGACGGTGCCGTTCGGCTCCGGCCTGCTGTTCGAAGTGGCCAACCTGCCACTGCTGAAGTTTTACGTTGAAATCTGCGAGGACGTGTGGGTGCCGATACCGCCGTCGTCGTTCGCGGCCCTGGCCGGGGCCAGCGTGCTGGTCAACCTATCCGCATCCAACGCGCTGGTGGGCAAGGCCGGCTACCGTCACCAGCTGGTGGCGCAGCAGTCGGCGCGCTGCCTGTCGGCCTATCTGTACACGTCCTCCGGCAGCGGCGAATCGACCACCGACCTGGCGTGGGACGGCCAGGCCCTGATCTGCGAAAACGGCGAGCTGCTGGCCGAATCGAAGCGCTTCCAGGATGAGCCCAGCCTGATTTTTGCCGACGTGGACCTGGAGCGGCTGTCGCGCGAGCGCATGCGCCAGACCACGTTCGGCCAGTCCGTACAGCGCCATGCCGACGAAGTGGCGCGCTTTCGCACGGTGCGTTTCGAGCTGGCGCTGGCGCTGGAGCGCACGCTGGCGCTCAAGCGCTGCGTGGAGCGCTTCCCTTACGTGCCGGCCGACAGCCGCCGCCGCGACGAGCGTTGCAACGAGGTCTACAACATCCAGGTGCAGGCGCTGGCCCAGCGGCTGCAATCGAGCGGCATCCAGAAGGTGGTGATCGGCGTGTCCGGCGGTCTCGATTCCACCCACGCGCTGCTGGTGTGCGCGCGCGTGATGGACAAGCTCAAGCTCCCCCGCACCAATATCCTGGCCTACACCATGCCCGGCTTCGCCACCAGCGAGCGCACGCTGACCCAGGCCCACCAGCTGATGAAACTGGTCGGCTGCGCCTCGGCCGAAATCGACATCCGCCCCAGCTGCGTGCAGATGCTGCAGGACCTGGGGCATCCGTATGCGTCCGGTGAAAACCAGTACGACATCACGTTCGAAAACGTGCAGGCGGGCGAGCGCACCAACCACCTGTTCCGGCTGGCGAACCATAACAACGCCATCGTCATCGGCACGGGCGACCTGAGCGAACTGGCGCTGGGCTGGTGCACGTACGGCGTGGGCGACCATATGTCGCACTACAACGTGAACGCCAGCGTGCCCAAGACCCTGATCTCGCACCTGGTGCGCTGGGTGGCCGAGTCGGGCGTGATCGGCCGGAACGATGCGCAGGTGCTGCTCAATATCCTGAGCACGGAAATCAGCCCGGAACTGGTGCCCGGCACGGCCGACGGCCAGCCGGAGCAGCGCACGGAAAGCACCATCGGCCCGTACGAGCTGCAGGACTTCAACCTGTACTACACGCTGCGCTTCGGCTTCGCGCCGGCCAAGGTGGCGTTCCTGGCGCTGGCGGCCTGGCACGACCGCGAGCAGGGGCGCTGGCCGGAGGGCGAGCACGTGGCGCGCAACCAGTACGACCTGGCCGCGATCAAGAAGAACCTGGCCATCTTCCTGGACCGCTTCTTCCGCACCAGCCAGTTCAAGCGCACCTGCGTGCCCAACGCGCCCAAGGTGGGCACGGGCGGGTCGCTGTCGCCGCGCGGCGACTGGCGCGCGCCCAGCGATGCGCAAAGCGTGGTATGGATGCAGGATCTGCAACGCATCCCCGTCTGAGGCGGCGACATTAACCGAGCGGCGCTTCGGTATTGCCGCGTGCGGATAGGAGAGCGGGCGCGGGTAGCTTACAATGCGGTCTGGATATCGTGGAATCACCTCGTCCGATCGCTGCCGTCATGGCCGCCGGCTACCCGCCGCGCGGCACGGCATGGGTTACCCACCTGCTGAAGATCCGGGAAGGCGCCGATACGTGTTCGTATCGTCCGGCACCAGCCGCCGTCCGGCATGCACCATGGCGGTGCGTCCCGGGCAGGGCACTTCCCGTTTTACGTACCGGTTTTACGAATCACGATTTACATTCAAGGAGATGTCATGAAACAGATTACCGCTGTAATCAAACCGTTCAAACTGGACGAAGTGCGCGAAGCGCTGGCTGAAGTCAACGTCACCGGCCTGACCGTGACGGAAGTGAAGGGCTTTGGCCGCCAGAAGGGCCACACCGAGCTGTATCGCGGCGCCGAATATGTGGTCGATTTCCTGCCCAAAGTGAAGGTGGAAGTGGTGGTGGACGACGGCGTGGCCGAGCAGGTGGTGGACGCCATCATCAAGGCCGCCCGCACCGGCAAGATCGGCGACGGCAAGATCTTCGTGCAGAACGTGGAGCAGGTAATCCGCATCCGCACCGGCGAAACGGGCGCCGACGCCGTCTAAGGTTCGTCGGATGTGCCGGCATCCCCGCGCCCGCGGGGATGCGCGCCTGCGCTAGCGGTTGATGCGCATGTCGAATTTCCAGGTCAGCAGCCGCAGCAGCGTGATGAAGGCGGCGCTGAACCACAGGGCGAAGTCGTTCGAAACATGCGTGTGCTGCAGCGCGATGTAGAGCCAGGCGCCGAAGAAGGCGCAGATCGCGTACGGTTTCCCGTCGCGGAACACCATCGGCACCTCGTTGCAGACGATGTCGCGCAACACGCCGCCGAAAATCCCCGTAATGACTCCCATCATGGCCGCGATAAACACGGGCATGTCCGCCGCTTGCGCCTGCGAGACGCCGGCCACGGCGAACAGCCCCAGGCCGATGGCATCGGCCACCACGATGATGCGCTCCGATACGATCTGGCGGATGGTGCGCACCAGCGGCGTGGCCACCAGGGCCAGCACGAAGATCAGGATGGCGTAACCCTGGTGCTCGACCCAGAACAGGGGCCGCACGTCGAGCAGGATGTCGCGCAGCGTGCCGCCGCCGAAGGCCGTGATGAAGGCCACCGTGAATACGCCCACCAGGTCCATGCGCTTGCGGCGCGCTTCGATAAAACCCGACATCGCGCCCACCAGGATCGCCACGATTTCTATGACGGTGATGAGGGAGACGTGCGGGATATGCTTCATGCTGG
>JAZJZQ010000446.1:0-2808 GCA_040389625.1 Pseudomonadota bacterium | reverse complement strand
GTGGGATTGGCCAGCTCGCTGGTCTTGATGGACAGCACGGTGTGCTCGGGCGGCATGCTGTGCAGCGCGTCCGTCGACAGCATGGCCGGCACGGCCTGCAGGAACAGGGTCTTGTCGCGCAGCAGCCAGCCGCCGTCGTCGTCGTTGACCTGGCCGGCCACGAAGCCGACCAGCTGCTCCAGGTCATCCGCCGTGATCGGCGCCGCCGACGATTGCTGCCACGTCAGTTCATACCCGACCACGCGCTGCTTGGGATCGAGCAGCGGTTCACGGACAAGGAAATTGGTTTGATGCATGGTGATCTGTCTAGGGTGGCCCAACGAAAACTGCCGGCCACAGCCGGCAGCCTGCCTTAAAAGCCGAGACTGTCGAGCAGGTCGTCGACCTGGCTCTGGTCGGCCACCACGCCCTCGCCGGTCGGATCGATCTGCGGGCCGTTCAGCAAGCCGTTTTCATGCTCCTTGCGCATCTGCTCGGGTGCGAAATCGATCAGCATCTGCACCAGCTGCTGCTCCAGGTTCTGCGCGATCGAGGTGACTTTCTTGATCACCTGGCCCGTCAAATCCTGGAAGTCCTGGGCCATCATGATGTCCATCAGATGGGCCTTGGTAGCGCCGGTGGCGACGCCCGTGGCGCCCAGCGCGGCTACCGTCTGCTGGGCCAGCGCGCGCCATTGCGCCTCGTTGGCACCGCCGTCGAGCAAGCCTTGCCAGGCAGCGCCCAGCTGACGCGCACCGGCGGCGATCTCATCTTGCAGGGGGCTGGCCGCGTCCGTGGCGTTCAATACCTTTTGCGCCGCGTCTTCGCTCAGGCGCGCCACGTAGTCGAGGCGGTCGCGGGCATCGGGGATGTCCGAGGCCGCCTTTTCGATCAGCTTGTCCAGTCCCAGGCCGCGCAAGCTTTCGTGCAGCGCACGGGTCATGTGACCGATGCGCGACAGGAACTCCTCGCTCGGCTCCGCCATCTGCTGCAGGACGGCGCCGCTGTGATGCTCACCCATGGTGTCAGGCCCCGAGTTTCTCGAAGATCTTGTTGAGCTTTTCGTCCAGCGTGGCGGCCGTGAAGGGCTTGACCACGTAGCCGTTGGCGCCGGCCTGGGCCGCCGCGATGATGTTTTCCTTCTTCGCTTCGGCAGTCACCATCAGCACCGGCAGCTTGGCCAGCGCGGGATCGGCACGGATGTTTTGCAGCATGGTCAGGCCGTCCATGTTCGGCATGTTCCAGTCCGACACCACGAAGTCGAACGATTCAGCGCGCAGCTTGGCCAGCGCCATCACGCCGTCCTCAGCCTCGTCGACGTTGGCATAACCCAGTTCTTTCAACAGATTCCGGACAATGCGGCGCATCGTCGAAAAATCGTCTACTACTAAAAATTTCATCTTTGGATCAGCCATGAATTACTCCGTTGATTCTCTTACGCGGTTGTTAATAGTGACTACAATTGTCAGCAAGTTGTAGGATAGCATTTTCGTTGCTGCAAGGCGAACAAAGTCGCAGTAAAACGTCATCCTTGTCCTGTTTACACGCGTAAAGCGCGCATGCCGTGGGCGGCCAGGTAACCGAGCACCATGCCCGGCAGCGCCTGCAGCGCCCCCACCTCGTGCGTGGCGCCGACGGCGATCGCTTCGCGCGGCATGCCGAACACGACGCAACTGGCTTCGTCCTGCGCAAAATTATACGCGCCGGCCGTCTTCATCTCCAGCATGCCGGCCGCCCCGTCCTTGCCCATGCCCGTCAGGATCACGCCTACCGCGTTCTTGCCGGCGCACTGGGCGGCCGAGCGGAACAGCACGTCCACGGACGGCCGGTGCCGGTTCACCGGTTCGCTCTGCTCGATCTTGGTCATGTAGTTGGCGCCGCTGCGGGTGAGCAGCAGGTGCGAGTGGCCGGGGGCGATGTAGGCGTGGCCGGGCAGCACGCGCTCGTTGCCGGCCGCTTCCTGCACCGAGATCTTGCACAGCGAGTCGAGCCGCTTGGCGAACGAGCGGGTGAAGCCTTCGGGCATGTGCTGGGTGATCAGGATGCCGGGGCAGTCGGACGGCATCTGCATCAAAAATTCGCGGATCGCTTCCGTGCCGCCGGTGGAGGCGCCGATGATGATCAGCTTTTCCGACGAGGTGAGCGGATTGCGCAGCTGCGGCAGCGGCGCGTGGCCGTCCGCGCCGAGCTGGGGCAGCGTGCGGGCCCGCACCCTGGCCTTGGAGGCGGCCCGGATCTTGTCCGTGATCAGCTCCGTGTATTCGCGCATGCCGGCCTGGATCGAGATCTTGGGCTTGGTGACGAAGTCCACCGCGCCCAGTTCCAGCGCGCGCATGGTGATCTCGGAGCCGCGCTCGGTCAGCGACGACACCATCACCACCGGCATGGGGCGCAGGCGCATCAGCTTTTCCAGGAAATCGAGGCCGTCCATCTTCGGCATTTCCACGTCCAGGGTGAGGACGTCGGGATTGGTCTGCTTGATCAACTCGCGTGCCACCAGGGGGTCGGGGGCGACGCCTACCACTTCCATGTCGGGCTGGCTGTTGATAATTTCCGTCATGACGCTGCGGATCAGCGCGGAGTCATCGACGATCAGGACTTTGATCTTCATACACGGTCTTTCCGGGCCTGTTGCCCTTTTCTTTTATCAGAACAGATCGATCGCGCCGGCCACCGGCGCCACCTTGAGGCGGCTGGCGTACTCGATCTCGCGCCGCGCCAGCGTATCGTTATGGGTCTGCATCAGCTTCTTGACCAGCACCTTGCCGGTGCGGGGGAAGAAATACACCTTGCGCGGGTGGATGTCGTTCAAGTCCTCGGCCACCACGC
>JAZJZQ010000445.1:0-2738 GCA_040389625.1 Pseudomonadota bacterium | reverse complement strand
CCGACCGCCAGCTCAAGATGCGCATCGATATCCACGACGACGGCACGGTGGAAGGTGAACTGACCATGGTGGTGCCGTCCGCCCCGCTGGCCGGCGCCGATGGCGCACAGCGCCTGCAGGTGGCCACGCTGCACTGACGCCGCGCCCGCACGCGGCGGGCCGTCCCGTTCAGCCGGCGCCGTCCAGCCGGTAGGCGGCGCTGTCGAAGCGGCGCGTGATGCGGCGGTACTCGAAGGTGAAGCCGGGCCACAGCGTGCTGTTCCTGCCGCCGCTGGTCAGGTACCAGCTCTTGCAGCCGGAACTCCACACGGTGCCGCGCAGGCGCTGCTGCAACATGTCGTTGTAGCGGCGGCTGGCGTCGGCCCGCACCTCCACTGCCTGCAGCCCGCGCGCGCGGCGCAGCGCCAGCGCCTGCACCACGTAGCGCACATTGGCCTCGATCATGTAGATCATGGAATTGTGGCCCAGCCCCGTGTTGGGGCCGATGATCATGTACAGGT
This sequence comes from Pseudomonadota bacterium, assembly GCA_040389625.1. Classification (GTDB taxonomy): domain Bacteria; phylum Pseudomonadota; class Gammaproteobacteria; order Burkholderiales; family Burkholderiaceae_D; genus Rugamonas. Next base: position 2,238 of record JAZJZQ010000445.1, on the reverse strand, counting down.
TGGGGAAACCGGGGATGGCCGCGCCCTTGTACGCCTCCAGCCCGCCGCGCGCCGCCTCGCTCAGCAGCAGACCGTCGCGGCCCCGCACCGCCACCGCCCCCAGCGCATGCTCGACGTCGAAACCGGTGCCGAAGATGATGGCATCCACCGGCCGTTCACGGCCGTCGCGCCCGAGCACGCTGCCGGCCCGCACTTCGGCGATACCGTCCGCGATCACGGCCACGTTGGCGCGGGCCAGGGCCGGGTAGTAATCGCTCGACAACAGCAGCCGCTTGCAGCCGGCCCGGTAGCTTGGCGTCACCTTGGCGCGCAGCGCCGCGTCGTGCGGGATCTGGCGCCCGATGTGGCGCCTGGCCTGCCACTCCACGGCCCGCATCAGCAGCGGCCACTTGGCAAAGGCCAGGAAGCGCGCTTCGTAGCGCACATAAGTCAGGCCCCGGTACAGCGCCTGCAGCGGACGCACCCGGCGCAGCAGCCAGCGCTCGACGGCCGTGATGGCGCGGTCGGGACGGGGCAACACCCACGGCGCCGTGCGCTGGTACAGGTCGAGCTGGGCCACCTGGGCGGCAATGGCGGGCACGAACTGGATGGCGCTGGCGCCGGTGCCGATCACGGCCACCCGCTTGCCGCGCAAGTCGTAGCCGTGGTCCCAGTGGGCCGAGTGGAACAGCTTGCCGCGGAACTGGTCCAGCCCCGGCACGGGCGGCGCGGCCGGGCGCGACAGGGCGCCGGTGGCGATCACCAGGTTGCGCGCCGTCAGCTGGCCACGGCTGGTGCGCAGCGTCCACCAGCCGCGCGCGGCGTCATAGTCGGCCGCCAGCAAGGCCGTGTCGAGCCGGATGCGCTCGAGCAGGCCGTAGCGGCGCGCGATGTCTTCCGTGTAGCGCAGCAGTTCGGCCTGGGGCGGGAACTTGCGGCTCCAGTCCGCGTTCTGGGCGAACGAGAACGAATACAGGTGGCTGGGCACGTCGCAGGCGGCGCCCGGATAGTGGTTCACGCGCCACGTGCCGCCGAACACGGCGTCCTTCTCCAGGATGGCGAAACTGCTGATGCCCGCCTCCTGCAGCTTGATGCCCATGCACAGGCCGGAAAAGCCGCTGCCGATCACCGCCACTTCCAGCTGCGGCGCGGTGTCCCCGTCCGCGGCCGGCCCGCTTGCCCTGGTTGCCATATTGTCGCCTCCCGTTGTCGTTATGTGACATTACCCAATGTCAGTCAAGGCACTTTACAACTGACATTATTCAATGTCAATATACGCTCCAAGAACTGACATTTGATGATGTCAATCAACCGATGGCAAGACGACATGAACGACGACATGAACGACGACATGAGCAACAGCATGAGCAACAACAAGGGCACCACGGCGGCCGCCGAAGCGGCCAGGGGCGAGCGGGTCTACCGCGGCGCCAGCAACGAACAGCGCGTGAGCGAGCGGCGCCAGCGCCTGCTGGCGGCGGCCATCCACTGCTTCGGCACCCACGGCTATCACCACACCACGCTCAAGATGCTGTGCGCCGAGGCCGGGCTGACGGAGCGCTATTTCTACGAATCGTTCGGCAATTTCGACGAGCTGTTGTGCAGCGCCTACACCGCCGCGGCCGAGGCGATGCTGGCCAAGGTATCGGCCAAGGTGGCGCGGGCCGCGCCCAACGTGCATGAGCGCATGCTGGCCGCGCTGGACGCCTACCTGTCGGCCGTGGCGGCCGACAAGGCCCGCGCACGCCTGGTGCTGATGGAGATCGAGGGCGCCAGCGAGGCGGCCAACGCCACCTACCGCCACCGGCTGGAACTGTCGACCGACCTGATCGAGCAGGTGATCTGCGCCGGCCTGCCGGCCCGGCCGGCCAACGGCCTGTCGCCGCGCCTGTTGGCGGGCGCCCTGCTGGGCGCCATCTACCAGACGGCCAAGAACTGGGCGCTGGCCGACTTCAAGCCGGCGCGCGCCGTGCTGGTCAAAAACCTGCACGCCTTGGGCATGGCCACGGTAGCAGTCTGGCAGGCGCCGCCCGCCGCCGCGACCGTCCCGCCTTCCCCCACCTCCCGCCGCCGGAGCGCCTGACATGTCCATCGCGTACACCGCTGCCGCCGCGCTGGCGGCGCTGATCATGCCGGTCCTGCTGGCCAACCGCCTGGCGCCGTTGCCGGCGGCCCGCCTCGGCATGGGGCTGGAGCGCTGGCGTGCCGGCTTGCGCCTGTGGCGCGTGGCCGTACCCGGCTTCGTCATGCCCTACCTGG
>JAZJZQ010000444.1:0-3846 GCA_040389625.1 Pseudomonadota bacterium | reverse complement strand
GCATGAACACCGTGGCCCAGCGCACCGCCCCCGGCACGGCGCCGAAGAACGACACTTACTGACACCGGTCCAGCCAGTCCGGCCGCGCTCAGCCGTGGCCGCTGGACTTGTAGCCGACCCGGAAGCCGCCCCAGTGGCGGCCGTCGACGTAGATGGGCGCCGACAGGTCGTGCATCACTTCTCCCGTATCGCGCTTGTAGGTCTGCAACAGGAACGGCTTGGTGTTGGCGCCGCAGCGCTTGCCCGTGCGGTCGCTGAAGATGCGCTTGGTGCGGTTGTTGACGAAGTCCACTTCATAATTGCCCGTCAGCGGCTGGGAAAACTTCCGGTTGTGGGTGGGGAAATAACCATTGTTATCCACAGCGCCCGCGTAGGTCAGCTGGGGCAGGGCCCGCAGCACGGCTTCCTGCAGTTCGGGCAGCGCGCGGTCGGTGAAGGCGTCGAAGCGGGTGCTGTGCTTGGGCGGGTCCGTGTTCGGGATGGGCTGGTAGTGGCGGTCGAACAGGGCTTCGCGCGTGATCTGGCCGCTGGCGATGGCTTGCGAGAAAATCTTGCCCACCTCCAGCGCCGCCTGCTGGGCCGCGATGCGGATCGCATCGTGCGACGTTTCGATGGCCGTGTCGCCCAGCGCGCCCGTGATGACTTCAGCCCGCTCGGCCAGGGCCATGGCGGAACCGGCCGCCCGCGGCAACTCGGCGTCGGTCGACAGCATGCTGTCGTGGATGCGGCGGATGGCGTCGGCGATGTCGTGGGTGGTGGCCACCTGCTCGCGCGAGGCGCGGGCGATCTGGCCGATCTCGTCTTCCGACACGCCCGAGGAACGTTCTATATTGCCCAGCAAGCCATGCACGGTTTCCACGTTGCCGGCCGCGGCGCTGACGGCGGCCGCCAGCGTGTGCATGCCGGTGGTGGCCTTTTCGGCCTGTTCATTGATTTCCCGCACCATGTGGCTGATTTCATCGGTCGCCTCCTTGGTGCGCATGGCCAGCTGGCGCACTTCGCCCGCCACCACGGCAAAGCCGCGCCCGTGCTCGCCGGCGCGGGCCGCCTCGATGGCGGCATTCAGGGCCAGCAAATTGGTACGGGCCGAAATTTCGCTGATCGCTTCCGTGAAACCGTAGATGCGGCGCGAATTGGCTTGCAGGTCCGTCATCACGGTGGCTGCCGCCTGGGCGTCCTGGCGCGCCGCGCTGATGCGCTGCAAGCCCTGGTCCGCTTCCTTGCGGCCGGTCTCCGTTTCCGCCCGCACCTGGGACGCCACCTTGGCCGCGCGCTCGGCGTTGGCGGCAATGCGTTCGATGGTGGCGACGTTGCGGCTGGAACTGTCGGCGATGCCGCTGGCCGTTTCCACGTCCAGCTCGATCTTCTTCTTGACGGAGTCGACGAAGTACGACGTTTCCGCCGCACCTATCATGATGGCGTCGATTTCCTCGCCCACCGTGTGGGCGAAGCGGTGCGCGCCGTCATCGTCGGCATGGCGCCGGCCCAGCGTGACGATCAGCGCACCGGCCAACGCGGCCGGCGCCGCATACAGCAGCGGACCGCCACCGCCAATGGCCAGCGACCCCAGATAGGCGAGGCAGGTCCCGCCCGCCGTCGCCCCCAGCAGCCACGCTCCCTGGCGCACCGCCGTCTGCTGCAAGAATTTCATTCGTCCTCCGTCACAGCAGGGCCACGGCCGCCGCACATGCGTTGCCCCGGATGCGAATGCATCCAGTTCCATAAACTAATTCCAAAATACAACAGAACTTAATCTGGCTCAATCGCTATTTGTGACTAGAAGGCGCCGGGCCGTGCTATTTGATGGGCAGCTTGGTGGTATTCTTCACTTCTTCCATGACGGCGTAGGTGTGCGTTTCGCGCACGCCTTTTTGCAGCAGCGTCTTGCCCAGGAATTCGCGGTAGGCAGCCATGTCCTTGACGCGGGCCTTGACCAGGTAGTCAAAGCCGCCGGCAACCATGTGGCATTCCAACACTTCCGGGATCACTTGCACGCTTTGCTTGAAGGCGTCGAACACTTCCGGCGTGGTGCGGTCGAGTACGACTTCGATGAACACCAGCAGCGACACGTCGAGCAGCTGCGGATTGAGCTGGGCCGTGTACCCCATGATGTAGCCCGATTCGTGCAGCTTGCGCACCCGTTCCAGGCAGGCGGCCGGCGACAGGTTGACGCGGGCGGCCAGCTCGACGTTGCTGATGCGGCCGTCGCTCTGCAGTTCCATCAGAATTTTCTTGCTGATTTTGTCCAGCATACCGCTTTCTCCCCCATTAATTTTATTTGGTTAAATTGTCTCACCAAAAACTATCTATTGCTAGCCCCCTGCAATACCAGAATTAATCCAGAAGATTCCGCTTTACAATCAAATCATCAGCAGTTCACAGTTTTGGATGCCGATTACGCTCGCCAGCTCTCTGTCTGCCGGGCGTTTTTTGCTGCGTGGACTCATAAATATCTTCTACTTAAGAGTATTCCATGCACCCAGCCGTCACCCCGGTTTCTTCCACTCCCTTTGCCGCGCTTCAAGCGGAAATCCTGCGCGACCCCACGCCCGTGCGCGCCGCCATCACCGCCGCCTACCGCCGCGACGAGGCGACGGCCGTGCAATGGCTGCTGGGCCAGGTGCGCGCCGGCGACCACGCATCCGGTGAGCAAGCCCGGCAGCTGGCGCACAAGCTGGTCAGCGCCGTGCGCGAAAAGCGCACCCGCTCGTCCGGCGTGGACGCGCTGATGCATGAATTCTCGCTGTCGTCGGAAGAGGGCGTGGCCCTGATGTGCCTGGCCGAAGCGCTGCTGCGCATTCCCGACAGCGCCACGGCCGACCGCCTGATCGCCGACAAGATCAGCAAGGGCGACTGGCGCAAGCACCTGGGCGAGTCGCCATCGCTGTTCGTCAACGCGGCCACCTGGGGCCTGCTGATCACGGGCAAGCTGGTCAGCACCAGCAGCGAAACCGGTCTCGGTTCGGCCATGACCAAGCTGATCGCCAAGGGCGGCGAACCGCTGATCCGCAAGGGCGTGGACCTGGCCATGCGCATGCTGGGCAACCAGTTCGTGACGGGCCAGACCATAGATGAAGCCATCAAGAACGGGCGCGACAACGAAGCGCGCGGCTACCGCTATTCCTACGACATGCTGGGCGAAGCGGCCCTGACGGACGCGGACGCGGCCAACTACTACGCTTCGTATGAGACGGCGATCCACGCCATCGGCAAGGCGTCGAACGGGCGCGGCATCAAGGACGGCCCCGGCATTTCCGTCAAGCTGTCGGCCCTGCATCCCCGCTACAGCCGGGCCCAGCGCGCGCGCGTGATGGACGAACTGCTGCCGCGCGTGAAACAGCTGGTGCTGCTGGCCAAGCACTACAACATCGGCCTGAACATCGACGCGGAAGAGGCGGACCGGCTGGAACTGTCGCTGGACCTGATGGAGGCCATGGCCTTCGATCCGGAGCTGGCCGGTTTCGACGGCATCGGCTTCGTGGTCCAGGCTTACCAGAAACGTTGCCCCTTCGTCATCGACTACCTGATCGACCTGGCCAAGCGCAGCGGCCGCAAGTTCATGGTGCGACTGGTCAAGGGCGCTTATTGGGACGCGGAAATCAAGCGCGCCCAGGTGGACGGCATGAGCGGCTATCCGGTCTACACCCGCAAGGTCTACACGGACGTGTCCTACCTCGTGTGTGCGCAAAAACTGCTGGGCGCCACGGCCGTCATCTACCCGCAGTTCGCCACCCACAACGCGCAAACCCTGGCCACCATCTACACCTGGGCCAAGCGCGACGGCGTGACGGACTATGAATTCCAGTGCCTGCACGGCATGGGCGAAACCCTGTACGACCAGGTGGT
>JAZJZQ010000443.1:0-1616 GCA_040389625.1 Pseudomonadota bacterium | reverse complement strand
GGCGGCTTGCTGCCGCCCTTGGCCGCGGCCAGGCCGGGTGTGGCGACGAAGGCGGCGGCCAGCAGCAGGGCGGCCAGGGTGCGCCAGGCGGCGCGCAGCGGAAGTGCGGTCATGGGAGGCCTCTTTTGGTAACTGTCATGGATAAAGCGTCATGTCATTGTTGCACTGTTTGGGCCGGGCGGAAGCGCCGTCTGCGCAATCGTGGCGGTGTATTGGCCCGATTGTGGCTTTCCGATCCTGGCCGGCCAGTTGTCGTTGCTCGCCGGTACGGGCCGGAACGATGTATAATCCCAGATTGGCCTGAATTTTCTGAGCAAAGTAACCATGCATTCCATCTCCCGTATTCCCAAGGACGCCAGCACGCCGACCACCACCGGTGCGGCGCCGAAAGTGGGCTTCGTATCGCTCGGCTGCCCCAAGGCGCTGGTCGATTCCGAACAGATCCTGACCCAGCTGCGCGCCGAAGGCTACGAAACGGCCAAGTCGTATGACGGCGCCGACCTGGTCATCGTCAACACCTGCGGCTTCATCGACGCCGCCGTGCAGGAGTCGCTCGACGCCATCGGCGAAGCGCTGGCCGAAAACGGCAAGGTGATCGTGACCGGCTGCCTGGGCGCCAAGAAGGATGCCGCTGGCGACGACATCATCATGAAGGTGCACCCCAAGGTGCTGGCCGTGACCGGCCCGCACGCGCTGGCCGAGGTGATGGATTCGGTCCACCTGCACCTGCCCAAGCCGCACGAGCCGTTCATCGACCTGCTGCCGCCGCAGGGCATCAAGCTCACGCCCAAGCACTACGCCTACCTGAAGATTTCCGAAGGCTGCAACCACCGCTGCAGCTTCTGCATCATCCCGTCCATGCGCGGCGACCTGGTGTCGCGCCCGATCGCGGAACTGATGCTGGAAGCGGAAAACCTGTTCAAGTCCGGCGTCAAGGAACTGCTGGTCATTTCGCAGGATACGTCGGCCTACGGCGTGGACGTCAAGTTCCGCTCCGGTTTCTGGAACGGCCGTCCCGTCAAGACTCACATGACCCAGTTGACCGAAGCGCTGGGCGAGCTGGCCAAGTCCTACGGCGCCTGGGTGCGCCTGCACTATGTGTACCCGTACCCGCACGTGGACCAGATCATCCCGATGATGAGCGGCGGCCATATCCTGCCGTACCTGGACGTGCCGCTGCAGCACGCCCACCCGGAAGTGCTGAAGCGCATGAAGCGTCCGGCCAGCGGTGAGAAGAACCTGGACCGCATCCAGGCCTGGCGCAAGATGAACCCCGAGCTGACCATCCGCTCGACCTTCATCGCCGGCTTCCCCGGCGAGACGGAAGCGGAGTTCGAATACCTGCTGGACTTCCTGAAGGAAGCGGAGATCGACCGACTGGGCTGCTTCGCCTACTCGCCGGTGGAAGGCGCGACCGCCAACGAACTGGAAAATCCGGTGCCGGAAGAAGTGCGCGAAGAGCGCCGCGGCCGCGTCATGCTGCTGCAGGAAGAGATTTCGAAGAAGCGCCTGAGGGCCAAGGTGGGCAAGACCGTGCGCGTGCTGATCGACGAAGTGACGCGCAGCGGCGGCGTGGGCCGCTCCAGCGCCGACGCGCCGGAAATCGACGGCGTGGT
>JAZJZQ010000442.1:0-2314 GCA_040389625.1 Pseudomonadota bacterium | reverse complement strand
TACCTGGGCGTGTGCGACAAGATCGTGCCGGGCCTGCTGATCGGCGCGCTGCACTTCGGCCACCTGCCGGCCGTGTTCGTGCCGGCCGGCCCCATGACGAGCGGCCTGTCCAACTCCGACAAGGCCAAGGTGCGCCAGCTGTACGCGCAAGGCAAGGCCACCCGCGAGGAACTGCTGGAAGGCGAGGCCAAGTCCTACCACGGCGCCGGCACCTGCACCTTCTACGGCACCGCCAACAGCAACCAGATGCTGATGGAAGTGATGGGCCTGCACCTGCCGGGCGCCGCCTTCATCAGCCCCAACACTCCGCTGCGCGACGCGCTGACGGCGGCTGCCGGCAAGCGCGCAGCCCAGATCACGGCGCAGAGCGAGCAGTATCTGCCGGTCGGCCACATCGTCGACGAGAAGTGCATCGTCAACGCCATCGTCGGCCTGCTGACCACGGGCGGCTCGACCAACCACACGCTGCACCTGGTGGCCATCGCCAAGGCGGCCGGCATCGTGATCGACTGGGACGACTTCAACGAACTGTCGGCCGTGGTGCCGCTGCTGACGCGCATCTACCCGAACGGCGAGGCGGACGTGAACCACTTCCACGCCGCCGGCGGCACCGGTTTCGTGATCCGCGAACTGCTGGACGCGGGCCTGCTGCACGACGACGTCACCACCATCCTGGGCAAGGGCCTGCGCGCCCACTGCGGCGAACCGTTCCTGTCGGAAGACGGCAAGGGCGTGGTCTGGCAGGCGGCGCCGCTGGAATCGGGCGACGAGGCCGTGCTGCGCAAGGCCAGCGCGCCATTCTCGGCCGACGGCGGCATGGTGCTGGTCAAGGGCAACCTGGGGCGCGCCGTGATGAAGGTATCGGCCGTCAAGCCGCAGCACCGCACGGTGGAAGCGCCGGCGCTGGTGTTCAATTCGCAGGAAGAATTCATGGCCGCCTACAAGGCCGGCACGCTCGATCGCGACTTCGTGGCCGTGCTGCGCTTCCAGGGCCCGCGCGCCAACGGCATGCCGGAACTGCACGCGCTGACCCCGGCGCTGGCCAACCTGCAGGATGCCGGGCGCCGCGTGGCGCTGGTGACGGACGGCCGCATGTCGGGCGCCTCGGGCAAGGTGCCGGCGGCGATCCACGTGTCGCCGGAAATCCTGGCCGGCGGTCCGCTGGGCCTGGTGCGTGACGGCGACATGATTCGCCTGGACGCGGCCACCGGCGCGCTCGAAGCGCTGGTGCCGTCGGACGTGTGGTGTGCGCGCGCGCTGGCCACGGCCGACTTGTCGCCCAACAACGTGGGCATGGGGCGCGAGCTGTTCGCCATGTTCCGCGCCAGCGTGAGCGCGGCCGAGCAGGGCGCCACCACGTTCCCGCTGCCGTCCCCGATTCCGACCACGGTCGGCCTGCATGACGCCGACCCGGTAGGCAATACCGTGCCCGGTTCCGATGAAGATTTCTCGATGAAGAAAGAAGCCTAAGCCATGACCATGACTCTGCTCGACATTATGCGTACCTCGGCCGTGATCCCCGTGATTGCGATCGACGATCCTGACCATGCCGTACCGCTGGCGCGCGCGCTGGTGGCCGGCGGCATCCGCGTGCTGGAAGTGACGCTGCGCACCAAGCATGGCCTGGCCGCGATCCGCGCCATGTCGGCCGTGGAAGGTGCCATCGTCGGCGTGGGCACGCTGACCCAGCCCGAGGAATTCGCCGCCGCGCGCGACGCGGGCGCCGTGTTCGGCGTCTCGCCCGGCCTGACGCCGGCCCTGATCGCCGCCGCCAAGAGCAGCGGCCTGCCGCTGCTGCCGGGCGTGATGACGCCGTCGGAAGTGATGGCCGCGCGCGAGCACGGCTTCCAGCAGCTCAAGCTGTTCCCGGCCGTGCCGGCCGGCGGCGTGGGCATGCTGAGCGCCATCGGCGGTCCGCTGCCGGACGTAACGTTCTGCCCCACGGGCGGCATTTCGCAGGAAACGGCGTCGCAGTTCCTGGCGCTGAAAAACGTGGCCTGCGTGGGCGGCTCCTGGCTCACGCCGAAGGACGCCATCGCCGCCGGCAACTGGGACCGTATCACGGACCTGGCCAAGGCTGCCAGCAGCCTGCGTTAAGCAGTAACACGGCCACGCTGCGGCGGCATCGCCGCGGCGCTGGCCATGCAGCGGCGGCCAAGCGGCGGCGATGCCTGCGGCATACCGTCGTGCCGCCGCCCGTCCCTCAGGCGGGTTGCGGCAATTGGCGCACCAGTTCGTCCATCAGGCCGGCGAAGGCCCTGGCGGCCGCACTCTGGTAACTGTCCTTGCGCCATAACAGCGCCACCGTGCGCTG
>JAZJZQ010000441.1:13832-20366 GCA_040389625.1 Pseudomonadota bacterium | reverse complement strand
GCGAAGCGCTTGGTCTCGATCGGCGAGATCGAACTCATGTCCACCACGGTCTTGCCGGCGGCAAGGCCTTGCGCCACGCCGCCTTCGGCAAACAGCACCTGTTCGACATCCGGCGTGTCCGGCACCATGATGATGATGATGTCGGCATTCTGCGCCACTTCCTGGCCCGAACGACACGCAATCGCGCCCTGCTCGGCCAGTTCCGCCTTGAGGGGCTGGCGGCTATATGCGTACAGGCGATGGCCGCCCTTGAGTATGTTGAGCGCCATGGGCGTGCCCATGATGCCGAGACCGATAAATCCTATGTTGCTCATGCTGTTACTCCTTGGTTCGCTGATGGCTTGAATCTGGCCGCCAGTGCTTCGGCGCCGCGCGCCAGGATGCTGATATCGCTGCCCACGGCAACGAAGGTGCAGCCAAGCTCGATGTAATGACGGGCCAATGCCTCGTCGCCGGTGAGAATGCCGGCGGCCTTGCCGCAGGCGCGTATTCGCCCGATCGCATCGGCGATTGCCGCCACCACCTCGGGGTGTTTGGGATTGCCGATATGGCCCATCGCGGCCGACAGGTCGCCGGGCCCGATGAAGATGCCGTCCACGCCGTCAACCGCCGCGATCTTTTCGATATTGGCCAGCGCGAACGGCGTTTCCACCTGGACCAGCACGCACAGCTGCGCTTCGCAGCGGGTCGGATAATCCTGCACGCGGCCATAGTCGGAAGCGCGCGCCGCGGCCGAATAGCCGCGCACGCCCAACGGCGGGTAGCGCGTGGCCGCCACCGCGCTGCGCGCCTCGTGCTCGTCCTGGACGAACGGAATCAAGAGGGTCTGGACGCCGATATCGAGGTAGCGCTTGATGGTGACGGTATCGTTCCACGGCGGGCGCACGATGGGATGCGCGCGCCCCTGGGCGGCCGCCTGCAACTGCGAATGCACCATCGGCAGCTCGTTGGGCGAATGCTCGGTGTCGAGCAGCAGCCAGTCGAAACCCGCATTGGCCAGTACCTCGACGGTGACGTTGTTCGACAGGCCGGACCACAAGCCGATCTGCAACTGGCCATGGGCGATGGCGTGCTTGAATTGATTGACAGGCAGATTCATGATCCGGACTCCGTAATCTCGTTATCCATCCGTCAGCGGTCGAAGCTGGGACGCTTGTTGTCGAACTTCCAGCCGGGGAAGAAGAACTGCATCGCCACCGCATCGTCGCGTACGCCCAGCCCCTTGCGCAGGTACAGCTGGTGGGCTGCCTCGATCGCATCCAAGTCGGCCTCCACGCCCAGGCCAGGCTTGGCCGGCACGGCGATCTTGCCGCCAACGATCTGCATCGGCTCGACGGTCAGGCGCTGGCCATCCTGCCAGATCCAGTGCGTATCGAGGGCCGTGATAGCCCCGGGTGCGGCCGCGCCGACCTGCGTAAACATGGCCAGCGAAATGTCGAAGTGGTTGTTCGAATGCGAGCCCCAGGTCAGGCCCCATTCATGGCACATCTGCGCCACGCGCACGGAGCCCTGCATGGTCCAGAAGTGCGGGTCGGCCAGCGGAATGTCGACCGACTGGAGCAGGATGGCGTGCCCCATCTCGCGCCAGTCGGTGGCGATCATGTTGGTGGCCGTGCGCAGGCCGGTGGCGCGCCGGAATTCGGCCATCACTTCGCGTCCTGAATAACCCTGCTCGGCGCCGCACGGGTCTTCCGCATAGGCCAGCACGTCGCCCTTGCCGCGGCACAGGCGTATCGCCTCCTTGAGCGACCAGGCGCCGTTGGGATCGAGCGTGATGCGGGCATCGGGAAAACATTCCGCCAGCGCCGTCACGGCCTCCATCTCCTCGTCACCGCGCAGCACGCCGCCCTTGAGCTTGAAGTCGTTGAAACCGTAGCGTGCCTGGGCCGCTTCGGCCAGGCGCACGATCGCCTCCGGCGTCATGGCCTTTTCATGGCGCAGGCGCGACCAGGCATCGGCCGCGTCGGGGTTGCTGTCGTACTCCAGCGTGGTGGCGGCGCGGTCGCCCACGTAGAACAGGTAGCCGAGCATCTCGACTTCGGCACGTTGCTGGCCGTTGCCGAGCAAGGCACATACCGGCACGTCCAGGAACTTGCCCAGCAAGTCCAGCAACGCCGCCTCCAGTGCCGTCACGGCATGGATGGTGACGCGCAGGTCGAACGTCTGCAGGCCGCGGCCGCCCGCATCGCGATCGCGGAACGTTTCGCGCACCTGGTTGAGTATGCCCTGGTACTTGCCGATGGGCTGGCCGATGACCAGCTGGCTGGCGTCTTCCAGCGTCTTGCGGATCGGTTCGCCACCGGGAACTTCGCCCAGTCCCGTATTGCCGGCGCTGTCCGTCAGGATCACGATGTTGCGCGTGAAGTAAGGACCGTGGGCGCCGCTCAGGTTCAGCAGCATGCTGTCCCGGCCGGCGACGGGGATGACCCGCATGCCGGTGATGACCGGCGATTTCCCAGCGGCTTGCTGGGCGTACATATTTGTCATGGCTTGCATCTCCTATTCGATATCAGTCGTCGTACAACTAAAGTATAGGATTGCCGGCCTCAATTTGCAACAAGACTTTAATGAATTTGATTGCGGCGGTGCGGTGCCGAGGGGCGCCCTGCCCGCCACCGGCAACATTCCCATGTCCGGACGGCTGCTTCCCGCGCGCACGTCCCATCAGGTGAGAAGAAGTGTGACCAGTAGCTTTAACGAATCGTCAAGAGGTACGATGTCGTATGATGTGAGTGGGAATTATCGCTGGGAAACACGATTCATGTGGTAGCGGGCCAGGCCTCAACCGGCGAACATTGATGCCAATCATAAATTCACCTGTAGCTCGTCGAGTCCCAGATGGCACCTGGTTTGAAGCCCGGTGGAGTCTCCCCTGGCAGCCATTTTTGATAAAGCCGGGCGAACGTCCCGTCGCGCTTCATTTCATCAAGGCTGTGCTGCCATTCTTGTATGAGTGCGTCGGGCACATCGCGAGAAAACGCGATATAGGCTTGCGTTTTCAAAAAAGTGAATTGCAGCTTGACGTCTGACCTGGCGCCGCCAACCTTGCCTAGCAATGTGCCGAGAGTAATGTTATCGGAAACCATCAGCGGCGCGCGACCGCGTATCAGCATGCGCACCATCGTTTCCGGCGTGCTCACTTCTTTGAGATTATCGAAACCGGCATTTTGCAGGATTTGCTGCGAAAAGAATCCACGTGGCACCAGGACACGACTCACCGTCCTTGCTTCGGCCAGACTTGCGATGGCCGGTCCGGTTCCCGACAAGGAATAAAAGCCCGTTTGCGCCGTCATCAACGGCCCCACCCACTTGAACTGCGATACACGTGCCTTGGTACGCATGGTGGGAAACAGGACAACGTTCGGCCCCTTTACGGCCATGCGGTACGCCCGGGTCCAGGGCAGCACCTGTATCACCACGCGGGTCCCGAGGCGCCTCTGTATCTCGTTCACGACGTCACTGCCAAGTCCGCTCGCCCTGCCTTCCTCACTGAAGACCACTGGAGGATATTCCGTGGCCAGTAGCTGCAGTTCCTGTGCTGGCGGCGCCGCGCCGACGGATGCCGCCATGGGCAGCGACAAGACCAAACTCAGCGCTACCAGGGCGAACTGCCGGATCACTGCTCCTGCTGTCGAACGCATAGCGATCTCCTCCATGTTGCGTGCGTCTGCCCACCCGTTGGCCAGGCATAGTGCGCGCCGCCGTACCGGGCAAAATCCGCCGCCGGCTGGGCACTTCGCGTGACGTGCAGGTAGCGAAAGCGGCCCCCTTGTCCGCGCGCCTTGGCTTCATCCTACCGGCGCCATACGCAAAAAAACCGTGCCATTGATGACATGGTGTAACTACTCATTATCCCTTCAGCCCATTTATCCGCTGCCCCCTGCCGCGTACAGTGGCTTCACCCGATCAACACCGATCGGATCAACCGACCATTCACTTAGGGCTCACCATGAACCAGCAAAATCAAACCATTATCGTGACCGGCGCATCGCAGGGCATAGGCGCAGGCGTCGTCAACGCCTTCCTGGCACGCGGCTACAACGTCGTCGCCAATTCGCGCAGCATCAGCAAGAGCGCTGCCTTTACGCCCTCCGAGCGGTTGGCGCTGGTCGATGGCAACATCGCCGAGCTGTCCACCGCGCAAAAGATCGTCGATACCGCGATCAGCAAATTCGGCGCCATTGACGGTCTGGTCAATAACGCCGGCATCTTCATCGCCAAGCCCTTCCTCGAGTATAGCCAGGACGACTTCCACGCGCTGGTCCACACCAACCTGGAAGGCTATCTGTACATCAGCCAGCTGGTGATCAAGCAGATGCTGGCGCAGGGCCGTGGCGGCAGCATCGTCGGCATCAGCAGCACCCTGGCCGTCGCGCCCAATGCCGCGCTGACGGCCGCCGTGCCGATGATTACCAAAGGCGGCATCGAAGCCGCCAGCCGCAGCCTGGCTTCGGAGTTTGCCAAACAGGGCATCCGCGTCAACGTGGTGGCGCCTGGCTCGGTCGATACCCCGCTGTTGAAGGACGTGCCCGTGGACTTCCTCAAGTCCCTGCACCCGATGGGCACGATTTCCAGCGTGGCCGACATCGCCGATGCCGTGGTGTACCTGACCGAAGCGAAACAAGTGACCGGCGAAGTGCTGCGGGTCGACGGCGGCGCGCACAACGGTAAGTGGTAAGGCGGCGGCGCCTCTGTCCCGTCCGGCGCGCCAGCGCGCCGCGCACGGGAACAGTGGCTACGCGCGCTATTTCCTGCACTTGAAAGGAGATGGACATGGAACACAGCACGGCAATGGAAGAGAGACCGCACCGCGTCTGGTTGATCACCGGGGTCAGTTCCGGCCTGGGCCTGGCGTTTGCCAGGGCCGCGCTGGCCGCTGGCGATAGCGTCATCGGCACCGTGCGCCAGCTGGCCGATCGCGCGAAATTCGAGCAACTGGGCAACGGCCGGGCCCATGCGGTCGTGCTCGACATCAGCGACTTTGCCGCGATCGCACCCGCCGTGATGCAGATGATGCGGACGGTGGGCCCGATCGATGTGCTGGTTAACAACGCCGGCTACGGCCACGAAGGCACGCTCGAGGAGTCGCCCCTGGATCAGTTGCGGCGCCAGTTCGACGTCAACGTCTTCGGCGCCGTGGCGATGATCAAGGCAGTCTTGCCGCAAATGCGCCGGCGCCGCACGGGGCACATCATCAACATCACGTCCATGGCGGGCCGGGCCGCGTTGCCGGGCCTGTCTTTCTACAGCGGCAGCAAGTTCGCGCTGGAGGGAATCACGGCCTCGCTGGCGCAGGAAGTCGCGCCGTTCGGCGTCAGTGTCAGCGCATTCGCGCCGGGTTCCTTCCGCACCGATTGGGCGGGCCGCTCGATGGTGCGCGCGCATCGCCACATCGCCGACTACGACGACATATTCGATCCGATCCGCGATGCGCGCAAGGCCAAGAGCGGGACCCAGGCTGGCGCGCCTGAACGGGCCGCCCAGGTCTTGCTCGACATATTGGCGTTGAAGCAGGCGCCACGCCATTTGCTGCTCGGCAGCGATGCCTTGGATCTGGTCCGCAACCGTCAGGAAGCGATGGCGGCCGAGCTGGAGCAATGGGACCCCGTTTCACGCTCGACGGACTACGGCTGATTTGCATAACGTTCATAACACTCACCACTGGAGTATCACCATGCCATACGTAAATATCCGCATCACCAAAGACGGCGCCACAGCCGGGCAAAAACTGGCCCTGATCGAGGGCGTCACCGACCTGCTCGTGCGCGTGCTGAACAAGAACCCGGCTACCACCTTCGTCATCATCGACGAGGTCGAGACCGACAACTGGGGCGGCAATCGCGAGAGCGCGACGGTCCAGCGTGCCCGCCAGGCTGCCGCCAAGGCCGGGGGGCAGCCATGAAACTGATCTTTGTCGCCGACCCCATGTGTTCATGGTGCTACGGCTTCGCCAAGGAAATGACTGCCCTGGCCGAACGTCACCCCGAATTGCCCGTCGAGATCTTGGTGGGCGGCTTGCGGGCTGGCGCCACCGATGTGCTCGACGAGAACGGCAAGCAGTTCCGCCTCACCCATTGGGCCCGTGTCGAAGAGGCCAGCGGACTGCCGTTCAACCGCAAGGCCCTGATGGCGCGCAAGAACTTCGTCTACGATACGGAACCGATATGCCGCGCGGTGGTGACGGCACGGCGCGTGGCCCCCACGGCCGACCAGCTGGCGCTATTCCGCGCCCTGCAGGTGGCGTTCTATGTCGATGGTCTCGATACCACCGATGGTGTGGTGCTGGCCCGGACCGCGGTCGCCGGACTGCAGGCGCAGGGCATCGTGGCCGACGCCGCCGCCTTCGAGCTGGCGTGGTCAGATCCGGCGACGATTGCCGCCGCCGCCGCGGAGTTCGCGCTGGTGCGGGCCATCGGCATCCGCAGTTTCCCGGCCCTGCTGCTCGAGGCCGGGGAACAACGCGTCGCCATCAGCCTGGGCTACGCCCATGTGGAGCAGCTCGAGCAGCAACTCCAGGACGCGCAGGCGGCACTG
>JAZJZQ010000441.1:0-13732 GCA_040389625.1 Pseudomonadota bacterium | reverse complement strand
ATTTCATAACCGAAGCGGGACGCCGCGCTGACGATGTGTTCCCCCATCAGCCGGCGCGCCAGCCCCGCATCCTTGTCGATGAAGGCTTGCACCAGCGCTTCATGCTCGTCCCGCGCCGCGTGCGGAATGTTGCCGAACATCGGTCCGTGGCGCGCGAAGTTGGCCGCGATGAGCGGCCGCATCGGTTCGAGCACGGTGCGTATCATCGCCTCCAGGTAATCGTTGCCCGAGGCGGCAGCCACGGCCCGGTGAAAGTCGAGGTCGGCGTTGACGGTGGCGGCGGTCGGCGCGCCCTCGAAGCGCATGCGCTCGACCGCGTCGCGGATGCCTTTGAGCTTGCGCGGGGTCATGGATGCGGCGGCCAGCGCGGCGGCCTGTCCTTCCAGCGCGGCGCGCACCTCGAACATATTGCGGATGGTGTTGTCCCCTTCCAGCAACTGCGCGTCGACCTGGCCCAGCGGCTCCGCCGCCTGCGCCGTCACGGACACGAAGGCGCCTATCCCCTGGCGCGACTGGACCAGGCCCTGGCTGCGCAAGCTGGCGATGGCTTCGCGCACGACGTTGCGGCTGACGCCGAAATTCTGGGCCAGGAATTGCTCCGTCGGCAGGCGGTCGCCGTGCCGCAGACGCCCCGAAGCGATCTCCTCGCTCAACGCG
This sequence comes from Pseudomonadota bacterium, assembly GCA_040389625.1. GTDB lineage: Bacteria > Pseudomonadota > Gammaproteobacteria > Burkholderiales > Burkholderiaceae_D > Rugamonas. The sequence continues at coordinate 13,075 of JAZJZQ010000441.1, read as the reverse complement.
GCGACCAGGTGCTCGGCCAGATGGGGCCTGCGCTCCACGCGCCGGACGTTCATTTCATTCATATGTATGGTTCCTTTTCGCTGTCATCTTATTCTACATCAGGATAACAACAGTCCACCCTGCCCCGCTCATAGTATCACTGCTCCCTGCGCAAAAAAGAACGAGTTATTCTCTTGCAGGACAACCGAATGTCTCCTATCATACAACCATACACAACGCCGCTCCCGCGGAAAACAGCGCCGGGGCCCACGTCACACACGGAGGAGTACACATGAAAATCGCCAACATTGAAGCCATCGCGCTGCGCATCCCCTTTACCTCGGGCGGCCAGTCGGCCGGCGGCGTCTGGGGCAGCAAGGATCTGCAGGTCGTCGATTCGCTGCTCGTCAAAGTGACCGCCGATGACGGCACCGTGGGCTGGGGCGAAACGTTCGGCTTCACCGCCATTCCGGCGGTCAAGCTGGTGATCGACACCATCCTGGCGCCCGAGGTGATCGGGCGCGACGTCACCCAGCGTGAAAAGCTGATGGCCGAGCTGCAGAAGAAATGGCATATCTTCGGCCGCAGCGGCGCCTTTATCTACGGCCTGTCGGCGATCGACATCGCGCTATGGGACATCGCCGGCAAGCGCGCCAGCCAGCCCATCTACCAACTGCTGGGCGGCAGCGATGCGACCTCGCTGTCCGCTTACGCCAGCCTGATCCGTTATGGCGAACCGGAGCTGGTGCGGCGCAATGTGCGGCGCGCCATCGATGCCGGCTATAAATACCTGAAGCTGCACGAAATCGATGTCGCCTGCGTCCGTGCGGCGCGCGAAGCGGCCGGCCCGGACATCGAAATCACGCTGGACGTCAACTGCCCGTGGAGCGTGCGCGAAGCGCTCGACATGGCCGAACAGCTGCGCCCGTTCAACCTGCGCTGGCTGGAAGAGCCGGTATGGCCGCCGGAAAACTACCCCGGCCTGGCCACGGTCCGCCAACAGGGTGGCATTCCCGTGGCGGCCGGCGAGAACGCCTCCACGCTGATGGACTTCCAGCACATGCTGGAAGCGGGCGCCGTCGATTTCATCCAGCCCAGCCCGGCCAAGATGGGCGGCATCACCGAGCTGCAGAAAGTCTATGCGCTGGCCAAGGCGCACAACACCACCGTCATGGTCCATACCTTCTACGACGGCCCCGGCCTGCTGGCCAGCGTGCACGCCAGCGCCGCGCTGGGCGGTGCCAACGCCATCGTCGAATGGCGCTACTTCGACCTGGAGGCGCAGTTGTATGGCGACGCCATCATTCCCAAAAACGGCGCGATCGCCGTTCCGCAAGCACCCGGACTGGGTCTCGAACCGGATCTCGATGTGATCCGCGACTACCGGCTGGCATAACGATTTTTTCCTGGAGACAGACATGAACGACATGACCCGACGTACCTTCCTGCAAGGCAGTGCAGCCGCCATCGCCCTTCCCGTGCTCGCGGCGATGCCCACCATCGCCCGCGCCGCGGAATTCAGCTTCAAGTGCGGACACGACCTGCCGGCCACCCACCCGGTGCACCTGCGCCTGCTCGAAGCGGCGCAAAGAATCAAGGCCGAGACCCAGGGCCGCTTCGACCTGCAGATCTACGGCAACAATCAGCTCGGCGGCGACACCGACATGCTGGGCCAGACCCGTTCGGGCGGCCTGGAGATGAGCCTGATGCCCGACGTGATCCTGGGCACCCTGGTGCCGCTGGCCTCGATCAACGGCGTCGGCTTTGCCTTCAACGACGACAAGGGCGCGCATGCCGCCATGGACGGCGACCTGGGCGCCCATATCCGGGCCGGCATCAGCAAGTCCGGCCTGGCCGTGATGGAGAACATCTGGGAGAACGGTTTCCGCCAGCTGACCAGCGCTTCGCATCCGATCCGCACCCCGGCCGACCTGCAGGGGTTCAAGGTGCGGGTGCCGGTCGCGCCGCTGTGGGTGTCGATGTTCAAGGCGTTCGGCGCGGGTCCCACGGCGCTTAACCTGAGCGAACTGTATTCGGCCCTGCAGACCCGGATCGTGGAGGGGCAGGAAAACCCGCTGGTGACGATAGACACGGCCAAGTATTACGAGGTGCAGAAATACTGTTCCATCACCAACCACGTGTGGAACGGCTATTGGCTGCTGATGAATCCGCGGCGCTGGAATACGCTGCCGCCGGCCATCCAGGCCATCGTGCGCAAGAATATGAACCAATCGGCCATGGACCTGCGGGCCGACGTGGCGCGCCTCAACCCCTCGCTGGAACAGACGCTGGCCAAGAAAGGCATGACCATCAACCGTGCCGACCCCAAGCCGTTCCGCGATGCCTTGCGCAAGGCCGGCTTCTACGCCGAGTGGCGCAAGAAATTTGGCGAAGAAAGCTGGGCCGTGCTGACCAGGTACGCACCGGACGTGGCCTGAGCCAGGCCCACATCATCTCGAGACGAAGGAAGACCGCCATGCACACTCCCGTTCACTCCGCCGTAATGGCCGCGCCGCCATGGTCGCGCGACAGTTCCCGCATCGTGGCCTGTGGCCGCGTGCTGGCATCGGCCATCAAATACCTGACCGAGATCCCGGCCGCCGCGCTGGTCGTGATCGAAGTGTTGCTGCTGCTGGCCAACGTGATCTACCGCTATGCCCTGCGCGATCCGCTGCCCTGGGGTGACGAACTGGCGTCGCTGCTGTTCATATGGCTGGCGATGTTCGGCGCCGTGATTGCCTTGCGCCGCGGCGAGCATATGCGCCTGACCACCTTCCTGGAAAAGATGGCGCCGCCGGCCCGCTCCTTCTTCGACACGTTTGCCAGCCTGCTGGTGGTGATCTTCATGCTGCTGCTGGTCGCGCCGGGCTGGGAATACGTCCAGGAAGAATGGGACATCACGATGCCCGCGCTCGGCATCCCCCACGCGTTCCGGGTGGCCGCCGTCGCCACCGGCTTCACCCTGATGCTGGCCATCGCGCTGTCGCGCCTGATGGCGCAGGCCCGCCTGCGCCACCTTGGCCTGTCGCTCCTGATTGCAGGCGGCATCGCCGCCCTGCTGCTGCTCACCCGGCCGGCGCTGGTCGGCATGGGCGGCGCCAGCCTGCTGCTGTTTTTCGTCCTCGGGGTGAGCGCGATGGTCATGATCGGCGTGCCCATCATGACCGCCTTCGGCCTGTCCACCCTGGCCTACCTGGCCAGCGTGACCGAGATTCCCGCCATCGTCGCCGTGGGCAGGATAGATGAGGGCATGTCCGGCCTGATCCTGCTGTCGGTGCCCCTGTTCGTGTTTCTCGGCGCCCTGATCGAGGCCATGGGCATGGCCGCGGCCATGATCGGCGTGCTGGCGTCGCTGATCGGGCACGTGCGCGGCGGTCTGTCGTATGTGCTGATCGGTGCCATGTACCTCGTGTCCGGCATCTCGGGATCGAAGGCGGCCGACATGGCGGCCGTGGCGCCGGCGCTGTTCCCGGAAATGCGCGAACGCGGCGAAGACGAAGGCGAGTTGGTCGCCATGCTCAGCGCGTCCGGTGCGATGTCCGAGACCATCCCGCCCAGCCTGGTGTTGATCACCATCGGCTCGGTGACCGGCATCTCCATCGCTGCACTGTTCACCGGTGGCTTCGTGCCGGCGCTGGTCGGTGCGGCCGCGATGGCGCTGGTGGTGTGGTTCAAGAACCGCCGCCGCGTACCCACCCAGCTGCAGCGCGCGTCGGGGCGCGAAGTGGGCCGCGCCTTCGTCTATGCATTGCCTGCGATCGTACTGCCGTTCCTGATCCGCACCGCCGTGGTCGAAGGCGTGGCCACGGCGACCGAAGTGGCCACCATCGGGGTCGCCTACACCTTCCTCGTCGGCACGACCGTGTACCGCCGCTTCGACTGGAAACGGCTGTATCCCATCCTGCTCGACACGGCCTCGCTGTCCGGAGCCATCCTGCTCATCATCGGCTGCGCCACCGCCATGGCCTGGGCGCTGACCCAGTCCGGCTTTTCCACCTTGCTGGCCAACGCGATGGCGGCGTTGCCCGGCGGCGCGGCCGGCTTCATGTGCGTCTCGGTAGTCGCCTTCGTCGTGCTGGGCAGCTTTCTTGAAGGGATACCCGCCATCGTCCTGTTCGGGCCCCTGCTGTTTCCCATCGCGCGCGCGGCCGGCATCCACGAAGTGCACTACGCCATGGTGGCCGTGTTTGCCATGGGCCTGGGCCTGTTCGCTCCGCCGTTCGGGGTCGGCTTCTACGCCGCCTGCGCGATCGGCAAGGTAGCGCCGGAGAAGGCCATGGCACGCATCTGGCCCTACCTGGGCGCCTTGTTGCTGGCCCTGGTAGCCATCGCGGCGCTGCCGTGGCTCTCCACCGGGTTCCTGTAACCAGCAGGCACCCTCATCGAGACGGCCGCAGGCGGGCCCGGACACGATCCGGATGTCCGCCCGGCAGGCTCGGTTCCAAGGCTGCGCAGACAGCCGTTTTTCCCGGCGCGGCCCGTTGTGGGCAACGCCAACCAGCGCACGTCCGACCTGCCTGGGGAAGCCACAAGCTTCCCCAGGCAGGTCCTGCAACCCCATCTCGGCACCAAGCGGCCGAGTCTCATGAGAGTTAACAACGAGGAGAATCAGCATGTTTTTCAGCAAACGAAACGCGGCGGCATTGTCGAGCGCCACCCTCCTGCTTGCCGCCCTGGCCGGCCATGCAACGGCCCAGCAGCGCACGGTGCTGCAAACCATCGACTACCCGGCGGGCCACCATATCCTGAGTGTCATTGCCGAGCTTGAACCGGGCCAGTGCACGGGCCGCCACGCTCATCCCGGCGCCGAAAGCGCGTATATTCTGGAGGGAGAGGTTGTCGCACAAATCGATGGCAAGCCGGACCTGCCCGCCAAGGCCGGTCAACCGCTGCAATTCGCCCCGGGCCAGATGCATAACGTCTGCAACGTCGGCCATGTCCACTTCAAGGCGCTCGCCCACTACATCGTCGAGACGGACAAGCCCCTGGTCACGCGGGCGCCGTGACGGTCACCTGAACGCGGCGGGGCCCTCCAGTCATGGCGATTGCAGGGCACCGTTTGCGCCGGGCCAGGTCAGCAACGCGGCGCACGCACCGACGCTCTGCAATGAAGGCGGCGGGCGGCTTGCCAGGCAATTTACATCACACAACCACTGGAGTATCCAAATGCTATCCCTCAAGAAACTCGTTCCATTCACGGTTGCCATCGCGTTCCTCGGCACGGCCGGCGCGCAAACCCCGGGCCAGCCCGCAAGCGCGGCGCCGCACGGCCTGCCGGTCAAGCAATTCGGCTCCGTCCTCGCGGAAAACCTTACATGGCAAGCGTTCCCGGCCTTCCCGCCGGAGGCGCGCCTGTCGATCGTGGTGGGAGACCCGTCCAAGCCGGGGCCCTACGTCGTGCGGGTCAAATTGCCGGCCGGGGTGAAGCTGATGCCGCATACCCATCCGGAAGACCGCATCTACACGGTGGTGTCCGGCGTGTTCTATATCGGCATCGGCACCACCTTCGACCCCGACAAGTTGCAGGCCTACGCGCCGGGTTCGGTCGTCGTGTTACCTGCCAACACGCCCCACTTCCATTGGGCGAAATCGGGCGACTACATGACGCAGGTGGCCGGCGTCGGGCCGCTGGGCATGAAATATATCCGTGACGCGGACGACCCGCGTTTGCATTGAAATGCGACGCCGGTTGCCGCGTTTGGGGGCCGGTCGTCACAGCCGCGCGGCCGGCCCCAACCGGCCCGCCGCGTGCCGGGCGACGACCGGCTTAACCGGGAGATGGGCATGACGCGCAATTTTGACGAGATGCAACTGGGTACCATCAAACTGTTCTGCCAGGCGGCCGAGCTGGGCAGCTTTACGGCGGCGGCCAACGTGGCCGGCGTCACCCCGGCGGCCGTCAGCCGCTCGGTCGCCCGGCTGGAAGAGCGGCTGGGCGTACGTCTTTTCGTACGTACCACCCGCCAGATCCGGCTGACGGACGGCGGCCTGCGCTACTTCGAACAATGTCGCCAGGTACTGCAGCAGCTGATGGAAGCCGAACGCGAGGTGACGGGGTCGCAGGCAACGCCGGCGGGGGCGCTGCGGATCAGCGTGCCGACCTCGTATGGCCACTACCGCCTGCTGCCGTTGCTGCCGCAGTTTCGCCGGCTGTATCCGGAGCTGACAGTCGCCGTCCACGTCAGCAATCGCAATATCGACTTTTCGGACGAGCGCTACGACGTGGTGATACGCGGGCGCAACCCGGCCGACTCCACCCTCGTCGCGCGCAAACTTGAGGACGCCGAACTGGTGCTGGTGGCGGCGCCGTCCTATTTGCGGCGGGCCGGCACCCCGTCTTCGCTCGACGATCTGCAACAGCATGACTGCATCCAGTTCGAGCTGCCTAGCACGGGACGCAAGATCGCCTGGCTGTTCCGCCAGGCCGGTGAGCAGATCGACGTCATCACCAGTGGCGGCTATTCGTGCGCGGACGATGTGCTGGGCATCGTCACCCTGGCGCGCAACGGCGCCGGCCTGGTGCAGACCTACCGCTACATCGTCGAGCGCGACCTTGCCGAAGGCGGCCTGGTGGAACTGTTGCCCCAGTTCGGCGGCGCCTCCCGCCCCTTCTTCCTGCTCTATCCGCACGCGCGGCATTTGCCGTTGCGCGTGCGCACCTTCATCGACTTCCTCATTGAGAAGCTGAGCCCGCATAGCTGATGTGGCGCTGCGACTGGGCGCGCCGCACCGCCACCGGCAAGACAGGCCCTGCCCTGTTTGCCGGCGTGCCTGGGGCCGCAGTCGTCGCGTCGAGCTTGAACACACTGACCACCTGCGACAGGCTGCCGGCCTGATCTTGCAACGCCTGGGCGGCAGCGGCCGCTTCTTCCACCAGCGCCGCATTTTGCTGCGTGACGCTGTCGATCTGGCTGATGGCGTGGTTGACCTGCTCGATACCGGCGGCCTGCTTCTGGCTGGCCGCGGTGATGTCGTCCATGATATCGGTCACACTCTTGATGCTCTCGACCACGGCCTGCATGGTCGAACTGGCCTGATTGACCAAGGCGATGCCGGCATCGACCTCCTCGACCGATTCGCCGATCAAGGTCTTGATTTCCCTGGCGGCCGCAGCCGAACGCTGGGCCAGATTGCGCACCTCGGTCGCGACCACGGCAAAGCCCCGGCCCTGCTCGCCGGCCCGCGCCGCCTCCACCGCGGCGTTGAGCGCCAGGATATTGGTCTGGAAAGCAATGCCGTCGATCACGGCGATGATGTCGACCACCTTCCTGGCCGAACCATGGATGGAGCCCATGGTGTCGACCACTTGCGACACCACCGCCCCGCCCTTGATGGCCACTGCCGAGGCCGAGATCGCCAGGCGGTTCGCCTGGCGCGCATGGTCGGCGTTCTGCTTCACGGTACTGGTCAATTCCTCCATCGACGAGGCAGTCGCCGCCAGTGAGCCGGCCTGCTGCTCGGTACGCGACGACAGATCGCGGTTACCGCCCGCGATTTCGCTCGAGGCGGCCGTGATCGCATCGGTGCCGCCGCGCACTTCGCCGACCACCTGGCGCAGGCTCTCGTTCATGTGCCGCAACGCCGCCATCAGCTGGCCCGTTTCGTCGCCGCTCTCGACCTTGATGACACTGCTCAAGTCGCCGCCGGCGACCTTCTCGGCCAGCACCACCGCGGCGCGGATCGGGCCGACGATAGAGCGCGTGGTGATCCAGGCGACAGCGCCGCCGGCCAGCATGGCCAGCACGCCTATCGACAGCAGCAACAGGTTGGCATGGTGGTATTGGGCCTTGGCGTCGTCGGCCGCATCGCGGGCCTGTTGCTTCTCGAACTCGACGATTTCGTCGATCACGCCGATCGCCACCAGCGCCGACGGTATCGATTCCTTCAGCATGTAGCCGGTAGCTGCGTCGCGGGCGCCAGCGATGCCCAGCGCGACGGCCTGATCGATCTTCGGCCGGGAAAACGCGATCGCCTGATCCAGTTTGGCCAGCAGCCGTTTGTCGCTCTCGTTCAGTTGGGTGGCAAGCAGCGTTTTCTTCGCCGCCCCGTAGCGCGCGCGCGCAACGGCCAACTTGCCCACCTGGTCCTTGACGTCGCCCGGATCGGTCACCAGGACGATGCTGGCGGTGGCCAGCAAGACGTTGCGAAAGTTTTCGCCCATCACGCCAGCCGAGAATATTTTGACGTTATGGTCGTCGACGATCTGCGCAATGCGCGCATCGACGCGGCCCATGGACGCCAGGCCCAGGCCGGCAACGGCGGCCACCATGGCCAGCATCAGGGCGAAGCCCAAGCGCAGGCGCGTGCCTATTTTTAAATTCGAAAACCACATCATGGATCCTTGGACAAGGTAAAGAGGAAGGGGAACAGCGCGAGATGGCGCGCGCCCTGCTGCGACAACGGGCAACTTGAACGCCAGGCACCGGCGTCAGGACCGGTACGGCACCGGCCATGCGCCTGCGCCGCAGAGCCATTCTTCAGACTAGCCATCATGTGCCCGGCAAGTCTGGCCGCCGATATTGCCGTGCCGGTACAGCGTTGCCTGGAGCTTGATGTTACCTTGAGAGCCTGATGCGAGCCCTCACCCGGCTGGCATTACTCTTGTTCCCCAGCGTAATGAATCAAGCCGCGATGCCGCGCCGTTCCTGGCCGGCGCGGGCCACGCGGGGCGCGTCGGCAGGCATCGACGCCCCCTCGCGGTACAAGGCTGGGGTCGTGTTCAGCTGGCGCGAGAAAGTCATCCGCATTTGTGTCGCGTTGTGAAAGCCGCTGCGAAATGCCACGGTCTTCATCGGCAGCCGGGTTTCCTCCAGCAGCTTGCGGGCATAATCGACGCGGATCTGCTCGACAAACACCGATGGCGTAACCCGCGCGTGCCTGGCGAACGCACGCGAGAACGTGCGCCGGCTGACCCCGACGGCATCGGCAATCTGCTCGATGCTGAGCGCATCGCTGATGTTGTCGCTGACGTACTTCAACACCCTGGACACCAGCGTCTCCTGTTCGGGCTCCACCGCGAGATAGGGGCTGTATTGCGATTGGCCGCCGTCGCGGCGCATGGTCAGGATCAGGCGTTGCGCCACGTCCAGCGCCATGGCCGCGCCCCAGTCCTCGGCGACCAGCGCCAGGCACAGGTCGATGCCCGCGCTCACGCCGCCGCTCGTGAACAGCTTGCCGTCACGCACAAAGATTTTGTCGGGTTGAACGGTGGCGCCGGGGAACTGCCGCGCCAGCCGCTCGGCGGAACCCCAGTGCGTGGTGATGCTCCGGCCCTCCAGCAACCCGGCCTGTCCCAGTAAGAAAACGCCATTGCAAACGGCGCCATAGCGGGCCGCGCCTTGCGCCTGCCCGCGCAGCCAGGCCACGAAGGCCGGCTCCGGCGGGTGCTCGGGACAACACGATCCGCCGGCAACCAGCAGCAGTTCGCTCTCGCCGTCGAAGTGCAGATAGTCGCAATGGACGTTCAATTCCAGGCCGCTGGAGCTTTGCACGCTGCCCGGATGCGCCCCCACGATGGTCACGTCATAGCGGTCCTGCGGCGCCAGGTGGCGATTCGCTTCGGCGAACACATCCAGCGGACCGGCCACATCTAGCGCCTGTACCCCATCCAGCACAACCAACGTCAGCTTCATGACATTTCTCCCGGATGGCGTGTCAACTTGCTTCGGCCACCAGGCGCGCACTGCCGCGCCAGTGGATGGCGCCGGCGAGACAGCCGAGCACGATACCGAAGACGGCGATACCGCTCCAGCCCAGCCGCGTCATCAGCCAGCCGCTGGCCGCCACGCCCAACGCGCCGCCGGAAAACGTCGCTGTCATGTACAGGCTGTTGATACGGCCTTGCGCCGCCGGGTCGACCGCAAAGGCGCGGGTCTGGTTCGATACCAGCCCGGCCTGTACGCCGATGTCGAGCACAATGACGCCGATCACCAGCAACAACAGCGAGAACTCGGCCCCGGCCAGTATCAGGTAGGACAGCGTGACGATTCCGATGCTGGCGCCGATGACGGCGCGCGAACCCATACGGTCGCTGGCCCGGCCGCCGTAGGAAGCGGCCAGCGCGCCGGCCGCGCCGATGATGCCGAAGCCGCCCGCCCAGGCGCTGCCCAGATGCCAAGGTCCCTCCGCCAGCAAGGTGGCCAGGTTGACCCAGAAGGCATTGAAACAGGCCCACAGCAAGGCCTGCACCATCATCGATTCGCGGATCGGGCGATGGTCGCGCGCCAGCGGCCAGAGCGAGGCCAGCAGCCGGCCGTAGCTCAGTTTGCTGGTCGGCACGCCCCGTGGCAGCAAGGCCGCCGCCGCGATCCAGACCGGGACCATGAAAGCCGCTTCGACCGCGTAGACGGCGCGCCAGCCCCAAGCCGCGCCCACCACCCCGCTGACGGTGCGGCCAAGCAGGATGCCGACCATGATGCCGCTGACCACCGTGCCGACCGAACGCCCGCGCTCGCTGGGCGCCGACATCACGGCCGCAAACGGCACCAGCTGTTGCGGCACGCAGCTGACCACGCCCAGGCCGAAGGACACCGCGATCAACGCCCAGATGCCGGGCGCGCACGCCGCGGCCAGGGCAAAGGCGCACGCCAGCCCGATCTGCGCCAGCACCAGCTTGCGCCGGTCAAACCGGTCGCCCAGCGGCAGCAGCAGGGCCAGGCCGGTGGCAAAGCCCAGCAGCGCCGCCCCGGCCACCAGATCCACCGTCGTCAGCCCCACCTGCATGCCGGCCGCGATCAGCGGCAGGATGGGCTGGGTGCAGTAAATGTTGGTGATGACCGCGCCGGCGATCACCGCCATCATCACAATCTTGCCGCGTGACGCCATGGGCGGGCCAGCAGGTGGTGTGGCTATGCTGTTCATGGGAGCTTCCCTTTATGTTGATGCAGGGAGTCTAGGCAATTGCACCCACAAAGAGAATCACCTAATATTGAGAATCATTCTTCCAAAAATTGGTACAGTCTATGAACCTTGTCGAATCCATGTCCATCCTGCTGTCGGTGGTGGACGCCGGCAGCCTGTCGGCGGCAGCGCGGCGCCTTGGCATGCCGCTGCCGACGGTCAGCCGCAAGGTCAGCGAGCTGGAAACGCACCTGAACACGCGCCTGCTGCATCGCACGACGCGGCAACTGTCGCTGACGGAGACGGGCGCGACCTACGTGGCCGCCTGCCGGCGCATCCTGGAGGAGATAGGCGAGGCCGAACGCATCGCCACCGGCGAGTACGCCGCGCCCAAGGGTGAGCTGGTGGTGACGGCGCCGGTGGTGTTCGGCCGGCTGCACATCGTGCCCGTGGTGGCGGAATTCCTGGCGCAGTATCCGGAGATCGACATCCGGCTGGTGCTGACCGACCGCGTGGTGCACCTGATGGACGAGCAGATCGACATCGCCGTGCGCATCGGCGAGCTGCCAGACAGCACCATGATGGCTACGCGCGTCGGCATGGTGCGCCGGGTGGTGTGTGGCAGTCCTGCCTACCTGGCCAAACACGGCGCGCCGGCCCGGCCGCAGGACCTGGCCGCGCACAACTGCATCAGTTTCGAGGTGCTGGAATCGAAACGGGCCTGGGTGTTCGGCACCGGCAAGTCGGAGCTGTCGGTGCCCGTCGTGTCAAGGTTGGCGGTCAATACGGCGGAAGCGGCCATTGCGGCGGCGATGCTGGGCGTGGGCCTGGTGCGCGTGCTGTCCTATCAGGTGGCGGACGCCATACGCGACCAGGCCCTCAGCGTGGTGCTGCCGTCCTACGAGCTGGCGCCGTTCCCGGTCAGCCTGGTACACAAGGGCCAGGTGCCGCTGCCGCTGAAATTGCGGGCCTTCCTGGACTTCGTCGCGCCGCGCCTGCGCGTCCGCACCGCGCACGCGCTCAGCGCGTTCCCGCCAGCGCCTGGTTGAGGGCGGCATATGCCGTCACCAACTGGTCCCGGCTGAAGCTGCGGTTGAGCCCGCTTGGATTGGGCAAGATCCACACCCGCGTCCCGCCCAGCGGTTCCGCCTGTTCGCCCCAGCATGCCTCGCGCTTGCCGGTGATGCCGAGATAGGCCGCCTTGCCCAGGAAGGCGATGCAGCGCGGCCGATAGCGCGCCAGTTTGCGCAACAAGCCTGACGCCGCGCCCGTAAATTCCGCACCCGCGACTTCGTCCGCACGCCGGGTGGGCCGTGCCACCGCCACGGTCAGCCCCAGCCCATAAGCGAGCACGCTGGAGTCGTCGCGCGGCGCAATCTGATGTGGCGTAAAACCGGCCAGATGCAGCACCGGCCAGAACCGGTTACCGCGTCCAAGGAAATGGTGGCCTGCGCTGGCGGCATCCGCACCGGGGTTGATGCCGCAAAAAACCACGCGCAAATCATGCGCAAGAATGTCGGCGAGCTCAGGCATTTTCAATTTCCGTGCATACAAAATGTGAAGCATGCCCCTGCCCTCGCCGCCATGCAATCCCTGCACCTGTGGTTGTCCCCAAAACGTTCAACATAGGCCAGCGGCCGCGCGCGACCGGCAAGCACTCAGGCAGCCCGAAGTGCCCGCCCCGGACAAAGTGCTTGCCCGGATATGGCAAGCCTGGAATTTCACCGCTTTGTAATTCCTGGACGGGTACGGCGCCTGTCAGTGGGTGACTCAGCGCACCTCCAGCAGTTCGACTTCGAAGATCAGGTTGGCGTTCGGCGGGATCGGGCCCGCGCCGCTTGCGCCGTAGCCCATGCTCGCGGGCACGATCAGCGTGCGCTTGCCGCCGACCTTCATGCCCTGCACGCCTTCGTCCCAGCCCTGGATGACGCGTCCGGCGCCCAGCGGGAAGCTGAAGGGCTCGCGTCCGACCGAGGAGTCGAACTGCGCGCCGTGCTGCATGGGCGCTTTCGGCTCGTACAGCCAGCCGGTGTAGTTGACCACGGCGGTCGCACCGGCGACCGCCTCCTTGCCGGTGCCAGCCAGGGAGTCGATCTTTTGCAAAGGAATGGCGTTGGCGGCGGTCGGCGCCGGCGCCTTGGCGCGGTCGCAACCGGCCAGGCCCAGGGTCAGGGTGAGGCCAATAACGCAGGAGGAAAGCAGTTGTTTCATGGTGTTCTTTCGTGGACGGCGGCGGAAAAAGGGGCAGCACATGGGC
>JAZJZQ010000440.1:0-2404 GCA_040389625.1 Pseudomonadota bacterium | reverse complement strand
ACCTTCGTGATCGCCATCGGCGCCATGTTCTCGGCGCTGGAAGTGGTGCCGCTGTCGATGATCGGCGTGGAAGCGTTCCGCAACTACCAGCGTTCGAAGGCCGCGCCATGGGTGCAGAGCTACAAGTGGTCCATCCTGTGCTTCATCGCCGTCGGCTTCTGGAACACGGTGGGCGCCGGCCTGCTGGGCTTCTCGATCAACACCCCGATCGCGCTGTACTACATGCAAGGCCTGAACATGACGGCCGCCCACGGCCACGCCGCCCTGTTCGGTGTGTACGGCATGCTCGGTATCGGCCTGATGCTGTTCTGCCTGCGTGGCCTGTCGGACCGCGCCGCCTGGGCCGACAGCCTGCTCAAACCGATGTTCTGGCTGCTCAACATCGGCCTGGCCATGATGGTGTTCATCTCGCTGGTGCCGGCCGGTATCTACCAGGCCTGGGCCAGCGTCACCGAAGGCATGTGGTTCGCCCGCTCGCCTGAAGTGATCCACTCCAAAGTGATGGAGACGCTGGTGTGGATGCGCGTCCCTGGCGACATCGTGTTCGCCCTCGGCACGCTGTTCCTGGCGCTGTTCGCATGGCGCCTGCTGACCGGCGGCAGCAAAGCCACCGCCACGCAAGCGGCAGTAACGGGCGCCGACCGCGCCTGATCGATGTAGTCCCATGGGCCGCCACGGCGGCCCATCACCCCGGGGAGGCGCATGCCGCCTCTCCCACTTTGATTAAATTGAACTGGAGTGTTAACATGTCCCACGATTGCTCGCAACCGACCGGCCCCGAAGGCATCTATCCATTCGACGCGCGCGGCGTTGCCAAACGATTCCGCCACGCTGCCATCTTCGGCGCGCTCGATGCCCTCAACCCCGGAGAAGTCATGCGCTTTTGTAACGACCACGACCCGCTGCCGCTGCTGAACCAGATCGCCAACTTCTTCGGTCCCAAGATCAAGGTCGCCTACGTGTCGCGCCAGCCGGGCCAGGTCATCATCGACTTCCTGGTCGCCGCCTGACCGCCACGCATGGACTACTACGCCATCAAGCATTTCCACATGGGCTGCGCTGCCGTCAGCGGCAGCCTGTTCCTGCTGCGGGGCTACTGGATGCTGGCCAGTCCGGCCACCCTGCAGCGGCGCTGGGTGCGCACCGCGCCCCACGTGGTGGACACGGCGTTGCTGGCCAGCGCGCTGACCATGGTAGTCCTGTCCGGCCAATATCCGTTCGTGCAAGGCTGGCTCAGCGCCAAGGTGCTGGCCCTGCTGCTCTACATCGCGCTGGGCACCATCGCCCTCAAGCGCGGCAAGACCCGCGCCGTGCGCGCCACCGCCTTTGCCGGCGCCGTCGCCGCCTTCCTCTACATCGGTTCCGTCGCCTTCACCAAGCAAGCCTGGCCGTTCTGAACGGGCCGCGCCCTGCGCCTCAAGATTTGACAATTTACATCAAGGAAAGTCTTCCAGCCGGTACGTAGCATGGTGTTGTCGTCCACAACAGGGATGGCACCCTCAACCAACAAGGTGAAGAAGATGAAGAAGAAATACAAACTTGCCGCGACCTGGCTGGCCAGCGTCACCGCCGCACTCAGCATGGTTCCCGTCAACGCTGCCGCGCCTGCGGCTCCGGCTGCAGAAGCCGCCCTGCCCGTTGTAGTGCAGGAACTGGTGGCGCCGCCCGCGCTGCCCCCGCGCATTACCCGCACGACTGCGGCGCGCGTGGTGGTCAACCTGACGGTGGAAGAAGTGGAGCGCGAAATCGCACCCGGCACGCGCTATACCTTCTGGACCTTCGGCGGCACCGTGCCGGGCAAGATGATACGTGTGCGCGAAGGCGACACGGTCGAGCTGCACCTGAAGAACCTGCCCGGCAACAAGCTGCCCCACAATATCGACCTGCATGCCGTGACCGGCCCCGGCGGCGGCGCCGCGCAGACCCTGATCGCACCGGGCAACGAAGCCACCTTTACCTTCAAGACCCTCAATCCCGGCCTGTACGTCTACCACTGCGCCACGGCGCCGGTCGATATGCACATTGGTAACGGCATGTACGGCATGATCCTGGTCGAACCCAAGGAAGGCATGCCGCCAGTCGACAAGGAATTCTATGTGATGCAGGGCGACTTCTACACCACCGGCGCCTACCGCGCCCCTGGCCTGCAGGCGTTCGACATGCAAAAGACCATCGACGAAAAGCCGACCTACGTGCTGTTCAACGGCGGCGACGGCGCGCTGACGGGCGCCAACTCGCTCAAGGCCAACGCCAATGAGAAGGTGCGCATGTACTTCGGCGTGGGCGGTCCCAACATCACCTCCAGCTTCCACATCATCGGCACCATCTTCGACAAGGTCTATACCGAGGGCGGCAAGCATTACCAGGAAAACGTGCAGACCACCATGGTGCCGGCCGGCGGCTC
>JAZJZQ010000439.1:0-7094 GCA_040389625.1 Pseudomonadota bacterium | reverse complement strand
ATCAGCAAACGGGCTGGCTTGAAAGTCATTATTAATTCCTGTAAAGGGAAAGTTTTCGTGAAAAGTGCTAGTCAAAAGCTTGGATCCTGGATAGACCGAATCTGTTCAATTATTCTAAGGCCTATCTGAACCATTCGCCAAACTTTGCGCTACATCATACTTCGGACGGTGCCAGTGCGGTAATGGCCAATGCATGAATTTCTTTATGCATCATATCGTGCACGGAATCATACACGAGTCGATGTCGCATGACGAGTTTGACGCCTTCGAAACGGGGCGAAACTATACGCACCGTGTAATGGCCGCCACCGGAGGCGGCGCCGGCATGCCCGGCATGCAGGGCCGACTCGTCGCCGACGTCGATTTCCACCGGCGACAGCGCCGCCTGCAGCAGGGTACGGATCTTATCGAGGCGCGGATCGCTCATGCTTCATCCTTCATGTGTTTGGACAGATACAGCGTCTGGCCAACAATAAAGACGAACATGATGGAGGTGGAGCCGAAGGCCTTGAAGCTGACCCATGCGCCCGTATCGCCCTTGAACAGCACAAAGGCGACAAACAGATTCAAAAAGCCCATGGCCACAAAGAAACAGATCCATGCCAGGTTAATCCGGTTCCAGATGATGTCCGGCAAATGAATGATGTGTTCCATCGATTTGCGCATCAGGTTCTTCTTGAATGCCAGCTGGGAAACCAGCAGGCCAATGGCGAAGCACCAATAAACGATGGTCAGCTTCCATTTGATGAAGTTATCGTCGTGGAAGTAGATGGTCAGGCCGCCGAAGAAAATAAACATGAATAAGGACAACCACAGCACGAAGTCGACTTTACGCCCGCGCAGTTTGATGTAGGCAATCTGGCCCATGGTGGCCAGGATGCCGATCAGGGTGGCGATAATAATAGGGGACTGCGCCGCCGTGACCACGCCGCCGGAGACCAGGGCGCTCAGGTGGGTGTTGATGAAGGTTTGCGCCGCATCGGCGTTGTTGCCGGCCAGTTTATAGGCGGCAAAGAACATCAGCAGCGGCAGGAAGTCGAACAGGAATTTCATGGTCTTAGGGTCGTGGTCGGTGGATCAAGCTTCGGGGTCAAACCGCAGCGAGGCGGAATTGATGCAGTAACGCAGTCCGGTGGGCGGCGGGCCATCGGGGAAAACATGGCCCAGGTGCGCATCGCAGACGGCGCAAAGAATTTCGGTGCGCAGCATACCATGGGAGCGGTCCATTTTCTCCGTCACGTTCGCCGGGTCCAGCGCCTCGAAGTAACTTGGCCAGCCGCAGCCGGAATCGAACTTGGCGTCGGAGCGGAACAGCGGCGTGTTGCAGCACACGCAGGTGTAGATGCCGGCTTCGTGATGGTCCCAGAACTGGCCGCTGAAGGCGCGCTCGGTGGCCGCGTGGCGCGTCACTTCGAACTGCATCGGGTCCAGCTGGGCACGCCATTCGGCCTCACTCTTGTGTACTTTGTCGGTCATGATATTCCTCAGGAAGAACAGCTCACTTCAAGATGGCTTGCCCAATCGGGCGGCAAGGCGGCATATTGTTCATGCTCAGGCTGTTCGTCGAACGGGCGCTGCAAAACTTTCATCAAGCGTGCTACTTCAGTAAAGTCCTTATTTTGCGCCTTTTCAATGGCTAGCTGCGCAAGATAGTTGCGCAAAACGTACTTGGGGTTGACAGCGTCCATGGCCACCTTGCGCGTGGCATCCACGCTCGCTTCCGTACGCAGGCGCGCGCGGTAGCGGGCGGCCCAGGCGTCAAAGGCGGGGCGCTCCAGGAACAGGTCGCGCAGCGGCGCGTCGGCGCCCGGGTCGTCCACCTTGAGCTGGCCCAAGGTCCGGAAGAACTGGGTGAAATCGACGCTGTTCTCTTGCATTAGCGTGAACATGGCGTCAAACAGGGCCTGGTCGCTGTCGTGCTCGGCGCGCAGGCCAAGCTTGGCGCGCAGCAGGGCGCCGATGCTGGCGGCAAACGCGGGCTGGTAGACATCCAACGCCGCCTGGGCCGCCTCCACTTCGCCGATCAGCGGCAGCAGGGCCTGGCCCAGCGCATAGCAGTTCCAGTGGCCGATCTGCGGCTGCATGGCGTAGGAATAGCGTCCTTGCTGGTCGGTGTGGTTGCAGATGTGGTGGGAGTCAAACGCTTCCATGAAGCCGAACGGGCCATAGTCCAGGGTCTGGCCCAGGATGGACATATTGTCGGTGTTCATCACCCCATGCATGAAGCCGACGGCCTGCCATTGGGCGATCATCTGCGCCGTGCGGCGCGTTACTTCTTCCAGCAAAGCCTGGTAAGGGTTGGCAGCTTCGCGCAATTGGGGGTAAAAACGGTCGATCACATAATCGGCCAATTGTTTCAGCTGGTCCGGCTTGTTCTGGTAGAACCAGTGTTCGAACGAGCCAAAGCGGACGAAAGTAGGCGCCATACGCACCACGACGGCAGCCGTTTCCGGGGTTTCGCGCATTACCCCCTGGTCCGATCCGGTTACCGACAAGGCGCGCGAAGTGGGGATGCCCAGCGCGTGCATGGCTTCCGAACAGAGGAATTCGCGGATCGAGGAGCGCAGCACGGCACGGCCGTCCCCCATACGGGAATAGGGCGTCAAACCGGCGCCTTTCCATTGCAGTTCCATTGGACCGGCGGCACTGTCCATATTGCCCAGCAAGATGGCGCGGCCGTCGCCGAGCTGGCCGGCCCAGACGCCGAACTGGTGGCCGGAATAGACGGCCGCCAGCGGCTGGGCCTGTTCCGGCACCAGATTGCCCGTCAACAGTTCCACATAATCGGGCCGGGCCAGCTGCGCAGGGTCGAGTCCGACCAGCGCGGCGGCCGCATCGCTCACGCCGACCAGGTAAGGGGCGGGCAGCGGGGTGGGCATCAGCCGCGTGTAAAAGGCGGGTGGCAAGGACGCAAATGAGTTGTCCAGCGGCAGTTTGGCGGCAGTAATGGTCGTTCCAGTCGTTGGTCAGGATAAGTATGCCCGCTCGGACGCAGGCTGTCGGATTTTACCCCACTGCGCCGATTCTATTGGGGCAAACAGGCAAAAGACATGGCGGTTACACTCGGTAACGGATGGCTGGCAAGCAGCTCCGTTGTTTATTGCAATGCAACATTGAAAAATGTTGACGGATTTCGCACGGGCGTTCCAAACTTGACCGCAACGCCAACCGCTCCAGGAGTGTCGATGTCCTATCCGCAAAGCCCCGTCATGGGGCAAATGATGAACCAGCCCCTGCTGATTTCCAGTATTGTCGAATTTGCCTCACGCCACAATGGCGGCAGCGAGATCGTGTCGCGCCGGGTGGAGGGCGACCTGCACCGCTATACCTTCCGAGAATGCCACCAGCGCGCGCGGCGCCTGGCCAATGCGCTGCAGGGCCTGGGCGTGAAGATGGGCGAACGGGTGGCTACCCTGGCCTGGAACGGCTACCGCCATCTGGAAGCCTATTATGCCGTGTCCGGTTCCGGCGCCGTCCTGCACACCATCAACCCGCGCTTGCATCCGGAGCAGGTGGCTTACATCATCAATCACGCAGAAGACCAGTACCTGCTGTTCGACCTGACCTTCCTGCCCGCCATCGAGGCCATGGCCGCCCATTGCAAGATGATCAAAGGCTACATCCTGATGTCCGACCGCGCCCACATGCCGGCCGACAGCAAGGTGCCCAACCTGATGTGCTATGAAGATCTGATCAATTCCCATTCGGATGACTACACTTGGCCGCAGTTCGATGAAAATTCGGCCGCGACGCTGTGCTACACGTCCGGCACCACGGGCAATCCCAAGGGCGCGCTGTATTCGCACCGCTCCACGGTGCTGCATGCCTACGCGTCGGCCTTGCCGAACGCGCTCAACGTCACTTCGCACGACACGGTGCTGCCGGTGGTGCCCATGTTCCATGTCAATGCCTGGGGCTTGCCGTACTCCGTGCCGCTGACGGGCGCCAAGATGGTGTTCCCTGGCCCGGCGCTGGACGGCAAGTCGCTGTACGAGTTGTTCGAGAGCGAGGGCGTGACCATGTCGGCCGGCGTGCCCACCGTCTGGCTGGGCCTGATCAATCATGCCTTGCAGAACAAACTGAAGTTTTCCACCTTCCGCCGCACCGTGATCGGCGGCTCGGCCTGCCCGCCGGCCATGATGAACACCCTGATCGACGAATTCGGCGTGGAGGTGGTGCATGCCTGGGGCATGACGGAGATGTCGCCGCTGGGCACGGCTTGCGTGTTGTCGAGCAAACACAAGGACTTGCCCAAGGAGGAGCAGCGCAAGATCTTGCAGAAACAGGGGCATGCCATCTTCGGCGTCGACATGAAGATCGTCGACGACGATGGCAAGGAGTTGCCGTGGGATGGCGTCGGTTACGGCCACTTGCTGGTCAAGGGGCCGTGGATCATCAGCAGCTATTTCAAGGGGGAGGGCGGCAATGTGCTGCAGGACGGCTGGTTCCCCACCGGCGACGTGGCCACCATCGACCCCGACGGCTACATGCAGATCACGGACCGCAGCAAGGACGTGATCAAGTCGGGCGGCGAGTGGATAGGCACGATAGACCTGGAAAACATCGCCATGGCCCATCCGGCAGTCATGCAGGCGGCCTGCATCGGCATCTACCATCCCAAATGGGACGAGCGACCGCTATTGATCGTGGTGCGCCGTCCGGGCCAGGATGTCAGCCGCGAGGAATTGCTGGCGTTTTATGAAGGCAAGATCGCCAAGTGGTGGACGCCCGATGACGTCGTCTTCGCCGATACGCTGCCGCTGGGCGCGACCGGCAAGGTGCAAAAGAACAAGTTGCGCGAACACTACAAGGACCACAAACTGCCTACGGTGTAAGGCCTGCGGCGGGGTAACCACACCCCGGCCAGACACGGTTGGCCGGGGTGGAACGCGATTCAATACGGCATCAATGCGGCATCAATACGGCCGCACGCCGATCAGCCAGCCGTGCAGCAGGAAGGCGAAGACGGCCCAGCCGGCCAGGCCGGCCACCACCGTCGTCACGGTCGCCGCCGTCGTGCCGGCCAGATACACGGTCCCCTCGGCATCGTCGCGCCGGCGCGCGGCCCGGAAGCAGAGGATGGCCCACACCAGGAAACTGCCGAACAGCACCACGTCATGCAACTTGCCGTTGGCCAGCAAATGGGCCAGGGCCCACACTTTCACGCCCAATAGCATGGGATGGTGGACGCGGGCCTTGATGGCGTTGCGCGGGATGTCCTTGGCCGTCAGCAGGATAAACGCCACGGCCGTCAGCAGGCCTGCCACGTGGCGCATGGCCAGCGGCGGCGTCCACAGCACCACCGGCTGCTGGCGCGCCATGCCGAAACCCCACACGATCAGGACCAGCCCCGCCAGCGACAGCAGGCTGTAGAACGCCTTCCACCTGGCTTCTCCCAGCCTGGCGCGCATGGCGCCGCGCCAGTCTTCGGCCACGATGCGCACGGAGTGCACGCCCAAAAACAGCACCAGTCCCAGTATTAAAATGGCCATCGTTGTCCCTTGTCGAGTGTGATTGTGGTGGCGCCGGCACAGTGTTGCCAGCGCCAATAAGGCAATGTTGATTATACGTTCAGACCGCGCCGGCTTTACAATTCCGCCATGGCCTTGCGCCCGCTACAAAAAAATAATACGACCGTTCTTTTCTGCGGTATAGTTAGATTTTCCGCAGCAAGCCCCTTACCACTACAACTAGGAAGAGACATGACCGCCGAATATCAAGTCAACGGTTCCGTTGCCGTCATTACCCTGAACAATCCACCGGTCAACGGCCTGGGCCTGGCCACGCGCACGGCCGCCGTCGCCGGCATCAAGCAGGCGCTGGCCGACGACGCCATCAAAGCCATCGTCATCACGGGCGCCGGCAAGGCCTTCTCCGGCGGCGCCGACATCAAGGAATTCAATTCGCCCAAGGCGCTGGCCGAACCTAGCCTGCATACGCTGATCGCCACGGTCGAAAATGCCACCAAGCCGGTGGTGGCCGCCATCCACACCGTCTGCATGGGTGGCGGGCTGGAGCTGGCCCTCGGTTGCCACTACCGCGTGGCCATGCCAGGCGCGCAGATCGCCCTGCCGGAAGTGAAGCTGGGCCTGCTGCCCGGCGCCGGTGGTACGCAGCGCCTGCCGCGCGTGCTGGGCCTGGAAATGGCGCTGAACATGATCGTGTCCGGCACGCCCGTCCTGTCCGACAAGCTGGCCAAGACGGCCCTGTTCGATGAAGTGCTGGCGGCCGATGCCGACCTGCTGGGCGCGGCCGTGGCCTTCGCCGGCAAGGTGGCCGACGTGCGTCCGCTGCCCAAAGTGCGCGACCGCAAGGTCGACTACCCGAACCATGAAGCCTTCCTGCAGTTTTCGCGCAACACGGTCAAGGCCATGTCCGGCCCGTTCCCGGCGCCGCTCGAGTGCGTGGAAACGGTGGGCGCTGCCGTCACCAGGAAGTTCGAAGACGGCTTGAAGTTCGAGCGCGAGCGCTTCCTGCACCTGATCCAGACCACGGAATCGAAGTCGCTGCGCCACGCCTTCATCGGCGAGCGCCAGTGCAGCAAGGTGCCGGACGTGCCAGCCGACACGCCGGTACGCGCCATCAAGGCGGCCGCCGTGATCGGCGCCGGCACCATGGGTGGCGGCATTGCGATGAACTTCCTCAACGCCGGCATCCCCGTCACGCTGCTGGAAACGAAGCAGGAAGCGCTGGACAAGGGCATGGCCACCATCCGCAAGAACTACGAAAACACCATGAAGAAGGGCAAGCTGACGCAGGAGAAATTCGACCAGCGCATGGCCCTGCTGAGCGGCACGCTGTCGTACGCGGACATCGGCCAGGCCGACATCGTCGTCGAAGCCGTGTTCGAAGACATGGACGTGAAGGAAACCGTGTTCCGCAAGCTCGATGAGGTGATGAAGCAGGGCGCCATCCTGGCCAGCAACACCTCCACGCTGGACGTGGACAAGATCGCCGGCTTCACCCAGCGTCCGCAGGACGTGATCGGCCTGCACTTCTTCAGCCCGGCCAACGTGATGAAGCTGCTCGAGATCGTGCGCGGCGCCAAGACCGGCAAGGACGTGCTGGCCACGGCGCTGGCCCTGTCGAAAAAA
>JAZJZQ010000438.1:8509-11588 GCA_040389625.1 Pseudomonadota bacterium | reverse complement strand
GAGGCCAGCTTCTTCTCGCCCACGCCCGACACCCCGCGCAGCTCGGCCAGCGAGGTGGGACGGGCCTTGGCGATCTCGCGCAGCGTGGCGTCGACGAAGATCACATAGGCCGGCACGTTGTGGGCGCGCGCCGTCTCCACCCGCCACCAGCGCAGCTTGTCGAAGATGGCCTGTTCGCGTGGCGACAGGTCGCTCTCCACGTAGCCCTTGGAGGCCGTGGTGGGGCGCTTCTGCTTGACCGGCTTCTGGTACTGGCGCAGCTGCACCTTCTGGCCGCCCTTCAGCACGGGGCGCGCGGCGTCGGTCAGTTTGAGCGAGCTGTATTGTTCGTGGTCCACCGTCACCAATCCCAGCGCGATCACCTGGCGCAGGATGGCGCGCCATTCCTGCTCGCTGCGGTCGGCGCCGATGCCGAACACGGACAGCGAGTCGTGGTGCCAGGTCTTGATGCGTTCCGTCTCCACCCCGCGCAGCACCTCGATCACATGGCCGGCCGCGAAGCGCTGGTCGACCCGGTAGATGGCCGACAGCAGTTTCTGCACCGGCACCGTGCCGTCGAACGACACGGGCGGGATCAAACAGGTATCGCAGTTGCCGCACGGCGCCGAGCGTTCGCCGAAGTAGTCGAGCAGGCGCACCCGCCGGCAGCTCAGCGTTTCGCACAGGCCCAGCATGGCGTCGAGCTTCATGCCCAGCACGCGCTTGAAGGTCTCGTCGGCCTCCGACTCGTCGATCATGCGCCGCTGCAGCACCACGTCCTGCAGGCCGTAGGCCATCCAGGCGCTGGCGGGCATGCCGTCGCGGCCGGCGCGGCCCGTCTCCTGGTAGTAGCCCTCGATGCTCTTGGGCAGGTCGAGGTGGCACACGAAGCGCACGTCCGGCTTGTCGATACCCATGCCGAAGGCGATGGTGGCCACCATCACGATATTTTCCTCGCGCAGGAAGCGGGCCTGGTTGGCGGCGCGCTTGGTGTGCTCCATGCCGGCGTGGTAGGCCATGGCCCGCACCCCGTTCTCGTTGAGGAATTCGGCCGTCTCCTCCACCTTCTTGCGCGACAGGCAGTAGACGATGCCGCTATCGCCGCCATGCTCGCCGGTGATGAAGTCCAGCAGCTGCTTGCGGCCGTTAGCCTTCTCGACGATCTGGTAACGGATGTTGGGCCGGTCGAACGAGGACACGAACTGCATCGCGTCCTCCAGCTGCAGCCGGTGCACGATCTCGTCGCGGGTCTGCTGGTCGGCCGTGGCGGTGAGGGCGATGCGCGGCACGTTGGGGAACTGCTCGTGCAGCACCGACAGCTTGATGTACTCGGGCCGGAAGTCGTGGCCCCATTGCGATACGCAGTGCGCCTCGTCAATCGCGAACAGGGCGATGTTCGAATCCTGGAGCAGGTTCAGGCAGCGCTCCGTCATCAGCCGTTCCGGCGCCACGTACACCAGGTCGATCTGGCCGGTGCGCACCAGGCGCTCGATGCGGTTCGCTTCCTCGTAGGTCTGGGTCGAGTTGAGGAAGGCGGCGCGCACGCCCACCTCGGCCAGCGCGTCGACCTGGTCCTGCATCAGCGCGATCAGCGGCGAGATCACCACGCCCACGCCGTCGCGTACCAGCGCCGGGATCTGGTAGCACAGCGACTTGCCGCCGCCGGTGGGCATCAGTACCAGCGCGTCGCCGCCCGTGCTCACGTGTTCCACAATCTCGGCCTGCTGGCCGCGGAAGGCCGGATAGCCGAAAACGGTCTGCAGCAGTTGCAGGGCGTGGGTGCTGGTGTCAGTCATGATGCTGGTCTCGGTCTGGCTTAATCCACCCACTGCACCAGGCCGTAGTGGGCGGTGGCGATGACCACCAGGCCGAACACGATGCGGTACCAGGCAAAGAAGGTGAAGGTGTGGGTACTGATGTAGCGCAGCAGCCAGCGCACGCACAGGAAGGCCGACACGAAGGCGGCCACCGAACCGATGCCGAACAGCGGCAGGTCGGCCGCCGACAGCAGCGCGCGTTCCTTGTAGAGCGAATAGACGGTGGCGCCCAGCAGCGTGGGAATGGCGAGGAAGAACGAGAATTCGGTGGCCACCTGGCGCGACAGGCCGAACATCATGCTGCCCATGATGGTGGCGCCGGAGCGGCTGGTGCCGGGAATGAGGGCGAAGGCCTGGGCGATGCCGATCTTGATGGCGTCGAGCGGCGTCATGTCGTCGACCGACGTGATGCGGGCCATGCCGGGGTTCTTCGCTTCGCTGCGCTCGACCAGCAGGATCACCAGGCCGCCGACGATGAAGGCCAGCGCCACCGGCACCGGCTTGAACAGGGCGGCCTTGATGGCCTTGTTGAACGCCACGCCCAGCACGGCGGCCGGCAGGAAGGCGATGCAGACGTTAATGGCGAAGCGCTGCTGCTTGCGGTCGCTGAACAGGCCGGCCAGCACGGCGGCGATGCGGGCCCGGTATTCCCAGCAGACGGCGAAGATGGCGCCGGCCTGGATCACGATCTCGAACACTTTCATCTTCTCTTCCATGCCGGCGAAGTTGAGCAGGCTGTCGGCCAGGATCAGGTGGCCGGTGGAGGAAATGGGCAGAAACTCGGTAAAACCTTCAACCAGGCCCATGACGAGGGCTTTGAGCGCGAGAATGATATCCATGAATGTTGGTGCTGTTTCGAATTAGTTTGATGGAGGAAACGGTGTCCGGCGCGGGCGCCTGCGCTGCGCGGGGTCGAAGCTTACCATGCCGGGGCGCCGCCATTCTGAATCGGGCGCAAAGAGGGGGGATTTTTTGTCCGTGGCGGCACGTGCGGGGGCGGTGGCCGCCGTGCATGGCCCCATGGGCCGGCCGCCGCGCTCAGCGCACCGTGCGCATGCCCGGATTGCGGGCCTGGGCGGCCGTGGTCAGTACTTCCAGCTGGCCGGCCTTGAATACTTGCTGGTGTTCGCCGTCGTCGTCCAGCCAACGGCACAGCACCTCGTCATCGTCGCCCATGCCGGTGTGGCCCGGTGTTGTCTTTACCACCAGCATCTTGCGATGCCAGCCGATCGGCCGTACCGCATCGCCAGCCTTTGCCCGTTCGCGTTCCATGATGGCCTCCA
>JAZJZQ010000438.1:0-8409 GCA_040389625.1 Pseudomonadota bacterium | reverse complement strand
ATCGGCCGTACCGCATCGCCAGCCTTTGCCCGTTCGCGTTCCATGATGGCCTCCACCGTCTGCTTACGGCAATGATACGCCGCCCGGGGCGGGATGGGCGCCGGGCTGTGGCGTGGATGCCGCGCCGCGGGCGGCCATGGCCAGGCGGCCGGTATGGTCGGCGCGGGCCAGTGCCGTGACCATGCGAGCGGCCAGGATCAGGCCGGCGCCGTGGCCCGTTCCAGCTCGGCCAGCCACAGCATGGCCTGTTCGCGCGTGGCGCCGCACATCTCGGCCGACGGTTGCAATCCGCCGCAAAAAGCGGGGCGCTCGGGGCGGCCGAAGATCAGGCAGCGGTTGTCCTCGGCCAGCTGGACGCAACGCACCCCGGCCGGCTTGCCGTTGGGCATGCCGGGGATGGGGCTGGTGATCGAGGGCGCGGTGCAGCAGGCGCCGCAGCCGGGGCGGCAGGCGAGGGCGGGAGAGGGCAGATTCATTTGGTACGTTGGGGTCGTGGTCCGGCGGCCGGCGCGGCGGGGAGCGCTATTTTACCCGGCTTTGGCCGCCGCCCGGCCATGTGCGGCGGCGCCCGCCGCCTGCCGTCCCGTTCATTCCCAGGGCGCCGTCGGCTGTTCCATGCGGCGCTGCCCCTCACGCGACGCGCGCGCCGGCTGGCCGCGAACGGCACCGCTGCCGGCTAGCCTTGCGCAGCGCTGGTCCCTGCCAGGTTCGCCCGCAGCCACTGCGCCACGGCCTGCGCCACCCACGGCCCGTCGTCCAGCGGCAAGTCGTGGCCGGCGTCCGGGTGGACCCGGTGCGGCGCCGCCCACGCTTGCGCCAGCCGCAGCGAGCACGACGGCGACACTAGCCGGTCGCCCGCGCTCGACAGGATCAGGATGGGCACCGCCGGCGGCCGGGCCGGGGCCCGGTAGCGGGCCGCCGCCCACAGCTGGCGCAGGGCGTTGGCGCGGCGCACTGGACGCTCGTGCTGGTAGGCCAGCCAGCGCTGCAGCAGGCCGTCGCCGCCATGGTCGTCGCGGCTGGTCAGGCGCAGGATCAGGCTTTCCTGGCGCGCCACGCCGCCGCGCAGCAGCAGGCCGGCGATGGCCGGATAGTTGTGCCAGCGCAGGCGTTGGTGGAAGCGGCTATAGGGCCGCATGCTGGTGTTGATCAGCACGCAGGCCGCCACTTCGTGCGGATAGCGGCTGGCCCATTCCACAGCCGCCATGCCGCCCAGCGACAGGGCCAGCAGGCGGTAGGGCGGCAGCTGGCCGTCGGCCCGCAACCGGGCGCGGCAGGCGTCAACCATGGCGGCCACGGAAACGGGACTGGGCTCGGCATGGCGGCTACCGTTGCCGGGCAGGTCGGGCGTGACGATGGCGGCGCCGTCCAGCGCCCGGGCCAGCTGGGCGGGAAAATCGCCCCAGTGGCGCTGTTCGCGCATCAGGCCGCGCAGCAGGACCCAGGGAGCCATCAGTCGTACCAGCGCGCCAGCGCGCGCCGCTGCTGGGCCTTGCGGGCCAGGCCTTGCGGTTGCCAGTGGCCGTGGCTGGCCGCGGCCCGCATCAGGAAATCGAACCACACCAGGTGGCGCCGCAAGACCCGCTGCAGCCGGTGGGTGGCCGTGGGGTTGAAGATGCCGAGCCGGTTGAACAGCTGGCGCGGGTTCTTCTTGACCCAGGCCCAGGAACCCATTTCCAGCGTCAGCGGTAAAAACGTGCGCTCGCCGCTGCCCGTCCCGTTCAGGTACAGGTAATCCCACAGGTCGCCATGGGTCAGGTACTGGCGGCTTTGCGGTTCGAACACGTAGTTGTGGTTGGGATAGCTCTGGCTGAACAGTTCTTCCAGCGCCCCGATCTCGGCCAGGTGCGCGATGGGCGTGGCCGTGTGGGCGTAGGGGAACCAGATGCGGTCGCGCAGGCCGAAGCCGGAATGGCAGTCGAGCGCCATGCTGAACGGACGCGACAGCAGTTCTCGTTCTACAACCCCGCATACGGCGCTGCTTTCCGGTTCCATGGGCGCGTCCGGCGCGCCCCGGTACCACGGCAGGTATGGACTGTAGCGCTGGCCGCCCAGCAGGAAGGGCACTTTTTCCAGCGCGTTGACGGGCGCGTTGCGCATCAGGTCCACGCCTTGCGGGTTGCAGCGGGTGGCGCGCCACATGCCGCCGGGGTTCACCAGCGGCATGAACACCAGGCGCATGTGGGCCAGCTGGTGGTGCAGCGTGCGGTCCCAGCGCAGGCGGGTGAGCAAGCTTTCCAGGAACGACAGCACGACCTGGGTGCCGATACGTTCCAGGCCGTGGATGCCGCCGAAAAAGCCCAGCGCCGGCACGTCCGGCGCCGGATTGCCGATGGCCAGCGTGTAGACGGGGAACTGGCGGCCGTCGATATCGACCGCGCACGGTGCCGCCACCTCGAAGTGCTTTCCGCCTTCGTCGATCAGGCGCTTGAGGGCGATCAGTTCTGGCAGGTTCTTCGCGATCATCGGGATGGCCGTCACGGGTGTGTCGGACAGTGTAGCGCAGCCGGCGGAACGGCGGCGCGATGGCAGTATAAAAAACGCCGGGCGTCCTTGCCACCGTCGCCGCTTGACGCTAACCGGCAGGCCGTCTATATTAATGACTTAAAAGTAAGTTATAACTCAAACACCTATGCCAGTCCCCCCCGAAGCCAAGCCCCGCTGGGAGCGGCGCAAAGATGCGCGGCCGCAGGAATTGCTGGCCGCCGCCCTGGCCCAGTTCGTCGAACGCGGCTTCGCGGCCACCCGGCTGGAGGACGTGGCGCGCCGGGCCGGCGTGTCCAAGGGCACGCTCTATCTGTATTTCGAGAACAAGGAAGAATTGTTCAAGGCCGTCGTGCGCGAGCACATCGTGCATGCCATCGGCGCAGCCGAGCAGACCGTGGCCGAATTCGAGGGCCACAGCGGCGAGTTGCTGCGCGCCATCCTGATGCGCTGGTGGGACCAGATCGGCGCCACCGAGCTGGCCGGCATCACCAAGCTGATGATGGCCGAAGCCAATAATTTCCCCGACCTGGCCCAGTTCTACAACGAGGAAGTGATC
Source organism: Pseudomonadota bacterium (assembly GCA_040389625.1). Lineage (GTDB taxonomy): Bacteria > Pseudomonadota > Gammaproteobacteria > Burkholderiales > Burkholderiaceae_D > Rugamonas. The sequence continues at coordinate 5,366 of JAZJZQ010000438.1, read as the reverse complement.
GCGCGCGGCAATCGCCTGATCTCCAGCGTGCTGGTGCGCGGCGTCGCCCGCGGCGAATTCCGCCCCCTCGATCCGGAAGTGATGACCCCCGTGCTGACGGCCCCCGTGCTGATGCTGATGATGTGGACCCACAGTTTTTTACCGTGCGACATGCCGGCGCTGGACCCGCAAGCGTATATGGAAGCGTTCATCGGCATGGCCCTGGGCGGCCTGCTGCCGCCGGCCGTCAAAGCGCTGTGACGCCCGTGCGCGCCAGCCCGGCCGGCCGAATTGGCCGCTTCAACCCCTCCAAACTGCAGACTGTCGCAATTTCCCGCGTCCCGTCAGGTTTCTCGTTAACATGTGCCTTCCTTGCCAGTTCAACGATAAAATGACGGATTATTCTTTTTCCACCGAGTCATAAGATGAATATCGAACAAGCCCGCTTCAACATGATCGAACAGCAAATCCGCCCTTGGGACGTGCTCGATCCCGACGTCCTGGACCTGCTGGTGGTGGTCAAGCGCGAGAATTTCGTGCCCGCCGCCCACAAAAACCTGGCCTTCGTCGACACGGAAATCCCGCTGCCAGGCGGCCAGTGCATGTTCACGCCCAAGCTGGAAGCGCGCCTGTTGCAGGAACTTAATGTGAAGAAGCACGAAAATGTGCTGGAAGTGGGCAGCGGCAGCGGCTACATGGCCGCCCTGCTGGCGCACAAGGGCCGTCACGTGACGACCGTGGAAATCCTGCCGGAACTGAAGGCGCTGGCCGAGAAGAACCTGGCCGACAACGGCGTGAGCAATGTCACGGTCGAGCTGGGCGACGCGGCCCAGGGCTGGGCCAAGGGCGCGCCTTACGACGTGATCATCATCTCCGGCGGCCTGCCGTCGCTGCCCGAAGCGTTCCTGCAGCAGCTCAAGGTGGGCGGCCGGCTGGTGGCCATCATCGGCGACGCGCCCCTGATGAAGGCGCAGCTGATCACCCGTACCGGCGAAGCGGGTTACGACACCAAGACTTTGTTTGAAACCAATGTGAAGCTGCTGAGCCTGGCCTCGGCACCGTCGCATTTCACGTTCTGAGCGGGGCGCTATGCAGCATCTGACTGCGCTGGAACTGGCGGACTGGCTGGCCGACGATGCCCGTCCCAGCCCCTTCCTGCTGGACGTGCGGGAACCATGGGAATTCGAGACCTGCCATATCGCCGGCGCGACCCTGATGCCCATGCAAACCATCCCGGCCCGCATCGACGATCTCGATGAGGATGCTGCCATCGTGTGCATCTGCCACCACGGCGCGCGCAGCCTGCAGGTGGCCGCCTTCCTGGAGCGTCACGGCTTCGGCAAGGTGAGCAACCTGACGGGCGGCGTGCACGCCTGGGCCGTGCAGGTCGACAGCGCGATGCCCAAGTACTAGGTCTGCAATACCGGGCCGCGGCAACGCGGCGCTGGGCGCGGCGGCAATGGATGGTGTCTTTTTGATATGATTAACTTTTTTTGATGACTCCCACGGAGAACGCAATGCAGAGACCCCTTATCGCCGTGCTGATCGCCAGCGCTTTCATGACGTTCAACGCACAGGCGGCCGATCTGGTCCAGGTGTACCAGCAAGCGCTGGCCAACGACGCGACCTATGCCGGCGCCCGCGCCAGCCTGACGGCGGGGCAGGAACGTACGACCCAGGGCCGGGCCGGCCTGCTGCCGTTCATTTCGGCCAGCGGTTCCAACAGCCGCAACAGCGGCGACCTGCAGGTGGATCCCTCCCCCAAGCATGACAACGACTACCACATCAACAATTACGCCGTCACGCTGACCCAGCCCTTGTTCAACTGGGCCAGCTGGCAGCAATACCAGCAGGGCAAGCTGCTGCAGGCGGCCGCCGAGGCCACCTTCGCCCAATCGCAGCAGGATCTGATCGTGCGCGTGGCCCAGGCCTATTTCGACGTACTGACAGCGCAGGACTTCCTGGCCTCGACCCAAGCCCAGAAAGTGGCGACGACGGAACAGCTGGCTTCGGCCAAGCGCAATTTCGAAGTGGGCACCCAGACCATCACCGATACCCACGAGGCGCAGGCTGCCTATGACTTGGTGGTGGCGCAGGAGTTTGCCGCCATCAACGACCTGGAAAACAAGCGCACGGCGCTGCAGGTGATCATCGGCCAGGCCCCGGCCGAACTGGCGCCGCTGCGCACCGGCGTGACCATCGCCGGTCCCCAGCCGGCCGCCGTGGAACCATGGGTCAGCTCGGCCGAAGGCCAGAACTATGCCGTGGTGGGCGCCCAGCTGCAGCTGGAGATCGCCAAGCGTGAGATCGAGCGCAACCGCTCCGGCCACTACCCGACCGTCAACCTGGTGGCCAGCAACCAGCACAACAACCAGACCGGCAGCAGCGTGGCCAACAACAATTCCATCGGCGTGCAGTGGAACGTGCCCCTGTTCAGCGGCTTTGCCGTCACCAGCAAGGTGCGCGAATCGATCGCGCTGGAAGACAAGGCCCGCAACGACCTGGAGGCGACCCGCCGCGCGGCCGCGCAGGGCGCGCGCCAGGCTTACCTGGGCGTCAACAGCGGCCTGGCCCAGGTCAAGGCGCTGGAAGCGGCCGAGGTGTCGAGCAAGTCTTCGCTCGATTCCAACAAGCTCGGTTACCAGGTGGGCGTGCGCATCAACATCGACGTGCTGAACGCGCAAAAGCTGCTGTACTCGACCCAGCAAACCCTGGCCAAGGCCCGCTACGACACCATCATGAGCGGCCTGCGCCTGAAGGCGGCGGCCGGCTCGCTCAAGGCGGAAGACCTGGAAACGATCAACGCCCTGCTGGCCCACTAAGCAGGGCGGCCGGCGCGGGCTTACAGGCCGGCGCCGGCGCCGTCGAACTGGCGTTCGATCAGTTCGATCTTGTAGCCGTCCGGATCGGTGACGAAGGCGATCACGGACGTGCCCCCTTTCACCGGTCCCGGCTCGCGCGTGACGTTGCCGCCGTTGGCCTTGACGGCCTCGCAGGCGCGGTAGATATCTTCGGCCGAAATGGCCAGGTGGCCGTAGGCCGTGCCCATCTCGTAGCGCTCCACCCCGTAGTTGTAGGTCAGTTCCAGTTCCGCGTGCTCGGGATTGGCGCCGTAGCCGAGGAAGGCCAGCGTGTATTTGTATTCCGGATTGTCGCTGGTGCGCAGCAGTTTCATGCCCAGCACCTTGGTGTAGAAGTCGATCGAACGCTGCAGGTCGCCTACCCGCAGCATGGTGTGCAATATACGCATGGTGGTCTTTCGTGATGTCGGTGGACGGTAAGCGGCATTCTATGCGTTTTGTCCTGTTCCTGCCGCCGCGCCGTTGCGGCACCGCCTCCCCGTCAATTATTTCTCCCTCTCCCGGCTTTGCCGGCCCTGCCTTCAGTTACACTCGATATCGATGTGTTGCTTGAAAACAATGGCGTAAGTTCAGGGAGGAGTGTCATGCGCTTCAGCACGAAAATAGTCGGTTTCGCGGCCATCCCGGCCATCCTGTTCGTCCTGGGGCTGATGACCAGCATCGTCTCGCTGGTCAATACGCGCGCCGAATTCGACCGCTACATCAACACCGAGCAGGCCGTCGAGCGCGACCTGTCCGAAATGTATGCGCAAGGCTTGCAGATGGGGCAGGCGCTGCGCAACATCGTGCTCGACCCGGCCAATCCCAAGGCGGCCGAAAATCTCAAGGCGGCGCAAAACGCCTACCAGGCCGCCTACACGGAAGCGGCCGGCAGCGCCCGCGGCAGCCAGTTCGAGGCCGGCATCGGCCAGACCGTGGCCTTGCGCGCCGACCATGCCAAGGCCCAGGAACAGGTGCTGGCCACCCTGGCCGCGCAAGGCGATGCGGCCGCCGTCCTCAATAAAGTGGAAACCCCGGCCTGGCGCGCGCTGCGCGGCGCCTTGATCAAGCAGCGCGAGCTGGCGCAAAAGGCGTCGCAGGCGGCCCAGGCCTCGGTCAATGCGCGCGCCGTCTGGGCCACCCGGCTCTCGATCGGCATCGCCGTGCTGGCGGCACTGGTGGCGGTGGGCCTCAATTTCCTGCTGCAGGCCACCGTGCGCCGCGAACTGGGGGGCGATCCGGCGTCGGCCCGGGCCGCGCTGGCCCAGGTGGCGCACGGCAACCTGACCTCGGCCATCCCCAACCAGGGCGACGACAACAGCCTGATGGGCGTGATGCGGCAAATGCAGGGCTCGCTGCAAACGCTGGTCAAGGGGGTGCGCCAGTCGGCCCACGGCATCGCCACGGCCACCAGCGAGATCGCGGCCGGCAGCCGCGACCTGAGCGAGCGCACGGAACGCCAGGCCAGCGCGCTGGAACGGACTACGGCCTCGATGGCCGCACTGGGCGAGACGGTGCGCAAGAATGCCGACAGCGCCCGTCATGCCAACCAGATGGCGATCGACGCCTCGGCCGTGGCCGAGCAGGGCGGCGCCGTGGTGGGGCAGGTGGTGGGCACCATGAAGGAAATCGACGACTCGTCGCGCCGCATTGCCGACATCATCGGCGTGATCGACGGCATCGCGTTCCAGACCAATATCCTGGCCTTGAATGCGGCCGTGGAGGCGGCGCGCGCGGGCGAGCAGGGGCGCGGTTTTGCCGTGGTGGCGACCGAGGTGCGCACGCTGGCGGGCCGCTCGGCCGAAGCGGCCCGGGAGATCAAGGCCCTGATTGACAGCAGCGTGGCGCGCGTGGGCCATGGCGTGGCGCTGGTGGACAAGGCCGGCAGCACGATGGCGGAGGTGGTGCAATCGATCCGCGGCCTCACCGGCATCATGGGCGAGATCGCCGGTTCCAGCGCCGCCCAGTCCGACGGCGTGGCCGAGGTGGGCGTGGCCGTCACCATGATGGACGAAACTACCCAGCAGAACGCGGCGCTGGTGGAGCAGATGGCGGCCGCGGCGGCCACCCTTGACAGCCAGACGGGCGACATGGCGCACACCATGGCCGTATTCCAGCTGCCGGGCGACCAGCCGGTGGCCGGCCGCACGGCATCCGTGCGGCGCCTGTCCGGCCGGGCCGCCTGAGCCGGGCCGGACAGGCGCCGCCGTTCAATGGTCGAGCCGCGCGTCCAGCGTGATGTGGGCCTTGAGCAGGCGCGACATCGGACACTCGAGCTTGGCCTTGAGCGCGGCGCGCTCGAAGGCGACCTGGCTGGCGCCCGGGATGAAGGCGATCAGGTTCAGGTGCACCGCGCCGATCTGGTAATCGTCGCCGCTCTTGCCCAGCGTGACGGTGGCGGTCGTGATCAGGCTGCGCGCCTTCATGCCGGCGGCGGCCAGCTCGCCGGCCAGCGTCATGGTGAAGCAGGCCGCGTGGGCCGCGCCCAGCAATTCCTCCGGGTTGGTGCCGGCGTCGTGTTCGTAGCGGCTGTGGTAGCCGTATGAG
>JAZJZQ010000437.1:0-2276 GCA_040389625.1 Pseudomonadota bacterium | reverse complement strand
GAAATCTGGCCAGCGTTAGTCCGGGAAAAATTCCGGAGCAAGGACAGTGTCAACCGGCCACGGACATTGCTGCGGCAAATCGTCGAAACCCGTTTCACGTATCGTCATGTTGCGGGCACGCCGGTACATACGCGCCAGCCAATCCGGGTCGTGCAGCAGGCCACGCAGGCTGGGGCTATCGGTCAATACATCTTCTATGCTGTCGCGTTGCTCCAAGATGGTACTGGCCCAGCCCCGCCCTCGCAACCGCGGCTGATACTTCCATTTCATGAGGTGCGATATCAGGATGGCCAGACGATGCAGCAATTCACGCCTGTCACTTTTGCCCACGGCCTCGATCTCCTCCGCAATATGTGCCACGTCGATCAAAGCCCAGCGTCCAGTCCGTAACAGGGCAACCTGCTCTTCGGCCCAGGCGACTATGTCCGTTTCATATGCAGTGTCCATGCTGTGCTCCTTCACACCTGTGGTTAGAACCCGGCACGACGGGAAAGTTCCGTCCTGGGCGTGAAAATATTATTAACTACTCAACAAAATCAGCTGATCTGATGCAAAATTGCCGCAGGCAATAGCAAACCGACCACATTTGTTTTGATAGTGCTACACTGACCGGTGTCTTTTCATTCATTGAGAGGCTCCCCCATGAACCAGATGTCGAGGCGTCAGTTCCTGAAGGTGACTGGCGCGACCCTGGCCGGATCGAGCATCGCGCTGCTGGGCTTCGCCCCGGCCACCGCGCTGGCCGAAGTCCGGCAATACAAGCTGGCACGCAGCACCGAGACCCGCAACACCTGTCCCTATTGCTCGGTAGGCTGCGGCATCCTGATGTACGGACTGGGGGACGGCGCCAAGAACGCCACGGCCCGCATCATCCACATCGAGGGCGACGCCGACCACCCCGTCAACCGAGGTACGCTGTGCCCGAAAGGGGCCAGCCTGATCGACTTCATCCACAGCCCCAACCGGCTGCAGGTGCCGGAATACCGGGCCCCGGGCGCCACCGAGTGGAGCCCCATCGCCTGGGACGATGCGCTCAACCGCATCGCCAAGCTGATGAAGGCCGACCGCGACGCCAACTTCATCGAAAAGAACGGGGACGGCAAGACCGTCAACCGCTGGCTGTCCACCGGCATGCTGTGCGCCTCGGCCTCCACCAACGAGGTCGGCTACCTGACGCACAAGACCATGCGCAGCACGGGCATGCTGGCTTTCGACAATCAGGCGCGTGTATGACATGGTCCGACGGTGGCAGGTCTTGCCCCGACGTTTGGCCGTGGTGCGATGACGAATCACTGGGTCGACATCAAGAATGCCGATGTGATCCTGGTCATGGGCGGCAATGCCGCCGAAGCCCACCCGTGCGGCTTTAAATGGGTGACGGAGGCGAAGGCGCACCGCGGCGCCAAGCTGATCGTGGTCGACCCGCGCTTTACCCGCACCGCTTCGGTGGCCGACTATTACGTGGCCACCCGCACCGGTTCGGACATCGTGTTCCTGGGCGCGATCATCAACTACCTGCTCACCAACGACAAGATCCACCACGAGTACGTGCGCAACTACACCGACCTGCCCTTCATTGTGCGGGACGATTTCGCGCTCAACGACGGCCTCTATTCCGGCTACGACGACAAGGCCGGCAAGTACGCCGACAAGACCAGCTGGAACTATGAACTGGGCGAGGACGGCTACGCCAGGATCGATCCAACGCTGGAGCATCCGCGCTGCGTCTACCAGCTGCTCAAGAAACACTACGCGCGCTACACGCCGGCCATGGTGCAGACGGCATGCGGCGTGCCGCCCGATAAATTCCAGAAGGTGGCCGAGATGCTGGCCTCGACGGCCGTGCCGGGCCGCGCCGCCACCATCCTGTACGCGCTGGGCTGGACCCAGCATTCGACCGGGGCGCAGACGCTGCGCTGCGGCGCCATGGTGCAGCTATTACTGGGCAATATAGGCATCGCCGGCGGCGGCATGAACGCGCTGCGCGGCCACTCCAACATCCAGGGCTTGACGGACCTGGGGCTGATGTCCAACCTGCTGCCCGGCTACATGACGCTGGCCGGCGAGGCCGAGCAGGACTTCGACGCCTACATCGCCCAGCGCGCCCTCAAGCCGCTGCGGCCCAACCAGCTCAGTTACTGGAGCAATTACCGCAAATTCCACGTCAGCCTGATGAAGGCCTGGTGGGGCGACGCGGCCACGGAGGAGAACAAGTTCGCCTTCGACTACCTGCCCAAGCTGGACAAGCCCTACGACATGATGCAAGCCTTCGAGCT
>JAZJZQ010000436.1:0-6786 GCA_040389625.1 Pseudomonadota bacterium | reverse complement strand
CCCGTTTTTTTCAGGCCGATTCGGAGTACAGGTCGTCCGGCGGCAGGGGGTGGGACAGCAGCACGGCCACTTCGGCCATGGCCTTGAAGACGACCGGGGTCAGGGCGGCGATCTGGGCCCGTTCCGGGTAGTGATGGGTCGCCAGCGGCACTTCGCGCACCAGGCGGCAGCGGATGATGGTCAGGCCGGCCCGGCTGACCGTGGCCGCCACCTGGGGCAGCATTTCACGCATGTGCTGCATGGCCGAACTTTGCTGGGCGCCCACTTCCAGCACCACGCCGCCACCGGCCGGCTCCATCTGGATCACCACCCGGCCTATGCCGGGCAGCATCAATTCCAGCCGTAACGCCACGCGCGGGCCGCGCCGGCGCGGATGGTCGTCGTCGCCATCCTGGTCCCGGATGACCACCCGCAGCACCAGTTGCTCGGCGCCCCAAGCATAGACGGCGAAACGCCACGGCTCCAGTTCCGTCACCAGGGGTGGCGCCCCGCGGCCTTCGCGCAGCACGGCCGGCGTGTGGTCGGCCATGAACAGGCTGGACGGAACGTGCTGGCCGTTGGCCTGCTCCTGCAGGGCGGCGCGTTGCTGGGCGTAGGTGTAGACCATGACGGCCCAGGAACCGGCCATGCTGGCCGTGTCGGGCGGGGCCCAGACCAATTGGCGCGACAGGAAGACCTGGTTGGGGTGCATGGCGGCCGGATCGCCGGCGCTGGGGGTGTCGGCCGCCAGCTGGGCGGCCAGGGTGTCGAGCCCGGCATGCGGCAGGGGCAGGCCTTCGGCGCCATCGACCAGCAGGCCGGCCTCGACCGGCAGGACGGGGGCGAGCGGATAGTCGCCGCCGTCGCCGCCGGTGGCCGCACCCGGCTGCGGCTGCGGGTGGGGGCGGTCCGGCACGCTCAGCGGTGCGGTGGTGGGTCCGATGCGGTCAAATGCCATTGTGCTAACTCGTGTCTCGCAGGCCAAAAAAAAGCCAACCGGATCGCCGGTTGGCTCCTGGTGCTCCTGTCTGCAGGCAGATCAGGGCAGCGCTACAGTTATTGCAGCAGGGACATAACCAGCGACGAGGTGCTGTTGCTTTGCTTCAGCATTGCGGTACCGGCTTGCAGCAGCATCTGGCTCGAGGTCATGTTCGACGATTCGGTCGCGAAGTCGGTGTCCATGATACGGCCGGTTGCAGCCTTGGTGTTGGTCGAGATGTTAGACAAGTTGTTGTAGACGTGGTCCAGACGGTTCGAGATCGCACCCAGTTTCGAACGCAGCGCGCCCACGGAGTCGATGGCGGTGGCCAGCTTGTCGATGGTGGTGTTGGCCGAGCCGGCCGCGGTCAGTTCCGTGCCGCCGGTCGAGGCGACGCCGGCGGCGCCGTCGTACAAGGTGGAGGCGGCCAGCAGGTCGGTATGCACCTGGGTCAGCTCGGTGGTCACGTCGCCGCTCATTTTTTCGGTCGAGCCGGCGCCGATCTGGAAGTCGACGGCGGCGGCCAGTTTGCCGGTGCCGCTGGTCAGCAGGGCGGTGCCGCCGAACTTGGTGTTGGTCATGATGTTGCTCAGCTCGCTGGTCAGCGAGTCGAATTCCTTCTGCATTGCAGTCTGGTCGGCGGCGGTCGACGAACCGTCGGCTGCCTGGGTGGCCAGGTCTTTCATGCGCATCAGGATGTTGGTGGTCTCATCCAGGGCGCCTTCGCCGGTCTGCAGCATGGAGATCGAATTCTGGGTGTTGCGCATTGCCACAGCCATACCGCTGGTCTGTGCTTTCAGACGGGTTGCGATCTGCAGGCCGGCAGCGTCGTCCATTGCCGAGTTAATGCGGAAACCGGTGCTCAGGCGGGTCTGCGAAGTCGACAGGCTGCCCTGGGTGCGCGTGATCGAGTTCTGTGCGGAAAGGGCCGCAGCATTGGTGTGAAGGCTCAGCATGAAATAACTCCTGGTAGGTGGATTCAGTTCGGAGCAACGGACTCTTTGTGCTCTCCCAAGTACAAGACGACCGTTTCGGGTGGGACATTAAATGCTTTGTGGAAATTTTTAAAAATATTTGTGACGGGTGCCGCCTGAGCCCGTCTGTAAGGGTTCCAAGGCTCGATTATGGCCGTTTTCCCAAGCTCCAGGCGAAAAAAAACAGCGCGGGGTGCAAGCACGCCGCGCTGTCAAGTTGCTATCTACTGCTTACATGTTCGGGTAGTTCGGGCCGCCGCCGCCTTCCGGCGTGATCCAGACGATGTTCTGGGTCGGGTCCTTGATGTCGCACGTCTTGCAGTGGACGCAATTCTGGGCGTTGATCTGCAACCGGTCCTGGCCGTCGTCCGCTTTCATGAACTCATACACGCCGGCCGGGCAGTAGCGCGCTTCCGGGCCCGCATACTGGCGCAGGTTGACGTCCACCGGCACGCTGGCGTTCTTCAGCGTCAGGTGCACGGGCTGGTCTTCCGCGTGGTTGGTGTTGGAAATGAACACCGAGGACAGGCGGTCGAAGGTCAGCTTGCCGTCCGGCTTGGGGTAGACGATGGGCTGGAACTGGCTGGCCGGCTTCAGGCACTCGTGGTCGGCGTGGCTGTGGTGCAGCGTCCAGGGCGCCTTGCCGCGGAAGATGATCTGGTCGATGCCCGTCATCAGGGCGCCCACGTACAGGCCCATGTTCAGGTAAGGCTTGACGTTGCGCGCCACGTGCAGCTCTTCGTGCAGCCACGACTGCTCGAAGGCGACCGGGTAGCTGGCCAGCTCGTCGTGCTGGCGGCTCTCGCCCAGCGCGGCGAAGACCGACTCGGCGGCCAGCATGCCGGACTTGATGGCGGCGTGGCTGCCCTTGATGCGGCTCATATTGAGGAAGCCGGCGTCGCAGCCGATCAGGGCGCCGCCCGGGAATACCAGCTTGGGCAACGATTGCAGGCCGCCGGCCGTGATGGCGCGGGCGCCGTAGGAAATGCGCTTGGCGCCTTCGAAGAAGGTGCGGATGGCCGGGTGGGTCTTGTAGCGCTGGAATTCCTCGTACGGCGACAGGTAGGGGTTCTCATAGTTCAGGCCGACCACATAGCCCACCATGACCTGGTTGTTTTCCAGGTGATACAGGAAGGAGCCGCCATAGGTCTTGGAGTCCAGCGGCCAGCCGGTGGTGTGGATCACCAGGCCGGGCTGGTGCTTGGCCGGGTCGATTTCCCACAGTTCCTTGATGCCGATGCCGTACGACTGCGGGTCCTTGCCCTTGTTCAGGTCGTACTTGGCCATCAGCTGCTTGCCCAGGTGGCCACGTGCGCCTTCGGCGAACAGCGTGTACTTGCCGTGCAGTTCCATGCCCAGCTGGAAGTTGGGGCCGGCGTTGCCTTCGCGGTCCACGCCCATGTTGCCGGTGGCCACGCCCTTGACGGAGCCGTCGTCGTTGTACAGGATTTCGGCGGCCGGGAAGCCGGGGAAGATTTCCACGCCCAGCGCTTCGGCCTGCTGGCCCAGCCAGCGCACCACGTTACCGAGTGAAATGACGTAGTTGCCATGGTTTTCGAAACAGGCCGGCAGCGCGAAGTTAGGCGTCTTGTAGGCTTTGGTTTCGGTCAGGAACAGCACGCGGTCTTCCGTCACCTCGGTGTTGAGGGGAGCGCCCAGTTCCTTCCAGTTCGGAATCAGCTCGGTGAGCGCCTTGGGGTCCATCACGGCGCCCGACAGGATGTGCGCGCCCAGCTCGCCGCCTTTTTCCAGCACGACGACGGACACTTCCTGGCCTTTTTCCGCGGCCATCTGCTTGATCTTGATGGCGGCCGACAAGCCGGCAGGGCCGCCGCCGACGATCACGACGTCATACTCCATCGCATCGCGTGGGCCGTACTGTTCAACTAGGTTATTGGGCTGTGTCATGGTGTGTTCTTTTGAGGAGGAGAGAAAAAATTTTAGCACGAGTGTGCTTCTTTTTGCTGCCGAATGCAACGCCGGCGACATTTTGCGGCACATTATTAGATGCTGCAATCTAATACTGGCAATTTGTGTAATCATTACGCCAGGACTGCATCAGTGGGTCTGCCATCAAAAATACAGGGAGTAGCTCGTGGGTATAGAAGTCAACTTTGAGGGAAAAATTGCGCTGATCACCGGCGCCTCCAGCGGTCTGGGAGCCCGTTTTGCCAAAGTGCTGGCCCAGGCCGGCGCCCAGGTCGTGCTCGCTTCGCGCCGTACCGAGCGGCTGAAGGAATTGCGGGCCGAGATCGAGGCTGACGGCGGCGCAGCCCACGTGGTCAGCCTGGACGTGACGGATTTCGCCAGCATCAAGTCGGCCATCGCCCATGCCGAGACGGAAGCGGGGCCGATCGACATCCTGGTCAACAACTCCGGGGTGTCGACCACCCAGCGCCTGGTGGACGTGACGCCGGAAGACTACAGCTTCATCATGGATACCAATTTGCGCGGTGCCTTTTTCGTGGCCCAGCAGACGGCCAAGCGCATGATCGCGCGCGCCAAGGGGGATCCCAAAAAACAACACCGCATCATCAACATCGCCTCCGTGGCCGGCTTGCGGGTGCTGCCCCAGATCGGCGTCTATTGCATGAGCAAGGCGGGCGTGGTGCAGATGACCAAGGCCATGGCGGTGGAGTGGGGCAAGTACGGCATCAACACCAACGCCATCTGCCCCGGCTATATTTCCACGGAAATCAACGAGGATTATTTCGCCAGCGAACAGGGTCAGAAGCTGGTCGAGATGCTGCCGCGCAAGCGGCCCGGCAAGCCCGAAGACCTGGACGGCCTGATGCTGCTGCTGGCCGGCGACGAGTCGCATTTCATCAACGGCGCCATCATTTCGGCCGACGACGGCATGCTGGCCATGTAAAGGGCGAGCGCAACAGGGGCCCGTTTGCATGGCGGCCGCGTGGCGCAGCGCCTGGCCCCTTGCGGCACAATGCTGGCCCACCAGAGCGGTGCCGGCCCGCCGTTGCCTGGTCGCTACAGCTGATGCAGGCCCACCAGCTTGTGCACCAGTTCGGACGAAGTGCCGGCGTTGAATTTGCGCATCAGCTTGGCGCGGTGCATTTCCACCGTGCGCGGGCTCAGGTCGACCTGGCGCGCGATCACCTTGCTGGTCTTGCCTTCCACCAGCAGGGCGGCGATTTCCCGTTCGCGCGGCGTCAGCTCGGCCGTGACGGGGCGCTTCTCGCTCACATCCTCGAAGGTCCAGATGCCCGGCCCCAGCGGCTCGTTAAGCTTGAGCGCATGGCCCGTCACGTGGCACCAGAACAGTTCGTCGTTGGCGCGGCGCATGATGCGCTCGTCGGAGTAGCGGCCCTTGGCGTTCATGATGGGAATGATGCGGTCGCCCGTGCGCAGGAATTCGTCCATGGTGGGGTACAGGGCGCGGAACGACAGGCCCTGCAGCGCCTCGCGCGGGTAGCCGAACATGGCCGCCAATGCTTCGTTGCAAGCCTGGATCACGCGGTTTTCGGAAATGCACATGCCCACCGGCGCATGCAGGAAGATGGTTTCGTAATCGATGGCGGACGGTGCGTTCATGTAGGGCGAAATCAACTCGGGTGACAGGCAAACAGGGTAAAAAGGAAGGCGGCGCGCCGGTAGTTCTACGGTATTGTGCTTTTAATGTGCGTATTCTATGCTCATACGCTCTTCGCCGAATAACGCGAGCGACACAGCTTATCAAAAGAAAAGGGACACGTATGAATAAAGTTTATCCCGATGCCGCCGCCGCCCTGGCCGGTATCGTCCAGGATGGTCAAACCATCGCCGTCGGTGGCTTCGGCCTGTGCGGCATTCCCGAAGCCCTGATCGCTGCCTTGCGCGATTCCGGCGTCAAAGGCCTGACGGCCATTTCCAATAACGCCGGCGTCGATGGTTTCGGCCTGGGCCAGTTGCTCGAGACGCGCCAGATCCGCAAGATGATTTCGTCCTACGTGGGCGAGAACAAGGAATTCGCGCGCCAATACCTGGCCGGCGAACTGGAACTGGAATTCACGCCCCAGGGCACGCTGGCCGAAAAGCTGCGCGCCGGCGGCGCCGGCATCCCGGCCTTCTTCACCAAGACGGGCGTGGGCACGATCGTGGCCGAAGGCAAGGAAATCCGTGAATTCGACGGCGAAGCATACGTGATGGAGCGCAGCCTGGTGGCCGACGTGTCGCTGGTCAAGGCCTGGAAGGCTGATAAGGCCGGCAACCTGATGTTCCGCAAGACGGCGCGCAACTTCAATCCCAACGTGGCCATGGCCGGCAAGATTACGGTGGTGGAAGTGGAGCAGCTGGTCGAGACGGGCGAGATCGATCCGGACCAGGTGCACCTGCCCAGCATTTTCGTGCACCGCATCGTGGTCAACGCCACGCCGGAAAAACGCATCGAACAGCGCACCGTGCGCGCCAACTGAGGCTTGCGCCACCAAAACAAGACGGAGATTACTATGGCATGGACTCGTGACGAAATGGCCGCGCGCGCGGCGAAGGAATTGCAGGACGGTTTTTATGTGAACCTGGGCATAGGCTTGCCCACGCTGGTGGCCAATTATGTGCCCAGCGATATCGAAGTGTTCCTGCAGTCGGAAAACGGCTTGCTGGGCATCGGCCCGTTCCCGACGGAAGCGGAAGTGGATGCGGACCTGATCAATGCGGGCAAGCAGACCGTGACGGCGCTGCCCGGTTCGGCCTACTTCAGCTCGGCCGACTCGTTCGGCATGATCCGCGGCGGCAAGATCAACCTGGCCATCCTGGGCGCGATGCAGGTGTCGGAACATGGCGACCTGGCCAACTGGATGATTCCGGGCAAGATGGTCAAGGGCATGGGCGGCGCCATGGACCTGGTGGCCGGCGTCAAGC
>JAZJZQ010000435.1:0-2382 GCA_040389625.1 Pseudomonadota bacterium | reverse complement strand
GAACCAGTACTGGTACTCGGCGCTGGCCGTGCCCAGGTAGCGCCCGCCCGTGATGGCCGTGCCTTCCTGTATGCCCAGCTGCTGGTAGGCGTAGCCGCGCACGGACTGGTCGCCGCCGGCCCGGAACAGGTAGACGGCCGGCACGCCCTGCTTGTTGCGCGAGGCCAGCGCACCCCCTTCGGCCCGCACGATCACGTTGGCGTGGCTGCCCAGCGGGTGGTACAGCACGGCGCGCGCATAGCCGCGCACGAACGCTTCGTCCGTCAGGATAGGCAGCAGGGCGCCGCCCAGCTGGGCGTTGATGACGTAGCCCTTGGTGGGAAACAGCAGGCTGTCCAGGTGGCGCCAGGTGCTGCCGTAGGTGAGCGGCAGGCTCTTGCTGCTGCCCGTCTCCACGTTGGCGATGGTCTTGGTCTCGCTGAGGAACTCCAGCGTCAGGCTGCGTTCCAGCAGCGGCGTGCCCCAGGCTCGCTTGCCCGAGATGGCCGACACGCTGGTGATCTCGCCCGAGATGTCGCTGCGCTCGAACGAGGCGCCGACGCTGTCGCGGTAGCCCTGCGGGGTGACGGGGTAGTAGAAGTCGCCGCGCGCGCTCTGCTTCTTGGTCTCCAGCGTCAGCGCGCTTTTCATGCGCAGGCCGAAGATGGACAGGTCGTCATAGGTCAGCGAGGCGCGGTTGCCGGTGTTGGTGGAGTAACCGAGACCGGCGCTGGCGTTCTTGCGCTTGTTTTCCGTCACCCGCACCAGCAATGGCAAGGGCGGCATGGGCGGCGGCGGGGCCGCGCTGCCGGGCGCCGCTTCCTGGGCCTGGGTGGCGGCGCCGGCCGCCAGCTGCTCGCCGATCACGGCGCTGGTGTCGGCGCTCACTTCCACGGTGGCGAAGTAGCCCGTGTCCTGCAGCCGGCCCTGGAATGCCTGCAGCGCCGCCTCGCTGTAGTCGTCGCCGGGCTTGATCTGGTTCAGGTTGGCGACGATGGAGGGTGGATAGCGCTTCAAGCCTTCGATGCGCAACTCGCCGAAATGCATTTCGGGGCCGCTGTCGAGCACCACGTGCAGCAGCGCCAGGTGGGTGTCGGGATCGACGGTGGCGCGGCTGTCGGCCAGCTGGGCGCGCGGGTAGCGCGTCTGCACCACCTGGCGCAGCAGGGCGCGCTTGGCCTGTTCCCAGTCGGCCTGGCGGAAGATGGCGCCGCGCGGCAAGCCCCAGCTGGCCAGCAGGGCGTCGCGGTCGTAGCGGCGGTCGGCCGGCTGGCCCGGCGGCGGCTCGAAGCCCTGCAGTTCCAGCTCGACGTCGCCCACCCGCACCGGCTCGCCCGGCTGCACCTGCACCAGCACCACCGGTTCTTCCTGGTCGGCGTCGAGCCGCACGCTCACTTCGGGCGAATAATAGCCGTCCGTGGCCACCAGGGTGCGGACCTGGGCCGGCGCCACGCGCACCATGCGCTGCAGCTGCTCGCGGTCGATGTGGGGATTGCCGCGAAAGCGCTCCAGGTCCAGGTTCTGTTCCAGCAGCGTGGCGAGCGGGCGCGGCGCCTCGATGCGCACGCGGTAGCGCAAGCCCTCGGCCGCGGCCGGGACGCAGGCCAGCACGGCCGCCGCCAGCAGCAGCGCGCAGCGCGCCGGCGGGGGCGATACTTTTGCGGCCACTTGTGCCAAAATTCGTGATCCTGCCGCAGTGCGGGCGGGCGGTGCCGGTAACATGGGACTCCATCGGGATGTGCGCTATGCGCATGTTACCGGATTGCCTAATCCGATGGCGTACTTATAATGTTGCACCTGACTGCGCCGCGTCCCGCGCCGGCACCCCATAGACCTTATCATCGACCGCAAGATCGACAGAAAGACCGCCATGCTCCCTACCGATACCGCCCTGGTGCTTTTCAGCGGCGGGCAAGATTCCACCACCTGCCTGGCCTGGGCCCTGCGGCACTACGCGCGGGTGGAAACCATAGGCTTCGATTACGGCCAGCGCCACGCCGTCGAGCTGACCGTGCGCCCGACCGTGCTGGCCGGGCTGCGGGCCCACAATCCATCCTGGGACGCCAGGCTGGGCGAGGACCACATGATCGACCTGTCGCTGATCTCGGCCATTTCGCAGACGGCCATGACGCACGACATCGCCATCGAAACCCAGGCCAACGGCCTGCCCAACACCTTCGTCCCGGGCCGCAACCTGCTGTTCATGACGGTGGCGGCCACCGTGGCCTACCGGCGCGGCTTGAGCGTGCTGGTGGGCGGCATGTGCGAGACCGACTTTTCCGGCTATCCCGACTGCCGCGACGACACCATGAAGGCGCTGCAGGTGGCCCTCAACCTGGGCATGGACAGCCGCTTCAAGCTGGAAACGCCGCTCATGTGGCGCGACAAGCGCCAGACCTGGGA
>JAZJZQ010000434.1:3300-4797 GCA_040389625.1 Pseudomonadota bacterium | reverse complement strand
GGGCCATTTGCGCCGTGCGGAATAATGACATCGGCGTAGCGCTTGGTCGGCTCGATGAATTGCTTGTGCATCGGGCGCACGGTTTCCAAATACTGGCCGACGACGCTTTCCACCGAGCGGCCGCGTTCGGTAATATCCCTTTGCATGCGGCGGATGAAGCGGATGTCGGAGGCGGTGTCGACAAAGATCTTCAGCGACATCATGTCGCGCAAGTCCGCGTCGTACAAGGCAAACAGGCCTTCGATGACGATGACCGGGGCTGGCTTGACAGGAATGGTCCTGCTGGAGCGGTTGTCGATCGTGAAGTCGTACTCGGGCATCTCGATCGCTTCGCCGTTGCGCAAGGCTTGGACGTGCTGGACCAGCAATGGCCAGTCGAAAGCCTGCGGATGGTCGTAATTCTGCTGGCGGCGAACTTCCGAAGTGAGATGGGTTTGGTCGCAGTAGTAATCGTCCTGCATCACGACCGAGACCATCTCAGCGCCAAACGAAGCCAGCACTTGCTGGGACACGGTGGATTTGCCACTGCCGCTTCCGCCAGCGACACCAATGATAAATGGTTGGAAAGGAATCTTGTTCATGCCGAATGATACCGGAACCGCGACCGGACTGACAGGGACAGGCTGATCCATTTTATGCCGCAGAGCGCGATATTGGCTTAACTATCAGGTATCTGGATGGGGCTGGCAAGCCAGATGCGGTCTTTGCTATAAGTACCGTATGACACGTCTGTACAGCAAGTCCTGGAAGCTCTGGCGGCTGCCGAACACCATGTGGATATCGATGGTTTAGCGTTCGTCACCGAACAGGGTCTGTTCCAGCACTGCGCGCGCTGCGTCTAGCGGCATGCTATGGCCGCGTTTCGCCTCCCGCTCTCCCAATGCCAGCAAGCGGAGCAGGGCGTTGCTCTCCATGGTCTGGTGGTACTCGTCCAAGTTAATGCAGACAAACGCTGGCACGCCGTTCCGCGTAATGATCAGACTATCGGTTTCCTCGGACAGTTGGCGGGCAACGTCGGTGGCATTCCTTTTAAGGTAGGAAATTGGGCGGTATCGCTTACTGACATCCATGGCGCCTCCTGGATCTGCTGTGATACTAATTCGGACGAAATCCAGTTTGAGCGGTCCGGTGCAGCGGGTCAAGGGACATCGCCGGCGCGTGTTGTTATCGGCTGTTTATTCTCGCAATACAGGATCGGCTGGCGGTAGTCTTGCGAACTGGTCGGGCATACGACCCACAAGCTTTCCCATGCTGGTAATATCCTACGACCATGCCGCTTCCCAACCCACCCACCGGTCCCCGTTTTTGGCGCGACGCCAGCTTGCCCTTTATCGAAGCGCGGGCGATCGATGACGGGCGCAAGGTCAGCTACGCGCTGCACTCGCACGAGACATTTTCCATCGGCGCGATCAGCCGCGGACATACCGACTACGTCAACGAAGCTGCGCGGCAGCAGGTCGGCCCCGGCGCCGTCGTCATGATGAACCCGGGCGACGT
>JAZJZQ010000434.1:0-3200 GCA_040389625.1 Pseudomonadota bacterium | reverse complement strand
CTGCGCGGCAGCAGGTCGGCCCCGGCGCCGTCGTCATGATGAACCCGGGCGACGTCCATGGCTGCAACCCGCTCGCCGATGAGCCGTGGTCCTACCGCATGTTGTATGTCGACCGTGCATGGCTGGGCGCGCTGCAGCATGAATGGGGCTTCAGCGCCAACCACGACTTCCATCCCTACGCGGCGACCGCAAGTACCGCGCCCATGCTGTACGCACGATTCAACCGTTTTTACGAAGTGTTGACCGACGATGCGGCCGATCCGTTGCTGCGGCAGTGTGCGGCGGTGACGTTCTTCGAGCAGCTCCAGTCCAGTTTTGGCCCCGCGACCGTCATCGAGCGCGAAGCGAACCGCAAGCTCGAGCGCGCCGCCGAATACATCAGCGACAATTACGCCGCTGCGTTGAAGCTGGACGACGTGTGCGCCGCGTCCGGCCTGTCGCCGTCCTATTTGATCCGTGCCTTCAGGAAGTGCTACGGCATGACGCCGCACACCTACCTGTTGAACCGCCGCATCCAGCTGGCGCGCGGCATGCTCAAAGGTGGCGGGGCGATTGCCGATGTGGCGCTGGAAACGGGGTTTGCCGACCAGGCCCATTTCCAGCGCATCTTCAAGCGCTTCCTGGCGGCGACACCGGGCCAATATCGCCGTTGAGCAAGAGGTAGATGGCGCTGGCCGCCAGCAGCAGCGCCATCGCACGGTTGAACAGCCGCAAACCCGCCCGATCGTGCAAATGGCGGTGCAGGAAGGTGCCCGCATAGGCCCAGCAAGCGAGCGAGGCATAGCAGATCGTGAAATACAGCGCGGCGAAGCGCCACACCAGCAGCGCGTCGCCGTTCGCGGCAAACGCGCTGATGCCGGCCACGGCCGCGACCCAGGCTTTCGGATTGAGCCATTGCATGGCCGCGCCCGTCATCAGCGACGGCGCCTTGCCGTTGCCCGCGAGATCGAGCGCGCCGTCGTCGCGGGCCAGCTTCCACGCCATGAACAGCAGGAAGGCCGCCCCGCCCAGTTGCGTGGCCCGGGCCAGGACCGGCGCCCGCGCCAGCATGGCGTTCAGGCCAACGCCCGTCAGCAGCAACAGCAGCGTAAAGCCGACCGTGGCGCCGGTGACATGGCGCATGCTGGCCCGAAAGCCGTGCCGCGCGCCGCTGCTGAGGGCGACGATGTTGACCGGGCCCGGTGAAATGGACGACGCCAGGGCGAAGGCCGACATGGAAATCAGGATGCTCATGGATGCGTGTCTCCGATAAAGTTTGCGATATCGAAGCGCACGATACGTGGCGATGGCAGGTGCTGTATTGAAGAAAATGACCCTGGCGCCAAGTTCAGCCACATGCAAGCAGGCTGGAACGGCGGGCGGGTTTGGCATGGCGCCGCCCGAAGCTGCAGTGATGGCAGGTGCAGACAGAATCCGGTGAGTGGCCCGGTGCGGCGGGGGCAGTCGTTGTCACTGGCGCGCCGGGCAGATCGGCGCGCGCAGGCGTGTCGTTATTTGTGCAGCGCCTTGGCCAGGTTGTTACGCAGCTTGAGTACGGCGTCGCGCGTCTCCACGAATTCGGCCATGCTCAGGCCGCAGGCTTCGGACAGGTCCGCGCTGTAGGCCCGTTCGCGCAGGGCGCGGCCCTGCTTGGTGAGGTTGACGATCACCCGGCGCTCGTCCGCGCTGTCGCGCTCCCGGCTTACATAGCCGGCGCTCTCGAGCTTTTTCAAAATGGGCGTGAGCGTGTTCGACTCCAGGAACAGTTTCTCGCCCAACTCGCTCACGGTCTGGTTGCTGTCCTCATACAGGGCCACCACCGTGATGTACTGGGTGTAGGTCAGCCCCAAGGCATCGAGGAGGGGCTTGTACGCCTTGCCGAAAGTGAGGTTGGCCGAGTAGACGGCGAAGCACAGGAAGTCCGTGAGTTTCAGGGCGTCCGGCTGAGCCGTCTTGCCCGCCTTGGTCGTTTTGGTCATGATGAGTTTGCTGTCCGTGTGGTTGCGCACCGCTACTTTACCACGCGGATACGATTCAATCGTATCAGTCGCGCTGCGGCAGCTTCCAGTCCGGACGCACGAAGTGGCAGGTGTAGCCATCGGGTATGCGCTCCAGGTAATCCTGATGTTCCGGCTCGGCTTGCCAGAACGGGCCGGCCGGGGCGATCTCGGTCATGACCCTGCCAGGCCACAGGCCGGAAGCGTCCACGTCCGCCACGGTGTGTTCGGCCACCTGCTTTTGCGTCTCGTCCAGATAGAAGATGGCAGAACGGTAGCTGGCGCCGAGGTCATTGCCCTGGCGATTGGGCGTGCTCGGGTCGTGGATCTGGAAGAAGAACTCCAGGATCCGGCGGAAGCTGATCTGGCTTGGATCGAACACGACTTCGATACCTTCCGCGTGCGTGCCATGGTTGCGATAAGTCGCGTTGGGCACATCGCCGCCCGTGTAGCCGACGCGGGTGGACAGCACGCCGGGCTGGCGGCGCAGCAGCGCCTGCATGCCCCAGAAGCAGCCGCCGGCCAGGATGGCGGTTTCAGTTTGCTTGTTCATATTGCATCCTTCGTTGTTTGCAGAGGTGGATGGTGCGCGCGCACGCGCACCGGATTGCCGTACATTACACGGTTGTGACGTTCAAGGTGACGTCGATGTTGCCGCGCGTGGCCTTGGAGTAGGGGCAGATGGCGTCCGCCGCGTGGGCGATCTCGGTCGCCAGCGCATGGTCGAGGCCGGCCACAAGCAGGTTGATACGGGCCTGGATGAAGTAGGCGCCGCCGCCCACGCCCAGGTCCACTTCAATTTCCACTGCCGTATCGGCTGGCAACATGACTTGCCGCTCCTTGGCTGCGATGCCGACGGCAGCGATATAGCAGGCCGACCAGGCACCGGCGAACAGCTGCTCGGCGGTCGGATGCGGAGCGATCGCATCGAAGGTAAAACCGGGCGCCGTGCTATTGCCGGGAACGGAGAGATGAATGTCGACATTGCCTTCGTGGTCGCCGGCGATCACGCGGCCGTCTGCGGAAGTGGTATGGGTTTTGCCGGTCAACAGGACTTTTTGGATTTTGTTCATGATAGATTTCTCAATGGTTGATGAATGACGCATGTGATTTTATCGCATGCGATATATATGGAAATGCGGATGGCTTATGCGGTCACGACATTCAGGGCCACGTCGATGTTGCCGCGCGTCGCTTTGGAGTACGGGCAGATGGCATCGGCCG
>JAZJZQ010000433.1:3297-5839 GCA_040389625.1 Pseudomonadota bacterium | reverse complement strand
CGGTCTACGCGCTGGGCATGGAAGATGCCGCCTTCTGGCAGGCGCTGCAGGCGGGACTGCGGCGCTAAACGCGCCCCGCCGCGCCCGGCGCCGGCAGCACGGGGCGCGCGGCGGGCCGTGCGCCGGGGCGCTGGCGTCACTCACACCAGCAGCGCGGCGCTCATCGATCCGGCGTCGGCCGCCGACAAATGCAGGATGCGCTCGAGCTCGGGGTTGTCGCGCACATACTGCTCCAGCGCGCCGTCGGCGTCGTCCGGGCCGGTGGGCCAGGCCAGCGGCGTCGCCACGGGCGAGAGCCGCTTGGCCAGCAGCAGCGTGTCGAGCAGGCCGGCCGGCGGCGGCGACAGCGTGGCGCCGCGCAAGGCCACGATGGCCAGCGCCACCGGTTCCGGTATGGCCAGCTTGCGCATCATTTCGCGGGTGATGATTTCCTGGGCCGCCCCCATCCACTCGGCCGGGTCGTCCAGCAGGCCGGGCATCTCGTCGGCGCGCGACAGCAGGTAGAAGCCGCCCGCCTCGTGCACGATGCCGGCAAACAGGGCCGTGTCGGGATCGACGCCCGTCACGTGGCGGGCCAGCACGTGGGCCAGCGCCGCCACGTGGGCCGTGTGGCGCCACAGCTGTTCGGCCTGGGCCCGCAGCAGGCGGTCGCGGATGCGGTTGCCGAACTGGCGCACCACCATGGCCGCCGCCATCGTGTACAGGTTGCGGTAGCCCACCCGCAGCACGGCCGCCCGCACGCCCGTCACCAGCGGGCCGCGGCGGTTGAACACGGCCGAATTGGACAGCGCCACCGTGCGCGCGGCCAGCTGCGGCTCGGCCAGCACGCGGCGCACCACGTCGTCCGTGACGCAGTCGGGATCGGCCAGCGCCAGCTGCAGCTGCAGCGCGGCGTTCACGCTGGTGGGAAAAACCAGCTCGCCGCGTTCGGCCTGCGACACTATCTGGGCGAAGTCTTTTAGTTTTTCCATGGAAACATTATACGCAGGGCCGCGATAACCGCAATGCCCCGCCATGCGGCCCGCGGCGCCCTGTCTCCCGGCCGCCACGGAGGCGGCCCGCGCCCCCGCTACAGGTGGGGCGCGATCAGCGGCAGCAGGTCGTCGAAGGTGCGGCCGCTGGCGTTTTCGCCGATGGCGTGCATCTTCCATTCGCCCTGGTGGCGGTACACCCTGGCCATGATCTGGGCCGTGTGCGGGCCCTGCACGGACAGGTTGAAGCGGGCCACCTCGCTGCCGCTGGCCGCGTCGAGCAGGCGGCAGTAGGCGTTCTCCACCTGGGCGAAGCTCTGGCCCGTGAAGCTGTTGACGGTGAAGACGAGGCTGCGCACCGCGGCCGGCACGGCATGCAGGTCGACGTTGATCTGTTCATCGTCGCCGTCGCCGGCGCCGGTGCGGTTGTCGCCCGTGTGAACGATGCTGCCGTCGCGGCTGCGCAGCTGGCGGAACCAGATCACGTCCAGCGGGCGGTTGGCCTCGTCGAACATCACGCACGAAGCGTCCAGGTCGACCGGCTCGCTGCGCGCGCCGAAGCCGAACAAGCCCTTGCGCTTGACGGCGTCCCAGCCCAGCCCCATGACGACGCGGCCCAGGGCGGCGCCCGCTTCCTTGTCCAGAGAGATCTTCTGGCCCTTTTGCAGATTGACTGACATTGCGGTTTCCTTTCGATTGATTTGCTAAGCTAAGGCCTTACTGCGGGCGGCGCTGGGTCCAGCTGAGGAAGGCGTCGCGGTTGCGCGAGCAGACCAGCACCTTGCCCTGGCCGGAAAAGCGCAGCACCATGCCCTCGCCGCTGGTCTGGCTGTTGATCAGGTTGCCCAGGAAGCCGCCACCGCCGCCGGTGGTGACGGACATCTCGTAATGCAGCGCGCTGTCCCAGCACACCACGTGGGCGTTGTCGATCACCACGTCGCGCCCCGGCGCCACCTCCAGCTGCGAGATGGAACCGAAGCCCGACACCACCAGCTGGCCGCTGCCGGCCGTCTCGGTGATGAAAAAGCCGCCGCTCTGGGCGAACAGGGCGTTGCCCAGGCTCTGGGTGCGTACCTGCAGCGCCACCCCGGCACTGGCGGCCACGAAGGCGCCGTCGCTCAGCATGTACTGGCGCGGCCCCACGTCCACCACCTGCATGGCGCCCGGCAGCGTGGGCGAAAGCAGGCAGTCGCCGGCGCCGCGCACGGCCTCGATGTGCTGCTGGAAGAACGACTCGCCGTTGGCGAAGCGCCGCATCAGGGCCGCGCCGATGCCGCCGGTGACCTTGCCGCGCAAATCGAGCGTTGCCTCCATCATCACCATCGCGTCCGACTCGCAGTAGATTTTTTCGCCGTGCGCAAGCGACACGTGCAGGAACGGGTCAACGTCCCCTGTTACCGTAAATGCAGGCATGGTGCCCTGTCCCTTTCAGAAAATTGATCCAATTGATACCGTTTATACCGTTTATGCCGTTTATGCCGTTCAGATGTTGACGCCGAAGGACGACGCCAGCGGTCCCAGTCCGCCCTTGAAGCCCTGGCCCACGGCCTTGAACTTCCAGTCGCCGCCGT
>JAZJZQ010000433.1:0-3197 GCA_040389625.1 Pseudomonadota bacterium | reverse complement strand
CCCAGTCCGCCCTTGAAGCCCTGGCCCACGGCCTTGAACTTCCAGTCGCCGCCGTTGCGGTACACCTCGCCGAACACCATCGCCGTCTCGGCCGAACCGTCCTCGGACAGGTCGAAGCGGGCGATCTCGGCGTTGCCGCTGGCGTTCACGCAGCGCACGAAAGCCTGGCGCACCATGCCGAAGTTCTGGCGCCGCGCGTCGGCCTCGTGGATGGTGACGCAGATGGCGATGCGCTCCACGTTGGCCGGCACCTCGGCCAGGTTGATGGTGACCGTCTCGTCGTCGCCGTCGCCGGCGCCGGTGCGGTTGTCGCCCGAGTGGGCCACGGCGCCCTCCACCGACTTGAGGTTGTTATAAAAAACGAAGTCGGCGTCGCCCCGCACCTTGCCGTCGGCCTTGAGCAGGAAGGCCGAGCCGTCCAGGTCGAACGCGTTGCCGTCGGTGGCGCGCACGTCCCAACCGAGACCGATCACCATCTTCGACAGACCGGGCGCTTCCTTGCTCAGGTTGACGTTGCCGCCTTTTTGCAGACTGATTGCCATGATGTGCTACTCCTATGTGATTGAACCGGCACCTGGCCGTAATAGCCTGTACTGCTTGCCCGCGGCGGGCCGGTGCCTGGCGCCCGCCGCGTTGTCAAAAAACTGCTCCGTCACGCCGCCAGGGCCGGCGCCTGCTGCTTGCGCCGGTGGCGGATCGAGGACCACAGCGAGGCGACGATGAAGGCCACGCCGACCAGGCCCGTGAAGATCTCGGGGATGTGGAACTTCATGCTGGCCAACATGATTAGCGCCAGGATGCCGATGGCGTAGTGGGCGCCGTGTTCGAGGAACACGAATTCGTCCAGCGTGCCCTTCTTCACCAGGAACACCGTCAGCGAGCGTACGAACATGGCGCCGATGGCCAGGCCCAGCATGATGATCACCACGTCGGTCGTGATGGCGAACGCGCCGATCACCCCGTCGAAGCTGAACGACGCATCGAGCACTTCCAGGTACAGGAAGCCGCCTATGCCGCCGCGCTTGATCAGCTCGCCCACGTTGCTGCCGTTTTCCTCCTTCTCCAGCAAGCTGCTGACGGCGTCCACGCCAACGTAGGTCAGTACGCCCCACAGGCCCGACACCAGCACCACCAGCTTCTGCTCCGGTTCCACCAGCATCAGGCTGGCCAGCAGCGCGCCCAGCGCCACCATCACCGCGATCGACGACACCTTGCCCAGCGCGCCCAGCTTCTGCTCCACGTGGCCCAGCCAGTGCAGTTCCTTGTCCTGGTCGAGCAGGAAGTTCAGGAACACCAGCAGCAGGAAGATGCCGCCGAAGGCCGCCACTTCCGCGTGGTGGTTGGTCAGGTGGGCCGAGTAGGCGGCCGGATCGTTGAGCGCCAGGTGCCACACTTGCATCAACCCCAGGTCGGCCGCCATGGCCACGATCACCAGCGGGAACAGCAATCGCATGCCGAACACGGCGATCACGACGCCCACGCCCAGGAACAGCTTTTGCCAGAACGGGTCCCAGGTTTTCAGCACGGAGGCGTTGACCACCGCGTTGTCGAACGAGAGCGAGACTTCCATCACGCCCAGGATGGCCGCGATGCCGATGGCCGACAGCGCACCGGCCCATCCCGTATGTTCATAGCCCCACCACCCCGCCGCCGCCAGGCAGACGAAGG
The DNA here is from genome assembly GCA_040389625.1 of Pseudomonadota bacterium. Classification (GTDB taxonomy): domain Bacteria; phylum Pseudomonadota; class Gammaproteobacteria; order Burkholderiales; family Burkholderiaceae_D; genus Rugamonas. Next base: position 1,529 of record JAZJZQ010000433.1, on the reverse strand, counting down.
TGACCAGGAACGACACCTTGAAGTGCTTCATTGCTTTACCCCGTTGTTGTAGTGAATGGGGTGCAGTGTAGGGCCGGACGCGATATTAAAAAATAGAAGATAATCGAAGCTTTACTTCGGAAAAACAGAAGATGAAAACGACCGGACTCAATTTCCGCCACCTGTATTTTTTCTGGATGGTGGCCAAGGAAGGCAGCGTGACGCGCGCCGCCGAGCGGCTGGGACTGGCCGTGCAGACGGTCAGCATGCAGCTCGCGCTGCTGGAGCAGTCGGTGGGCAAGCAGCTGCTCGAGCCGCAGGGACGGCGCCTGGCGCCGACCGAGGCGGGCCGGGTGGCGCTCAGCTACTGCGACCAGATTTTCCTGCTGGGCGACCAGCTGCAGGACGCGCTGGAGGAGACGGACGCGGGCAAGATGCGGCTGACGGTGGGCATCTCCGATTCGCTGCCCAAGCTGATCGCGTTCCGCCTGCTGGAGGCGACGCAGCAGATGGGCCAGCAGGTCAAGCTGGTGTGCCTGGAGGATGAATTCGAGTCGCTGCTGGCCGACCTGGCGCTCAACAAGCTGGATGTGGTGCTGACCGACCGCGCCGTGCGGCCCGGCGGCAGCCTGCGCGTGTTCAGCCACCTGCTGGGCGAAAGCGGCATGCAGCTGTTCGGCGTGCCGCGCCTGGCGCGCAAGGTCAGGCGCAACTTCCCCGCCAGCCTGGACGGCGCACCGCTGCTGCTGCCGACCCGTAACAACGCCCTGCGCGGACGGATCGACGCCTGGCTGGTGCAGCACGGCGTGCGGCCGGACGTGGTGGGCGAATTCGAGGACAACGCCATGCTCAACACCTTCGGCCGCAACGGCCTGGGGCTGTTTTTCGCGCCGACCGCGCTGGCGCACGACATCGGGGAGCAGTTCGGCGCCGTGCTGGCCGGCGACGCGCCCGAACTGCGCGAACAGTTCTACGCCATCTCCAACGAACGCAAGATCAAGCATCCGGCCGTGGAGGCCATCCTGTCGGCCGTGCACAGCGGGCCGTTCGCCGTGGCGCACTGACACGCGCCGCGTCAACCGGCGCGCAGCATCAACCGCAGCGGTGCGCGAAAATTGCGCTGCCGGCGGGCCGGGTCGGATAAGATGCAGGTTTCGATCGTCCGCGCTGCGCGCCCCTATGCAAAACCTCCTGCTTGTCCTGCTCGCCGTGTTCCTGGTCGCGCTCAACGGCTTCTTCGTGGCGGCCGAATTCGGCATCGTCACGCTGCGTCCCACCCGCATCCGCGCCATCGCCAAGCGCCAGGGCCTGCGCGGGCGCACGCTGGCCAAGGTGCACGGCAACCTCGACGCCTACCTGTCGGCCTGCCAGCTGGGCATCACGCTGGCCTCGCTGGGCCTGGGCTGGGTGGGCGAGCCGGCCTTCGCCGGGCTGCTCGAGCCGCTGTTCGCCGCCGTCGGCGTCAGCTCGCCGCAACTGATCCACGGCATCGCCTTCGCGCTCGCGTTCAGCATCATCTCCTTCCTGCACATCGTGGTGGGCGAACTGGC
>JAZJZQ010000432.1:0-2393 GCA_040389625.1 Pseudomonadota bacterium | reverse complement strand
TGCGCCAGTACCAGGTGCAGCTGCTCGAGCGGATGCAGGCGGCCAAGAGCGGCGCGGCCGCCGGCGGGCGCGAGCTGGGCGTGCTGCTCGGTGGCCAGCCCTGTCTGCTGGACCTGACCCAGGTCAGCGAGATCGCGCCGCTGCAGCCGGTCACGCCGGTGCCGCTGGCCCAGCCCTGGTATCTGGGCCTGGCCAGCATCCGCGGCGGCCTGACGGGCATCATCGACCTGGCCTGCTTCCGAGGCCAAGGGGCCGTGACGGCCGGCAGCGACAGCCGCATGGTCACCTTCGCGCCGGGACTGGGCTTTAACTGCGCCCTGCTGGTGGAGCGGGTGCTGGGCTTGCGCAAGCTGGACGACATGACGCCGGCCGCCACGCCGGACGGCGCGCCGCCCTGGTGCGGCCAGCGCTTCCAGGACGGCGAGGGGCAGCACTGGACCCGCGTCGACCTGGCCCAGCTGGTGCGCGATCCGCGCTTCCTGCAAGTGGGGCAAGTGGGGCTATAGCGGCGCAAGCCGGGGCGACAAGTCGGGGCGACAACACCAAACACATCACAGGCAGCACACTCAGGCAATCGGGAGACGGCGGTATGGGATTCAACATGGGTATATTCGCGCGCAACAAGGCCGCTGCAGGCAAGGACCTGGCGCCCAACTCGGAATTTGCCGATGCCGGCGATTCGCAGTTTCTCGGCGTGTCCGGCACGGCCGTTCCCGAAGCCGATACGGCCGCGCCGCTGCGCCTGCGCGACGCCCTGCGCCGGCGCGGCGGTGCCGTCGCTGGCGCAGCGCCGGCGCCGGCGCCGGCCGACAGCGGCCCCGGTTTCAAGCTGCCCCTGATCGGCCACCTGCCGCCCCAGCGCCAGCTCAGCATCCTGACCACCACGCTGGCCGTCAGCCTGGCGGCCAGCGTGCTGTTCGTGGCCCTCAACACCATCAACAGCGCCAGCCGCTCGACCCGCACCCAGGTGGCCAGCGACGCGCTGATGCACTCGCAGCGCATCGGCAAGGCCGCGCCCAACGCCGTGCAGGGCAGCGCCGAAGCGTTCCGCCAGCTGGACCAGAGCCGCAATGAACTGAACCAGGACTTCACCCTGATGAAGGAGGGTGGCAGCTACCAGGGACGCGACATCGGCGCCACCCGTTCCGGCCTGGGGCCGCTGGTGGCGGCCGCGCGCAAGCAGTGGGCCGCGTCGGACAAGGCGGCCGGCACCATCCTGCAGCTCAAGGCGGACCTGAGCGGCGTGGACCAGACGCTGCACGCCATCAACGCCATGTCGCCCGAACTGCTGGCCAAGGCCGAGGACATTTCGGCCTACAAGGTGCAGCACGGCGGCAGCGCGCGCGAACTGGCCGCCATCGGCAAGCTGACCATGCTGAGCCAGCGCATGAGCCGCGGCGTGAGCGAATTCATGACGGCCGGCGGCATCAGCTCGGAGACGGCGTTCCAGCTGGGACGCGACAGCACCGTGTTCCGCAACACCCTGGACGGTTTCCTGAACGGCAGCGCCGCGCTGGGGCTGCCGGCCGCGCGCGACGGCGAGCTGCGCGACAAGCTGACGGCCCTGCAGACCCGGTTCAACGAGTACCAGAAGCTGGTCAGCTCGATCCTGGACCGGCTCGACAAGTTCACGGCCGCCAAGAGCGCCGAGCAGCTGATCTTCAGCGACAACGAGGGATTGCGCCAGCGCCTGGTCGCGCTGCAGCAGGCCTACCGCGCCGACCAGGACGCGCTGGACCTGACGTTCTGGCTGATGGTGGCTGGCGGCATGCTGACGCTGGTGTCGGCGGCGGCCATCGGCCGCGTGCTGCTGCAGGATTCCTACAACCGCACCCGCGGCGCCGACCGCCGGCGCCAGGAAGCGGAAGCCATGCGCCAGCAGGCCCAGCGCAAGGAGGAAGAGGCCAAGGCCATGAATGACCAGAACCAGGCCGCCATTTTGCGCCTGATGAACGAGCTGCAGGAAGTGGCCGACGGCGACCTGACGGTGCAGGCCACGGTGTCGGAAGACATCACGGGCGCCATCGCCGACTCGGTCAACTACACGGTGGAGGAGTTGCGCGGGCTGGTGGGCCGCGTCACCACCACCGCCGAGCAGGTCACGCGCGCTTCGACCCACGCCCAGACCATTTCCAGCGACCTGCTGCTGGCATCGCAGCAGCAGTCGCGCGAGATCCAGGACGCCAGCGCCACCGTCGTCAAGATGGCGCACGAGATCACCGACGTGTCGCGTTCGGCCAGCGAATCGGCCGACGTGGCGCGCCAGTCGGTGGCGGCGGCGCGCCAGGGCTCGACGGCGGTGGAAAACGCCATCAAGGGCATGCACGAGATCCGCGAGCAGATCCAGGAAACCTCCAAGCGCATCAAGCGCCTGGGCGAATCGTCGCAGGAGA
>JAZJZQ010000431.1:3967-14079 GCA_040389625.1 Pseudomonadota bacterium | reverse complement strand
CCGTAGACCATGGTCACGTACAGCACCAGGATGAACAGGATCAGCACCATCATCGGACGGTTGATCTGGTCTTCGTCGGCCTTGGCAGGATAGCCGGCGGCCTTGACGGCGGCGGCCGTATCTTTTTTCAGGGCCGCTTCTGCCTTCTTGCTGTCGGCGTCGAAGTTCAGGCCGTCCGACGTCATGACGGCGTTAAACGACGCGATTTCCTTGTCGCCCACCTTGATCACGGCAACGCTGCCGGCCGGCGCATCGACCTTGGTGTAGGCGACCGAGCTGTTCGACAGCAGGCTGGTGGCGATGTCGCACGAGGACGGGAACTTCTTCTGCCCCGTCAGGTTGAACTGGAAGTGGCAGGAGGCGGGATCGGCCACCACCGTCACGGGCGAGTTCTTCAGTGCCGTTTCCAGCGCCGGATTACCGTAGTGGGTCAGCGCGCCGAACAGGGGGAAGTAGGTGGCCGCAGCCAGCAGGCAGCCGCCCAGGATGATGTACTTGCGGCCCACGCGGTCCGACAGGCTGCCAAAGAAGATGAAGAACGGCGTGGCCAGCGCCAGCGCCACGGCAATCATCAGGGTGGCGTTGACGATGTCGATCTTGAGCGTCTGCTGCATGAAGAACAGGGCGTAGAACTGGCCCGTGTACCACACGACGGCCTGGCCCATGGTCAGGCCGATCAGGGCCAGCACCACGATCTTCAGGTTGCGCCACTGACCGAACGCTTCGCTCAGCGGTGCTTTCGAGGTCTTGCCTTCCGCTTTCATCTTGGCGAAGGCCGGCGATTCGTTCATCGACAGGCGGATCCACACGGAGATACCGAGCAGCAGCACCGAGACCAGGAAGGGCACGCGCCAGCCCCAGGCATTGAAGGCGTCTTCGCCGATGGCCTTGCGGGTGCCGAGGATCACCAGCAGCGACAGGAAGAAGCCCAGCGTGGCCGTGGTCTGTATCCACGACGTGAAGGCGCCGCGCTTGCCGTTGGGCGCATGTTCGGCCACGTAGGTGGCGGCGCCGCCGTATTCGCCGCCCAGGGCCAGGCCCTGCAGGATGCGCAGCGAGACCAGGATGATGGGCGCGGCAATGCCGATTGCGCCATATCCGGGCAACAGGCCGACAATGAAGGTGGAGCCGCCCATGATCAGGATGGTGATCAGGAAGGTATATTTACGGCCTATCATGTCGCCGAGGCGGCCGAACACGAGTGCGCCGAACGGGCGCACGATGAAGCCGGCGGCGAACGCCAGCAGGGCGAAAATGAAGGTGGTGGTCGGGTCGCCGATGAAAAATTGCTTGGCGATGATGGAAGCGAGCGAGCCGTACAGGTAAAAGTCGTACCATTCGAAAATGGTGCCCAGCGAGGATGCAAAGATGACCTTGCGCTCCTCCGGTGTGATCGCGCCGGCCTTAGGAGGCTGGTTGCGCAGATCGGCGGTCGTGCCGGTTGATACTGCCATGATTTGTCTCCTGGTTTTATTGTGGTGTGCTACAGCCGACCAGATACAACATTGTCAGCTTGTCCTGAGTCTGAACGCTTAACCTTACGTCAAACTTGCACCAAACTTACACGAATCTGACATTGTTGTCACAAAAAAAGAAATGTCCAGGACGGCAGATTATGGGCACCGAGACATCTGACTTAGACCGGGCAATTCAACATCCACTGCACGCCAAACTGGTCCGTCAACTTGCCGAAGTAATCGCCCCAGGGCTGTATGACCAGTGGCGTGGTGACGTTGCCATCCTGTGCCAGGCGGGCGAAGAGTTGCTCCGTTAGAGCGCGGTCGGTCATCTGCAGGATGTGGGCGGAGCCGCGCATGGGTTCCGCGTCATCGTTATCCGAGGCAAAGAACAGCACGCCGGGTCCTTCGAATTTGGCATGCATGATACGGCCGCGCATCGCTTCGTTATGGACCGGCATGCCGTTCATGCCGTAGCGCAGGATATCGGTCACTTGGCCTAGCCCGCAGCGGGTATAGAAGTCCAGCGCCTGTTCGCAGGTCGTCGTAAAAAACAGATAATTGGAAAGTTGCATGAGTTTGCTCCTGGTTTCGCGGTTGGTGACGCTGTGTGATTCGTCGCAGCGGCACGACAAATCTCCGGTGGGGCTGTGGGACGGCGGATTGACATTACATGGACACGATAATGTTGTCAATTTGTATATTTCCAAGACCGGCGCGGCGCTTGAAATTCGTTAATGAGTGGCCTCGCAAAAGTACAGGCGCACGCCGCTGGAAAAATTTGCGAACGGTCGTACTAAAATATGCTATTCTCATTTTTATCGCTGTACACACCGCGGCCGCCATGGGGTTGGCATGCGGATCAAAAACACTACCCATCAGGAGACTCACATGATAGATGCCGTCATCGTATCGACCGCCCGTACTGCCCTGGCCAAATCGTGGAAGGGCGCGTTCAACATGACGCACGGCGCCACTCTGGGCGGCCACGCGCTGCAGGCGGCCATCGCCCGCGCCAACATCGAAGCGGGCGAAGTGGAGGACGTGCTGGTGGGCTGCGCCAATCCTGAAGGTGCCACCGGCGGCAACATCGCGCGCCAGATCGCCATCCGCGCCGGCTGCCCCGTCACCACAGGCGGCATGACGGTCAACCGGTTCTGCTCGTCGGGTCTGCAGACCATTGCCCTGGCGGCCCAGCGCATCATCGCCGGCGAAGGCGACATCTACGCGGCCGGCGGCGTCGAATCGATCTCCTGCGTGCAGCAGGAAATGAACCTGCATATGTACAAGGAAGTGTGGCTGTCCGAGCACAAGCCGGAAATCTACTGGCCCATGCTGCAGACGGCGGAAACGGTGGCCAAACGCTACAACATCAGCCGCGAACGTCAGGACGAATACGGGGTGCAGAGCCAGCAGCGCGCTGCGGCCGCCCAGGCCGCCGGCCTGTTCAACGCGGAAATCGTGCCGATGACCACCGTGATGGGCGTGGCCGACAAGGCCAGCGGCATGCTGCTGAGCCGTGAAGTGACCATCTCGGCCGACGAAGGTATCCGCGCCGACACCACCTATGAAGCCGTGTCCAAGATCCGCAGCGCCGTGCCCGGCGGCGTGGTCAGCGCCGGCAATGCCAGCCAGTTCTCGGACGGCGCTTCGATGGCCGTCGTGATGAACGCCAGGACGGCCGCCGCCAAGGGCTTGCAGCCGCTGGGCATCTTCCGCGGCTTCGCCGTGGCCGGCTGCGAGCCTGATGAAATGGGCATCGGTCCCGTGTTCGCCATTCCCAAGCTGCTCAAGCAGGCAGGCCTGTCCGTGGCCGACATCGGCCTGTGGGAACTGAACGAAGCGTTCGCCGTGCAGGTGCTGTACTGCGCCGACAAGCTGGGCATCCCCATGGATCGCCTCAACGTGAACGGCGGCGCGATTGCCGTCGGCCACCCGTACGGCGTGTCGGGCGCCCGCCTGACGGGCCATGCCCTGATCGAAGGCAAGCGCCGCGGCGTCAAGTACGTGGTAGTGACCATGTGCATCGGCGGCGGCCAGGGTGCTGCCGGCCTGTTCGAAGTGGTCTGATCCGGCTCAACGGGCGCCTTGCGGGGCGCCCGTTTCGTATCCGCCGCATTTGCTCCCTCGCTTCGTTATCCGTTCACCGATAAAGGCACTGCGCCATGCAATCCACGATTTTGTCGCGCCGCGACATCGAGTTCATGCTGTACGAATGGCTCGATGCGCATGCGCTGGGTCAACGCGCCCGTTTCCAGGACCATAACCGCGAAACGTTCGACGCGGCCATCGACACGGCCGAACAGATCGCCACCGACCTGTTCGCGCCCCACAACAAGAAGAGCGACCAGCAGGAACCGCACGCCATCGCCGGCGACGGTTGCCTGCGGGTGCAGATCATTCCGGAAGTGAAGACCGCACTCGACGCCTTTTCCGCCGCCGGCCTGATGGCGGCCGGCCAGGACTTCGACCGGGACGGCATGCAACTGCCGGCCGTGGTGGAAAAGGTGCTGTCCGCCTATTTCACGGGCGCCAACGTCAGCACGGCCGCCTATATTTTCCTCACCATCAGCAACGCCAACACCTTGCTCAAGCACGGCACGGCGCGCCAGGTGCGGCGTTTCGTCGAGCCCATGTTTGCCGGCAAGTTCTTCGGCACCATGTGTCTATCCGAACCGCAAGCCGGCTCCAGCCTGTCCGATATCACCACCCGGGCCGAGCCGGACCCCGTGGCCGGTGACGAAGGCGAGCGCCAGTTCCGTTTGACGGGCAACAAGATGTGGATATCGGCCGGCGAGCACGACCTGGCCGGCAACATCGTCCACCTGGTGCTGGCCAAGATTCCCGGCCCGGACGGCAAGCTGGTGCCCGGCGTCAAAGGGATCTCCCTGTTCGTCGTGCCCAAGTTCCTTGTCATTGACGACGGCAGCCTGGGCGAGCGCAACGACGTGGTGCTGGCCGGTCTCAACCACAAGATGGGCAACCGGGGCACCAGCAACTGCCTGCTCAATTTCGGCGAAGGCAAGTTCAAGCCGGAAGGCCGGGGCGGCGCCATCGGCTACCTGGTGGGACAGCCGGGCCAGGGCCTGGCCTGCATGTTCCATATGATGAACGAAGCCCGCATCGCCGTCGGCCTCGGTGCGGCCGTGCTCGGCTACACCGGCTACCTGCACGCGCTGGACTACGCCCGCAACCGGCCCCAGGGCCGCCATCCGGCGCAGAAAGATCCGTCCCAGCCCCAGCTGCCCATCATCGAGCACACGGATGTGCGGCGCATGCTGCTGGCGCAAAAGGCTTACGTGGAAGGCGGCCTGGGCCTGGTGCTGTACAGCGCCCGCCTGGTCGATGAGCAGCGCACGGCCGAAACGCCGGAAGCGCGCGAGCACGCGGGCCGTCTGCTCGATTTCCTGACCCCGATCACCAAGAGCTGGCCTTCCCAGTGGTGCGTGGAAGCGAACAGCCTGGCCATCCAGGTGCACGGCGGCTACGGCTACACGCGCGAATACAATGTCGAGCAGTTCTACCGCGACAACCGGCTCAACGCCATCCACGAAGGCACGCACGGCATCCACGGCCTGGACCTGCTGGGCCGCAAGGTCACGCTGCAGGACGGCGCCCTGTTCAAGTCCTTCGCCGGCGAGCTGCGCAAGACGGTGCGCAAGGTACGCGGCAACGTGGCCGTGCCCAGGGAAGACCGCGCCAACCTCACGGTCGCGCACGCGGAACGGCTGGCGGCGGACCTGACGGCCCACGCGGCCGCCCTGGAAACGGCCTGGGCGCGGGTGGAACAAGTGACCCAGACCCTGTATGCTGCGGGCGACATGAACAAGACCCTGGCCAACGCCAGCGCCTACCTGGAAGCGGTCGGCCATGTGGTCGTGGCCTGGATCTGGCTGCAGCAAGCCTTGCTGGCGGCCAGCCACTTGCCCGGCGCGAGCGGGGACGACGCCGATTTCTACCGGGGCAAGTTGCAAGCCTGCCGCTACTTCTTCCACTGGGAACTGCCCAAGGTCGAAGCTCAGCTGGTCTTGCTGGAAAGCCTGGATACCACCACCCTTGATATGCAGGACAGGTGGTTTTAACTAATTCGATACGAAAAACATATGATCAAGCACATCGTGATGTGGAAGCTGAAAGACCACGCGGAAGGCGCCGACCGCGCCGCCAACGCGGCCCGCATGAAATCCATGCTGGACGGCTGCGCCGACCTGACGCCGGGCATCCTGGCCTTCGAAGCCGTGGTGGCCCAGCCGGGGCTGGAAGCGACTTACGACGTAATCCTGTACTCGGAATTCACGGACAAGGCGGCGCTGGACGCTTACCAGAACCATCCAGGCCATCAGGCACTCAAACCCTTTTTCGGCGCTGTGCGCGAAGCGCGCCAGTGCATGGACTACGAAATTTAACGCCTCAAACAACGATAGGACGATAAACTCATGCGTACAACTCAAGAATTGTTTTCCCTGGCCGGCAAGACGGCACTGGTAACGGGCGGCTCGCGCGGCCTGGGCCTGCAAATGGCGCTGGCGCTGGGCGAGCAGGGTGCGAAAGTGGTGATTTCCTCACGCAAGCAGACCGACCTGGACGAAGCGCTGGCCTTCCTGGCCCAGCATGGCGTGAGCGCCCACGCCATCGCCGCCGACCTGTCGCAGGACGCGGCGGCCGAGGCGCTGGTGACGGCCGCGCTGGCGCAGCTGGGCCATATCGACATCCTGATCAACAACGCGGGCGCCAGCTGGGGCGCGCCGGCCGAAGACCACCCCGTTGAAGCGTGGGACAAGGTGATGAACCTCAACATCCGCAGCATCTTCCTCGTGTCGCAACAGGTGGGCAAGCGTTCCATGATCCCGCGCAAGTACGGCCGCATCATCAACATCGCCTCGATCGCCGGCCTGAGCGGCAACCCGCCCGGTTCCATGCAGACCATCGCCTACAACACCTCCAAGGCCGCCGTCATCAACTTCACGCGCACGCTGGCGGGCGAGTGGGGCATGCATGGCATCACCGTCAACGCCATCGCGCCGGGCTTCTTCCCATCCAAGATGACCAAGGGCATCCTGGACAAGCTGGGCGCGGAAAAGCTGGCCAAGGGCGCGCCGCTGCAGCGTATCGGCGACGAGGAAGACCTGAAAGGCACGGCCGTCCTGTTCGCGTCCGACGCGGGCAAGCACATCACCGGCCAGACCCTGGCCGTCGATGGCGGCGTGTCGGCAGTCTGAGAGGCGGCCATGACGAACTATCAACGCATCGTCCTGGCCGCCCGGCCGCGGGGCGAAGTCCAGGAATCCGATTTCCGCCTGGAGACGGTCGCCGTGCCGGCATTGCAGGATGGCGAAGTACTGGTGCGCAACCACTACCTGTCGCTGGACCCGTACATGCGGGGCCGCATGAGCGCGTCCAAGAGCTACGCCGCCTCGCAGGCGCTCGATGAAACCATGATAGGCGGCACGGCCGGCGAGGTGGTCGCTTCGCGCCATCCCCGCTACGCGCCCGGCGATTTCGTGGCCGGCATGCTGGGCTGGGCCGAAATGGGTGTGGCCGAAGGCGGCCAGCTGCGCAAGCTTGATACGACCCTGATCCCGCTGTCGGCCTACCTGGGCGTGGCGGGCATGCCGGGGATGGCGGCCTGGTACGGCATGAACCAGATCCTGCAGGCCAAGGCCGGCGAGACGGTGTGCGTATCGGCGGCCAGCGGCGCCGTGGGCAGCGTGGTGGGCCAACTGGCCAAGCTGCGCGGCTGCCGCGCCGTCGGCGTGGCCGGTGGCAAGGACAAGTGCGACTATGTGGTCAACGAACTGGGCTTTGACGCCTGCGTGGACTACAAGGCCGGCAAGCTGGACGCCGACCTGGCCGCCGCCACCCCCAACGGCATCGATGCCATCTTCGAGAATGTGGGCGGCGCCGTGTTCGACGCGGCCCTGGCCCGTACCAATGCCTTTGCCCGGGTCGCCCTGTGCGGCGTGATCGCCGGCTACAACGGCCAGGAATTGCCGATCCGAAATTCGCGCCTGCTGCTGCTCAACCGCATAACGCTGCGCGGCTTCATCGTCACCGAGCACATGGAATTCTGGCCGCAAGGCTTGACGGAACTGGCCATGCTGGTGGCGCAAGGCAAGCTCAAGTACAGGGAAACGGTGGCGCAAGGCCTGGCCAGCGCACCGCAAGCGTTCAAGGGCCTGCTGCAAGGCCAAAACTTCGGCAAACAACTGGTGAAACTGATCTAAATGAAAAATTTCGACGGAAAAGTAGCGGTCATTACAGGCGGTGCCAGCGGGCTGGGCCGTGAGTTTGCCAACGTGGCGGCGCGGCTGGGCATGAAGCTGGTGCTGGCCGACGTGCAGCGGGACGCCCTCGACCGGGCCCGCGACGAGCTGGCGGCCCAGGGCGTGCTGGTGCTGGCCCAGGTGTGCGATGTGCGCAAGGGCGAGCAAGTCCAGGCCCTGGCCGACGCGGCCATGGCGGCATATGGCGCCGTGCACCTCGTGTTCAACAATGCGGGTGTCGGTTCCGGCGGCCTGATCTGGGAAAACACGGAGGCCGACTGGGAGTGGGTGCTGGGCGTCAACGTATGGGGCGTGATCCATGGCGTGCGTATCTTCACCAAGCTGATGCTGGAGGCGGCCGCCCGCGATCCCCAGTTCGAAGGCCACATTGTCAACACGGCGTCGATGGCGGGGCTGGTCAACGCCCCGGCGATGGGCGTGTACAACGTCTCCAAGCACGCCGTCGTGGCGCTGTCGGAAACGCTGTACCAGGATCTGCAGCTGGTGCAGGCCCCCATAGGCGCGTCTGTGCTGTGCCCGTACTTTGTGCCGACCGGCATTAGCCAGTCGCACCGCAACCGGCCGGCCGACGTGCGCATGACGCAGGGCCCCACGGCCAGCCAGCTCGCTTCGCAAGCGATGACGGACAAGGCCGTCACTTCGGGCAAGGTGTCGGCGGCCGAAGTGGCGGAAGCCACGTTCAAGGCCATCGCGGATGGCCAGTTCTACATCTATTCCCATCCGGGCGCACTGGCTGGCGTGCAGGAGCGGATGGAAGACGTGCTACAGCAGCGCAATCCGGGCGATCCCTACAAGGCGACGCCCCAGGTGCGCGACGCCTTGCGCGCCAAAATGCTGGCAGGTGCTACCCCCAAGTAGAGGCTGCATGCGACAATCGTGGCTGGTTCAATTATCATATGAAAAATGAATAACACGACTAGCCACACGATACGCTTCGGTGCCTGGGACACCCTCAGCACCGATGCCAAGGCGATCCGTTTTGAAGTGTTTGTGGCGGAACAGAACGTTCCCGCCGAAATCGAGCTCGACGATATGGACGCCGTCTGCCTGCACGCAGTAGCCTACGGTGCCGATGGCGTTCCCATCGGCACCGGCCGGCTGCTGCCGGACGGCCACATCGGCCGCATGGCCGTGCGCAAGGCGGCCCGCGGCAGCGGCGTCGGTGGCGCCTTGCTGCAGGCACTCATGGCGCAGGCCCGCGCACGCGGCGACCGGCGCGTGGTGCTGAGCGCCCAGACCCATGCCGCACCGTTTTACGAGCGTCACGGCTTCAGCATCGCCGGTGACGAGTTTTACGAAGCGGGCATCGCCCACATCGATATGCAGCTGACCTTTGCCTGACCGAACTTTGCCTGACTAGTGGAAGGGAGTTTGTCATGACTCAAATTGCAGATGACTACGATCCGGACCTGGATCTCGTGTTCGAGCGCACGGTGGAGCTGCGCCCCGAGCAGATCTGGGCCGCCTGGACTCAGCCGGAGCACGTGGTGCACTGGTTCACCCCGGCGCCATGGAAGACGCTGTCCTGCGACATAGACCTGCGTCCGGGCGGCATTTTCCGCACCGTCATGTGTTCGCCCGAGGGCGAACAGCACCCGCACGTGGGCTGCTTCCTGGAAGTGACGGAAAACCGCCGCCTGGTGTGGACGGACGCGCTGGCGCCCGGCTACGGTCCCGCGGCCACCCCCTTCATCACGGCCTACATCACCCTCGAGCCCGATGGCAGCGGCACCCGCTACCATGCCCGTGCCCGCCACAAGAACAGCGAAGACATGCTGCGCCACGTCGACATGGGCTTCGAGCATGGCTGGGGTCTGGCGCTGGACCAGATGGTCGCTTACATGAAGGCGCTGTAACGGCGCTTACTGGATCAGCATTTCGTGCAGCACGGCCGGCGCGTCCGCGTACAGCTTGACGACGGTCGAGGTGCGGGTGCCATAGCCCGGCGTTTCAATCCGCACGGCCGACAGCACCCGTTCCAGGTCCAGCGGCACGCCCGTTTCCGGCAGGCGCATGTCCGGGGCCGGCGTGGTATCGGCCAGCATTTCAAAGAACGCTTCATCCGGTGCCCCCAGGCACAGCAGGCTGGCGAATTGCGCCTTCGTTTTCAGCACCTTGGGCCAGGGCGCGTCCAGCAGCGCGTTGGACAGGCCGTAGATGCCCGGCTCCAGCGGCTGGCCGTTGCGCGGGTCGTCCTGGCCCTTGTTGGAGAACCAGATCAAGGTGTCGCGGTCGCCCAGCACCAGGTTGAACCCATTGTAGGCCTGGCAGTCGCCGCGGATGGCGTCCACATAGTCCTGCGGCGACATGGTGCCTGCCAGGTAGTCGGATACCAGATGGCCGCGCGACGGTGCCTCGTCGCGGTGCTCGG
>JAZJZQ010000431.1:0-3867 GCA_040389625.1 Pseudomonadota bacterium | reverse complement strand
GCCAGGTAGTCGGATACCAGATGGCCGCGCGACGGTGCCTCGTCGCGGTGCTCGGACGGGCAGCGGATGTTGGTGATGGCGGCGAAGCGGGGCGACACGCCATCCTGGCCGGACTGCGTGATGCCCATCCAGCTGCCGCCGGCCTTCAGGTCGCGGCCCGCGTAGATTTGCGGATGCTCGGGCCACACGCCGGCCGGCGCCGTGGCCCGTTCGTAGAATTCATCGCGGTTGGCGGCCGCGATCAGCGGCACGCCCGGCACTACCCGCCAGGCAAAGACGATCAGGCACATGGGATCACATCCATAAAGACTTCAACATGGCGCGGGCCGCTGGTAAGGGCCGGCACGCCTGCCTGTTCCACCGCCGCGGCCAACGCCGCGGCAAATTCATCGCCGGTGGATGGGTAGACTTCCATCCACGTCTGCAAGCCTTGCTTCGCTTCCGGCCTGCGCTTGAGCTGGCCGCCGATGCCATGCTGCCGCGCCAGCGCCGCCTGCATGGCCGACACGCGTTGCAGCAAGGCCGGTGCGTCCGCTTCCCGCACCTGGTAATAAATGTACAGATCGCGCATGTCAGAGATCGAGCGCGTCCAGCAGGTAGGGCATGGGCAGGAATTGCAGTGACACGCCATCGGCCGAACCGAGACGCACGGCAGCCTGCTCGATGGCGTCCAGCTTCATCTCCACCAGCGCATCCACGCCGCCCAGGCCGTTGGGGGCGGCGTTGACGATCATGCCGCAAGGCTGGCCGGGATCGGCCGTGGCAAACACTTCCATGCCGGCCATCGCCTGCGCATCGGCGATGCGCACCAGCGTGGCACGCCGCTTGAGCTTGCCCAAATACTGGCTGCGGGCCACGATTTCCTGGCCCGGGTAGCAGCCTTTCTTGAAGTTGACGCCGCCCAGCAGTTCGAAGTTGACCATCTGCGGCACGAACTGTTCCTGGGTGGCGGCCGTCACCAGCGGCACGCCGGCGTGGATGCTGGACAGCTGCCATGCATCGTTGCCGCCCACGGCCAGTTTAGCGGCCAGCACGGGCCAGACGGCAGCGGCTGTCTCGGCGCTGGTCAGCCACTGGTAGCGCGCAGCGCCAAAGGCGTCGGCCATGCGGATCAGGGTGCCCATGGCATGGTCGAGCTTGCCATACGGCTGCGCGGGCAGGGCGTCGAACCAGGTCGACAGCACGGCATCGGCTTGCGCGCCGCCTACGCCCAGCACGACGGCATTGGCCGGCTGTTCGGTCGCGTCGCTCAGTTTGGTCTTGGCGCGCAGCACAAACATCTGCAGGCGCTTTTGCAGGGCCGGCTGGATGGCGCGCGGCAGTTGCAGGAAGATCGTTTCCGCATTGCGCCACATGAGGAAGGTGGCCAGCAGCCGGCCCTTGGGGGTGCAGTAGCCGGCCAGCCGGGCCATGTCCGGGCCCAGGTGTTCCACATCGTTGGTCAACTGATTGTGCAGGAAGGCGGCCGATTCCTCGCCGTTCAGCGCGATCAGGCCCAGGTCCGTGAGCGGCGCGGCAAAGCCGTTCGCCAGCTCGGCGGCCGTCAACTCGCGGCCGAAATCGCGGAACTGCTGCGGGGCCGCTTCCGTGCCGCGCGCACCCTGCTGGGTGAGAAGTTGATTCCAAGTATTCATAATTTCCAGAAGTTTGACGATGAAAGCATTATCATTACGGGCTCATTATAGTGATCTCGCGAAATTCGCGCCGGAGCAGGCGCAAATTTCTCGTTCCCCGAGGCTGGCAAGCCGGGCGATTCTGGTCCACTATGCGGATATAACCTGTGACATATAGAAGATGGCGTTCATTAAAAAACTCATTAGCCTCAGCGTGATTGCTGCGATTGCGGCAGGCGGCTATTTTGCCTGGTGGTCCCAAAGCCCCATCACGCCGGACGACAGTCCGCCCGTGGAATTTACCATCGCGCCCGGCAGCGGCGCCCATGCGGCCGGCCTGCAGATGGCCGACGCCGGCGTGCCGATGGAACCCTTGCTGTTCAACTTGCTGGCGCGGGCCACTTCGTCCAGCGCCAGGCTGAAGGCGGGCGCTTACGAGCTCAAGCCCGGCACCACGCCGCTGCGCCTGATGGAACAGCTGGTCAAGGGCGAATTCGCCCAGGAAGCGCTGACCATCATCGAAGGCTGGACCTTCCGCCAGATGCGCCAGGCCATGGCAGCCAGCAAGGGCTTGAAGCATGATACGGCTACTCTGACCGACAAGGAATTGATGGCGCAGATCGATGCCGACTTCAAGCGCCCTGAAGGCCTGTTCTTCCCCGATACCTATCTGTTCCCCAAGGGTTCCAGCGACCTGCTGGTGTTCAAGCAGGCCCATGCGGCCATGTTGACCCGCCTGACCGATGCGTGGAACAAGCGCGACCCGGCGCTGCCCTACAAGACGCCGTATGAGGCCCTGACCATGGCCTCCATTGTTGAAAAGGAAACGGGCCAGAAATCCGAGCGCAACATGATCGCCGCCGTGTTCGTGAACCGTCTCAAACTGGGCATGCTGCTGCAGACCGACCCCACCGTCATCTACGGCATGGGCGAGAAGTACGACGGCAAGATCCGCAAGAAGGACCTGGAAACGGACACCCCCTACAATACCTACACCCGCGCCGGCCTGCCGCCCACGCCGATTGCCTTGCCGGGCGTGCAGTCGCTGACGGCGGCGCTGGCGCCGGCCAAGAGCCCGGCCTTGTATTTCGTCTCGCGCGGCAACGGCACCAGCCAGTTTTCCGACAACCTGACCGACCACAACCGGGCGGTCAACCAATATCAACGATAGGCAGTATCGCTACATGACTCAACAACGCGGCAAATTCATCAGTTTCGAAGGCATAGACGGCGCCGGCAAATCCACCCACATCGGCTTTGCGTCGGACTACCTGCGCGCACGGGGGATGGAACTGGTCAGCACGCGCGAGCCGGGCGGCACGCCGCTGGGCGAAAAGCTGCGCGAGCTGGTGCTGCACGAAAAAATGCACCTGGAAACGGAAGCCTTGCTGATGTTCGCCAGCCGCCGCGAGCACATGGCCCAGGTGATCGAGCCGGCCCTGGCGCGCGGCGCCTGGGTCATTTCCGACCGCTTTACGGATGCCAGTTTCGCCTACCAGGGCGGCGGCCGCGGCCTCGGGCGCGACAAGCTCGACGCGCTCGAGCAATGGGTCCATCCCCATTTGCAGCCCGACCTGACCTTGCTGTTCGACGTGCCGCTGGAAGTGGCCCGCGCCCGGCTCGACGCCACCCGCGCGCTCGACAAGTTCGAGCAGGAAAAGGCCGACTTCTTCGCCGCCGCCCGCAGCGAATACCTGCGCCGGGCCGCCCAGTTCCCGGGCCGCTTCCGCGTGATCGACTCGACCCAGACCATCGCCGCCATCCAGCAGCAGCTGGCGGCGCTGCTTGATGCATTACTTTAACTTTAAAAGCATTGCATAAGCGCTTGTTTTAAAACAAAATACTACTAATGAGCAATTCCATTTACCCATGGCAGGAAGACGCCTGGCGCCAGCTTCAGCTGCTGCGCCAGCGCATGCCCCATGCCATCCTGTTCCATGGCGCGGCCGGCATCGGCAAGTCCGACTTCATCGAACGCTTCGCCCAGGGCCTGTTGTGCGAGGCGGTGCTGCCGGATGGCCATGCCTGCGGCCAGTGCGTTTCCTGCGGCTGGTTCTCGCAGCAAAACCATCCCGACTATCGCCGCGTGCGTCCCGAGGCGCTGGAAGACGAACCGGTGGCCGATGGCGAGGAGGGCGGCGACGCCGACAGCAAGAAGGCGGCCAAGTCGTCCAAGGCGCCATCCAAGGAAATCAAGATCGAGCAGATCCGCAACCTGGCCGATTTCATGAACATTTCCACCCACCGCCAGGGA
>JAZJZQ010000430.1:0-3853 GCA_040389625.1 Pseudomonadota bacterium | reverse complement strand
TACTGGGACGGCGGCATCTATTCCAACACGCCCATCGAGGCCGTGCTGGACGACGAGCCGCGCCGCAGCTCCGTGATCTTTTCCGTGCAGGTGTGGAACCCGGACGGCAGCGAGCCGCAAAGCGTGCTCGAGGTGCTCGACAAGCACAAGGAGATCCAGTACGCGAGCCGCGCCGGCAATGTCGAGCAGCAGCGCAAGCTGCACCGGCTGCGCCACGTGATCCGCCAGCTGACGCTGCACCTGTCGGACGAGGCGGCGGCCGCGCCGGAAGTGCGCGAGCTGTCCGCCTGGGGCTGCGGCACCACCATGCACATCGTCGCCCTCAAGGCGCCGCGCCTGGGCGGTGAGGACCACACCAAGGACATCGACTTCAGCGCCCAGGGCATACGCCAGCGCTGGCAAGCCGGCTACGAGGACACCCAGCGCTTCATCGCCCTCAAGCCGTGGGAGGCGGAGGTCGACCCCATCGAGGGCGTGGCCATCCACGAGCTGCCGCCGGCGCCCTGAGCGGCGCGTTGCCCTGCCGCCGCATCAGGGCGTGGGCGCGCCCAGCACCTGGCGGCACACATCCAGCCACGCGCGCGCCGCGTGCGACAGGTAGCGCCCGTTCCACACGTGGGCCACCTGCCACTGCAACTGCGGTTCCACCAGTTGCAGCGTATCGAGCCGGCCGATGGCCAGCCGGTGGATGAACGGTTCCGGCAGCAGGGCCACGCCCATGCCGGCCGATGCCATCGCCACCAGCCAGTCCCACTGGCCGCTCTGGGCCGCCACTTGCGGCGTAAAGCCGGCCTCGCGGAACGCCGCGCGCAGGCTGCGGGTGAGGGCGAAATCGTCCTTCAGCAGTACCAGCGGCAGCCCGGCCAGGGCCTTGAAGGGCAGCGTGGCGCGCTGCCTGGGAAAGGTGCCGCTCGCCGCCAGCGCCCAGATCGGGTAGCTGGCGATCTGCACCGTTTCCAGCGCCAGCGCGGGATCGGCCGGCAGCACCGTCATGCCGATTTCCAGTTCGCCGGCCGCCACCTGGCGCTCGATGGCCTGGCCCGTGCCTTCCTGCAGCGTCAGCACGATGTCGGGGTGGCGCTGGCGGAACGCCTTCAACACGGGCGTAAACAGCAGGTTGATCATGGGCGGGATGCCCACCGTCAGGCTGCCGCTTTTGGCGGCCTGGGTATCGCGCAGTTCCAGGTTGAGCTGGCGCATGGTGGCCAGCATGTCCTCGCCGCGCGCGTAGACCACGCGGCCCGTGTCAGTCAGCGACAGCTTGCGGCCGTCGCGCACCAGCAACTGGGCGCCCACCTCGTCCTCCAGCTGGCGCACCATCTTGCTGATGGTGGACTGGGTCACGTGCAGCGACTCGGCCGCCAGCGTGAAGCTGTTCAGCCTGACCGTTTCGACGAAGTAGCGCAGCGCGCGGATATCCATGAAAATTCCGAATGAATTGAAGGAAAATAAGTCATAAAGTGCATGCAAGGCCAATTCTATACTCGATTGCATTCAACTTAGAAGATCGAGGAGCACAGCATGTACGAAGACCGCATCCGCCGTCCGGCGCTGATGGAAAAACTGATGACGGCGCAGCAGGCGGCCCGCCTGTTCCGCAACGGCATGACCGTGGGCATGAGCGGCTTTACCCGCGCCGGCGACGCCAAGGCGCTGCCGCTGGCGCTGGTGGAACGCTCGCGCCAGGAAGCGCTGCAACTGACGCTGGTGACGGGTGCCTCGCTGGGCAACGACAGCGACGGCCTGATGGCCAGCGCCGGCGTGGTGGCGCGCCGCATGCCGTTCCAGAGCGACGCGGTACTGCGCCGCAAGATCAACAACGGCGAAGTGATGTTCATCGACCAGCACCTGTCCGAGACGGCCGAGCAGCTGCGCTCGGGCGACCTGCATGGCATCGACATCGCCGTGATCGAGGCCGTGGCTATCACGCCCGACGGCGGCATCGTGCCTACCATGTCGGTCGGGAACAGTGCCAACTTCGTGCAGCAGGCGCGCCAGGTGATCGTCGAGATCAACCTGAGCGCGCCGCTGGCGCTGGAAGGGCTGCACGACATCTACCTGCCGGCCGCGCGGCCGCACCGGGGCGCCATCCCCATGATCACGCCGTGGCAGCGCATCGGCTCGAGCACGATCCCGGTCGATCCGTCGCGCATCGCCGCCATCGTCATCACGGACAGTCCGGACAGCCCGTCCAACGCGCTGCCGCCGGACGCGGAGACGGACGCCATCGCGCGCCACGTGATCGCCTTCCTGGAAGGGGAAGTCAAGGCCGGGCGCATGGGGCCGGAGCTGCTGCCGCTGCAGGCCGGCATCGGCACCATCGCCAACGCCGTGCTGCATGGCCTGGTCGATTCGCCGTTCCGCAACCTGACCATGTATTCCGAGGTGCTGCAGGACAGCGCGCTGGAGCTGCTCGATTCGGGCCAGCTGGCCATGGCGTCGGCCTCCTCCATCACGCTGTCGGCGGCCATGCACGACAAGTTCATCCGCGAGCTGGAACACTACCGCCAGCGCGTGATCCTGCGGCCGCAGGAGATCAGCAACCATCCGGAAGTGGTGCGGCGGCTGGGCATCATCGCGCTCAACACGGCGCTTGAATTCGACATCTACGGCAACGTCAACTCCACCCATGTGGGCGGCACGCACATGATGAACGGCATCGGCGGCTCGGGCGACTTCGCCCGCAACGGCGCGCTGTCCATCTTCGTCAGCAAGGCGGCGGCCAAGGGCGGCAAGATTTCCAGCGTGGTGCCCATGGTGTCCCACGTCGACCACACGGAGCACGACGTGGACGTGCTGGTGACGGAGTGGGGCCTGGCCGACCTGCGCGGGCTGGCCCCGCGCGAGCGCGCGCCGCGCATCATCGAACACTGCGCCCACCCCGAATACCGTCCGCAGCTGCGCGCCTACTTCGAGCAGGCCTTGCTGCGCGGCGGCCAGACCCCGCACGTGCTGGAGCAGGCCCTGTCCTGGCACACGCGCTACCGCGAGCAGGGCGACATGCGCGCCTGACCGCGATTGCCCTGGCGGCGTCGCTGCGGCCCGGCATGGAATAAATGCCGGGCTTTTTCCGTTTTAGCAGTTGAATATTCAGTCATTGATGAAATCCGCCCCCGTGTGGCACTTTGAGAATTGCGATAAAACGCGGAAAATAGCGCCATCGGCAACTCCAACCCTACGGAACCAGCAATGACCATCAAAATCAGCCAAAACTTCGACTCCGGCGCCATCGAGGTGCTGCGCGCGGACAGCGCCGCCGCCATCGAACTGAACCTGCGCCAGGACTCGCACGCCGACATCCACCAGTGGTTCCACTTCCGCCTGCAGGGCGCGCGCGGCCAGGCCTGCACCATGAAGTTCCTGAACGCCGGCACGGCCACCTACGCCAAGGGCTACGAGGACTACCAGGCCTGCGCCAGCTACGACGGCGAAAACTGGTTCCGCGTGCCGACCTCGTTCGACGGCCAGGTGATGACGATCCGCCACACGCCGGAGCTGGACAGCGTGTACTACGCCTATTTCGAGCCGTACTCGTTCGAGCGCCATCTGCGCCTCTTGGGCGAAGTGGCCGAAAACCCGCTGGCCCGCGTGCTGGACCTGGGCAGCACGGTCGACGGCCGCGACATGAACCTGGTGGTGATCGGCGACCCCAAGGCGGAAAAGAAGATCTGGTTCATCGCCCGCCAGCATCCGGGCGAATCGATGGCTGAATGGTTCATCGAAGGCATGATCGACGCGCTGCTGGACGACGCCAACCCGATCGCCCGCAAGCTGCTGCAGCGCTGCGTGTTCTACATCGTGCCGAACATGAACCCGGACGGCTCGGTGCGCGGCAACCTGCGCACCAACGCGG
>JAZJZQ010000429.1:0-1824 GCA_040389625.1 Pseudomonadota bacterium | reverse complement strand
CCCGATCCCGCCCTGCTGTTCGGCCAGATCGCCACCCTGCAGCGGGGCCTGCTCGAGCAGCTAGGCCCGTTGCAGGCGGCGCGGCTGGTGGGCATCGGCGTGGCGGCGCCGCTGGGCCTGGGCGGCTGGCAAGCCTTGCTGGGCAGCGCGCCGCAGCAGGCCGGCCAGTGGGAACGGCTCGACATCCGCGCCGAGATCCAGGCCGTCAGCGACGTGCCGGTGGTGTTCGCCAAGGACACCATGGCCGCCTGCGTGGCCGAACTGGTGGCGGGACGGGGGCGCAGCATCGGCAGCTATCTGTACATATTCGTCGGCACCTTCATCGGCGGCGGCCTGGTGCTCGACAGCAGCGTGCACGCGGGCTTGCAGGGCAACGCAGGCGCGCTCGGTTCCATGCCGCTGCACCTGGCGTCCGGCGCCGGGGCGGCGCCGGAACAGCTGCTCAGTACCGCATCGCTGTTCAGCCTCGAGCAGCTGTACGCGGCGGCCGGCCTGGACGAAAGCGCCGCCTACGACGCCCGCGCCATGCAGCATCCATGGCTGACGCACACGGAAGCATGGCTGGAAGATGCGGCCCGCGCCATCGCGCTGGCCGTCAGCAACGGCACCTGTCTGCTGGACCTGGACGAAGTGGTGCTGGACGGCTCCGCCCACCCTGCCCTGCTGGCCCGCCTGATGGAACAGACCAGGCAGGCGCTGGAGCGCTACAGCTGGGAAGGCGTGCAACGTCCCACGCTGCGCAGTGGCGCCATCGGCGCGGACGCGCGCGCTATCGGCGCCGCCCTGCTGCCCCTGCATGCCAACTTCGCGCCCGACCGCGAACTGTTTTTGAAATTACTGAACGCCGCCGCGCCCTGAAGGCCGACGGCTGCCACCACGAACAACCCCGAACGAAACAAGCAGGAGAGAACCATGATAGTGACCTACGGCGAAGCGCTGGTGGACATGATAGAAATGCCGGACGGCCGCTTTGGCGCCGCGCTGGGCGGCGCCGTATGCAACTTCACGCTGGCCACGGCGCGCCAGGGGCTGGGGGTGACGTACCTCAATCCGCTGTCGGTGGACAGTTTCGGCGACGGCTTTGCGCGCATGCTAGGCCAGGCCGGCGTGCAGCTGGGCAGCCCGGCGCGCAGCGCCCGCCCCACCTCGCTGGCCATCGTCACGCTGGACGCCAACAAGTCGCCCAGCTACGCCTTCCACCGCCAGGGCGTGGCCGACCGCGACATCACGCCCGCGCAAGCGCGCGCCGCGCTGCCGAACGGCGTGCGGCTGTTCCACACGGGCGGCCTGGCGCTGGTGCCGGAAGACCTGGAGGCGACGCTGGCCGTTGTGGCCGCCGCCGCCGAAGCCGGCGCGCTGATTTCAATCGACGCCAACCTGCGGCCGCTGGCCTGCGACGACCTGCCGGCCTACGCGGCCGGCGTGCGCCGCGCGCTGCGCCATGCGCACTTGATCAAGGTCAGCGAAGAAGACCTGGTCCACCTGGGCCTGACGGCGCAGCCGCCGCTGGAAGCGGCCCGCACGCTGCTGGACTTGCCCCAGGTGGAGCTGATCGCGCTGACACTGGGCGCCGATGGCGCCATCCTGCTCTCGCGCGACGCCACGATCACCCTACCGGCGCCGTCCGGCATCGCGGTCCGCGACACGGTCGGCTGCGGCGACTGCTTCCTGGCCGGCCTGGTGGCCGCGCTGGCCGAGCACGAAAGCCTGTCGGCGGCCGCGCTGGCCGACGCCGGAGAGGAAACGCTGCGGCCTGCCCTGCGGCGCGCCATCGCCAGCGCCAGCCTGAACGCCATGCGCGAAGGCTGCGATCCGGCCACGGCG
>JAZJZQ010000428.1:0-10048 GCA_040389625.1 Pseudomonadota bacterium | reverse complement strand
TCCACTCGCGGTTCAGGTTGGCGCCGGCCGCGTTGGTGCGCAGGTTGCCGCGCACGGAACCGTCCGGGTTCATGTTCGGCACCACGTAGAACTCCGCTTCCGTCAGGCACTGGCGGCCGAACGGGTTGGCCGGGTCCAGCAGCGCTTCCACCATGCCTTCGACGAACCATTCGGCCATCGTCTCGCCCGGATGCTGGCGGGCGATGACCCATACCTTTTTCTCGGCGGCCGGGTTGCCGATCACCAGCATATTGAGGTCGCGGCCGTCGACGGTGCTGCCCAGGTCCACCAGCTGCACCAGCGGCGACAATTGCGCGCTGTCGAGCAGGGCCAGGTGGCGTTCCCACGAGTACGGTTCGAAGTAGGCGTAGTACACGCTGTCGTGGTCCGGCGTGTGCTCTATCGTCATCACCTGGCCGTCGAAGCTGGTGGGCACGCGGAACCACGTTTCGCGGTCGTAGCTGGCCACGGCCTCGTAATCCTTCCAGCCGTCCGGATAGGCGCTCTGGCCGGCGTTCAGGAAGCGCATGGTGAGCGTGCTCTCGCGCGCGCCTTGCACGCGGAAGTAGAACCATTGGGTGATGGCGGCGTGCGAGTCCTTGCGGATATTGAGCTCGATGGCGGACGGGTCGTCCGCGCGCAGCACGTCGATCGCGCCGGCATCGAATTGATGGCTGATTTTGATAGGCATTACGAAAGTCCTGTTGAATTCAGAGTGGTGGTTGACTGCACTTGTGGCGCAATTGTCGCAATGATACTAGCTTTGGCCTGATTTTGGCCTGCTCCGGCCCGCAAACGGGGGGCGCCCGATTGCCCGTCTGGCAAGATGGCTCTACACTGAATGGCCCGCTTGTTGTTCCAACGAAACCTTAATCTGGAGTCCAGTTCATGCAGCGTCGTTCCTTCCTGACCAAATCCGCCGCCGGCGCCACGGCCGCCGCGCTGGCCGCGCCGGCCCTGGCGCAAAGCCTGCCCGCCGTCAGCTGGCGCCTCACGTCCAGCTTCCCCAAGACGCTCGACACCATCTTCGGCGCCTGCGACAAGTTCACCAAACGGGTGGCCGAGCTCACGGGCGGCAAGTTCGTGATCCGCAATTTCGCGGCCGGCGAAATCGTGCCCGGCTTCCAGGTGCTCGACGCGGTGCAGGCCGGCACGGTGGAGATGGGCCACACGCCGTCCTACTATTACTTCGGCAAGGACCCCACGTTCGCGTTCGACTGCGCCGTGCCGTTCGGCCTCACGTCGCGCCAGCAGACGGCCTGGTTCGACCAGGGCGGCGGGCGCGAACTGATGCGCGAATTCTTCAAGGGCTACGGCATCGTCAACTTCATGGCCGGTAACACGGGCACCCAGATGGGCGGCTTCTACCGCAAGGAAATCCGCACCGTGGCCGACATGAAAGGCATGAAGATGCGGGTGGCCGGTTTCGCCGGCCGCGTGATGGAGCGCATGGGCGTGGTGCCGCAGCAGATTCCGGCCGGCGACCTGTACGCGGCGCTGGAAAAGGGCACCATCGACGCGGCCGAGTGGGTGGGCCCGTACGACGACGAGAAACTGGGCCTGTCGCGCGTGGCGCCGCACTATTACGCGCCGGGCTGGTGGGAGGCGGGGCCGCAACTGTCGTTCTACATCAACCACAAGGAGTGGGACAAGCTGCCCAAGGAATACCAGGCCGCCATCGAGGCGGCCAGCTACGAGTGCCACGTGGTGATGCAGGCCGAGTACGACGCCAAGAACCCGGCCGCGCTGGCGCGCCTGCTCAAGGGCGGCGTCAAGCTGCACACCTTCGCCAAGGAGATCATGGACGAAGCCTACAAGGTCACCCAGCAGGTGATGGAGGAGGAGGCGGCCAAGAATGCCAAATTCAAGAAGATCTACGAACCGTGGAAGCGCTTCCGCCAGGACCAGAACCAGTGGGCCTCGGTGGCCGAAGCGACCATGCAGAACTATCTGATCAGCATGGGCCGCAAGTAGCCGCGCCGCGGCCGGCCCGCGCCCTATGCGCGGTCCGGCCCGCCCGCCGGAAGCTTACCGGCGTCCAGTTCCCCTGTGGCTTGCAAGTCGCGCACAATTGAATTTTTCCTAACATTGTCGCTCCGGCTTTGCTAAGTTGATAGAGGCCGCGCGATCCCGCGCGGTTCCACTCACCAGGAGATTGCCATGGACTACAAAAGCGATAACCACGTCAAAGAGTTGGAGAAAAAAATCACCGCGCTCAGCGACGCGCTGGCCCATCTGGGCAAGGGCACCAGCATGCACGAACTGCTGAAAATCATCCGTTTCCCCGGTTACACCACGCCGGCCGAGTTCATCTTCAACGTCGCCATCCTCGACTCGATGCAGATCCAGGTGCAGCAGCTGGAGAAACTGGGCAACGATTTATTGGCCGGTGCCAAGCAGGTGGTGCAGAAATAGCAGTGCCCGTATCAACGTCAAACCGTTGATCTGAGCGCCGCGGCGGCGCAACGCTGCCCCAGCCAGTCGCTGACCAGCGGCCACAGGATGGTTTCCTGCTCGCGCCGGAAAAAGCCGAAGTGGCCGATGCGCTTCAGGCCGAACTGGCCGGGGCTCAGCACGCGGTAGTCGACCTCGGCGTCGCGGTAGGCGTCGTGCAGCATCTTCGATCCCGCTTCCAGCAATAGCTCATCGTCACTGAACGTCAGGCCCAGCACGGGCAGGCGCACGCGCGCGTACGCGTCGCGCGCGCCCGGCTCGCCCTGCAGCAGGTATTCCGGCTGCAGGCACCAGCGCCGCCACTGGTACATGGCGCGGCGCGGGATGTCGCCCACCACGCCGATGCGGGTGCCGGGGAAGTAGCCGAACACGGGACACAGCAGGGGCGTGAACACATGCCACAGCAGCGGAGCCATGCGGCGCACGCCGGGCTGGTTGTGGCGCAGCGCGCCGCTGCCGACGGCGATGTTGACCACGCCGCTCACCTTGTCGATCGATGGCAGCAGCGGCACCGTCTGCCCGCCCAGGCTGTGGCCGAGCACGAACAGGGGCAGGCCGTCCCGCGCGGCGCTGGCGTGGTGCAGCACGGCGTCGTAATCCTGCGTGATCCAGTCCGTGATGTTGGCACTGCAGGCGCGCCGCGGGCCGTGCCGCGATTCGCCCATGCCCCGGTAGTCGAAAGTCCACACCCGATAGCCCTGGCCGGCCAGGAAGGCGGCAAAATCGGCATAGAACGATTGCGGTACGGCCATCGCGGGGCCGATCACGAGGTGGGCGCGGGCCGCTTGCGCCGGCTCGTGGCAGTAGGCCGTCAGGGCGTGGCCGTCATGGGCGGCGAGGGTGTGGCGGGTGCGTGTCATGCGCGGGGCTCCTGGTGGTCGGCGTGGTCAGTGTCGCAAAGGGTGGCGGCCAGCGCGGCGTCCGTGGCCAGGCTGCGCCAGGCGGCGGCGCTCAGTTCTGCGATGGCGTCGCGCGGGTCGTGCTGCAGCCGCCCGCCCAGCCAGTGGCGCGCCAGTTCCTGCGCGGGGCCGAGCAGCAGCGGGGCGTACAGCTCGGGCGCGACCCGGCGCAATATCCCTTGCTGGAACCAGGGTTTGAGCAGGGCCAGCATGGTCTTGAAGTGCTCGCCCGTCTGCTGGCGGATCGCCTGTTCATGGGCGGGGCTCACGGCTTGCCGCCGGGCGAACAGGAAGCGCGCCAGCTCGGGCCGCGCCACGATCCAGTCCAGGTGGGTGGCCAGCAGGGAGTGGATGGCCGCGCGCGCGTTGCCGGCGTCGCGCACGCCGGCCAGCAGCCGGGTCCAGTAGTCGTCCAGCCCTTGCGCGAACAGGGCGGCGGCGATGTTTTCCTTGGTGCCGAAGTGGTGGTAGATGCTGCCCACCGAGGCCTGGCTGCGCTGGCGTATGTCGTCGATGGTGGCCGCTTCGATGCCTTTTTCGGCGAATACGGCGAGGGCGGCGGCCAGGATGGCGCTTTTGCGGTCGAGCGGAACGGCGGTGGTGTCGGGCGTCTTCATGGCTAGAATATTGTTCTAGAATTTAATTCTAGTCAAGCCAAAACGCGGGTACAGGGGTGGTGGGACCGCCGGGACGGGCTTTTTCTAGATGACGCTACGCGGTGCGGTAGCACGCGGGATCGCACTATCGCTTACTAAAATGACTTTGGCGGCAACACTAAAACATACTAGGCGGCGCTATCGCGTCCAGTATCGTTTAGTGCGGAATAGTGAAGCCATCAGGCAAGACCAGAGTGAAATCGTGGCGCCCAGCGCGAAATAGTACGGAATACTATGGCTTAGAAAAGCCGGAAAAAATCGCACTACCCTGCCGCCGCTGGCGCGGCTTAGCGCAGCCCGCCGAAACGCTGGTAGAAGCTGTCGTCGGCCTCGGGCGCGCCCTCGTCCTCGCGGCGCAGGGTGGCCATGATGAACTGTTCGGCCTCGGCGAACACGAGCCGGTAGATGTCGCGCGCCAGTTCATAGGCCTGGGCCCCCGGCCACGGCACCGGCAGCAATTCCACCGGCAACTGGGGATCGTGCAGTTGCACGCGGCGATAAGCGTGGATCAGCAGGCTGCGCACGACAAACGCCTGCGTCGTGGTGATGGCTGGCTGCGCGCGCAGCAAGTCCAGCAGCGGCGCGAACTGCGTCATGAATTTGCCGTAGCCCGCCTCCACGTCCGACAAGTCCCAGCCTTCGGCCACCAGGTCGCTCAGCGGGCGCGCGCTGACCTGCGGCAGGGTGCTGGCGCGGCACACGTACAGCTTGCCTTGCACGCCCACCCGGCCCAGCAACTCTTCCAGCACATCGGCCTCGGCGGCCGGATGGCCGAAGATGCCGGGCGCGATCATACTGTAGCCTTGCCACAACAGTTCCTTGCGCAAGGCGCCCCGTTCGGCCGGCGTGATGTTGCCGCCGGCGCTCAATAACAAGGTCCAGTTGCCGTCCCAGTGCGTCTGCAGCGGGGCATAAATGCGGCGGTAGGCGCGGCTGAAGCGGGCCATGGCGTCGGCCGGAATGGCGTAGGAACTGCGGCGGCCGTCGCGCTGGGCGCCCAGCCAGCCTTCCTGCGCCAGCCGGAACACGGAGGTGCGCAGCAGCCGGTCGTTGACGCCGAACGGCTCCAGCAGATTGATCAAGCTGCCCAGCCACACCATGCCGCCGTGGGGCACGATGGCGTCGCCGAAGATGGTCACCACCAGCGACTTGGAGCGGGGCGGATCGGTGGCCAGGAATTGGGCTATCCAGTCGTTGCAGGTCATCGTAGTCGTCATGGGCAAGATCTATTTCCGCAATTTTAATGATTCAATCCAGGCAGCAGTTTACTTTGCCCCGGCTTGGGCGCAGCATTATTTTGATACTTGCAGATGACAAGATACGAAATTTTAATGTGACTCAAAAAAAACGTAGCCAAACAAAATTACGTATCGTATGATGAATTCTTCGCACTTGGAGATCGATCATGTACGCACAGATGGTAGAAACCGGCCTGAAGCAAGTTCGCAACCTTGATGACATGGGCGCGGAGGAACGCGCCTTCCAGGAGCGCATCGACGCCGGGGTCAAGATCGAGGCCAAGGACTGGATGCCGGACGCCTACCGCAAGACGCTGGTGCGCCAGATCTCCCAGCACGCCCACTCCGAAATCGTCGGCCAGCTGCCCGAAGGCAACTGGGTGACGCGCGCGCCCACCCTCAAACGCAAATCCATCCTGCTGGCCAAGATCCAGGATGAGGCGGGCCACGGCCTGTACCTGTACAGCGCGGCCGAAACGCTGGGCGTGTCGCGCGACGACCTGCTGGCCGCCCTGCACGCGGGCAAGGCCAAGTATTCGAGCATCTTCAACTACCCCACGCTGTCGTGGGCCGACATGGGCGCCATCGGCTGGCTGGTGGACGGCTCGGCCATCATCAACCAGATTCCCCTGTGCCGCTGTTCCTACGGGCCGTACTCGCGGGCCATGATCCGCGTCTGCAAGGAGGAGTCGTTCCACGCCCGCCAGGGCTACGACATCATGATGTCGCTGGCCAAGGGCACGCCGGAGCAGAAGGCCATGGCGCAGGATGCGCTCAACCGCTGGTGGTGGCCGTCGCTGATGATGTTCGGCCCGTCCGACGCGGAGTCGGTCAACAGCGCGCAGTCGGCCCAGTGGCGCATCAAGCTGTTCTCCAACGACGAACTGCGCCAGCGCATGGTGGACCAGACCGTCCCCCAGGCCGAATACCTGGGCCTGACCATTCCCGATCCGGACCTGAAGTTCAACGCCGAAACGGGCCACTACGAATTCGGCGAAATCGACTGGAGCGAGTTCCAGGCCGTCCTGAAGGGCAACGGCCCCTGCAACCGCGAACGCCTGGCCACCCGCGTCAAGGCCTACGAGGACGGCCAGTGGTTCCGCGATGCGCTGACGGCCTACGCCGACAAGCACGCCACCGTCAAAGCAGCCGCTTAAGTGCCGTCTTGCTGGCGCTGCGCGCCACCATCGCTCGCGGCGGGCGCCGGGTAACAGTCCGCCGGCGGCCAGCGACACGCCCCGCCCGCGCGGGAACGATTAAACAGAGGAGAATGAAATGAGCAAAGAGTGGCCATTGTGGGAAGTGTTCATCCGCAGCCAGCACGGCCTGGCGCACAAGCACGTGGGCAGCCTGCACGCTTCCGACGCCGAGATGGCGGTCAATAACGCGCGCGACGTCTACACCCGCCGCAACGAGGGCGTGAGTATCTGGGTGGTGCGCGCGGCCGACATCGTCGCCAGCAGCCCGTCCGACAAGGGCGCCCTGTTCGAGCCTTCCAACAGTAAGGTATATCGCCACCCGACCTTCTTCCCCATGCCGGAAGAAGTCAAGAACCTGTAAGCGGGAGCGCACAACGTGGATGACAACAAGTTCGACTATCTGCTGCGCCTGGGCGACAACGCCTTGGTGCTGAGCCAGCGCCTCTCCGAATTGTGCGGCAAGGGCCCGGCGCTGGAAGAGGATATGGCCCTCACCAACGTCTCGCTCGACCTGCTGGGCCAGACCCGCTTGTGGTTCAGCTACGCGGGCGAACTGGAAGGGGCGGGCCGCGACGAGGACCGCCTGGCCTTCCACCGCGACGCGCACCAGTTCCGCAACTGCCTGCTGGTGGAACAGCGCAACGGCAACTACGCCGACACCATGATGCGCCAGTTCTACTTCGACACCTGGCACTACTTCCTGATCGGCGCGCTGACCAGGTCGTCGGACGCGCGCATCGCCGGCATCGCGGAAAAGTCGCTCAAGGAAGTGACCTACCACCTGCGCCGCAGCGGCGACCTGGTGGTGCGCCTGGGCGACGGCACCGCCGAGAGCCACGCCAAGACCCAGGCCGCGGCGGACGCGCTGTGGATGTACACGGGCGAGATGTTCAACTACGACGCCGTCGACCTGGCCATGGTGGCCGCCGGCGTGGCGCCGGCCGCCGAACCGCTGCGGGTCCAGTGGCTGGAGCACGTGGCCGCCATCTTCGCCGAAGCCACCCTCGTCATGCCGGCGCCGGACGCCTGGATGCAGAAGGGCGGCAAGCAGGGCGTGCACAGCGAACACCTGGGCTACCTGCTGGCCGAGATGCAGTTCCTGCAGCGCGCCTATCCCGGCGCGGAGTGGTAGATGCAAGCCGCCGCCGTCACCGCCGAACAAGTGTGGGCCTGGCTGGCCGAGGTGGCCGACCCTGAGATCCCCGTGATCTCGGTGGTGGACCTGGGCATCGTGCGCGCGGTCGAAGTGGCCGCCGACGGCGCCTGCACCGTCACCATCACGCCCACCTATTCCGGCTGTCCCGCCATGCAGGTGATCGCCGAAGCCGTCACCGGCGTGCTGCACGTGCACGGCGTGGCCGAGGTGCGGCTGGTCAACCAGCTGTCGCCGGCCTGGACCACGGACTGGATGAGCGAGTCCGGCAAGGCCAAGCTGCGCGGCTACGGCATCGCGCCGCCCGTGCAGCAGGCGATCGATATCAGCGGCCTGCGCGACCCTGGCGTCAGAAACAGCGTCAAGCGGGGCGCCCTGCCAAGCCTGGGCGCGCAACCGGTCGTCGCCTGTCCGCAGTGCGGCTCCACCCATACGGAACTCACCAGCCAGTTCGGCTCCACGCCGTGCAAGGCGCTCTACAAGTGCCTGGACTGCCGCGAGCCTTTCGACTACTTCAAGTGCCACTGACCACCATGAGCAAATTCTATCCGCTGTCCGTATCGCAGGTGCGCAACGAAACGCGCGACACCATCGCCGTCACCTTCGCCGTGCCGCCGGAACTGCAGGACAGCTTCGCGTTCCAGCAGGGCCAGCACCTCACGCTGCGCACCCACATCAACGGCGAGGACGTGCGCCGCTCCTATTCGATCTGCTCGGCGGTGCAGGACGGCGCGCTGCGCGTGGCCATCAAGCGCACCCCCGGCGGCCTGTTCTCCAGCTGGGCCAACGAGACGCTCAAGGCCGGCGCCACGCTGGACGTGATGCCGCCCATGGGCCACTTCAACGTGCCGCTCGATCCGCAGAGCCGGCGCCGCTACGTGGCCTTTGCGGCCGGCAGCGGCATCACGCCCATCCTGTCCATCATCAAGACCACGCTGATGGCCGAACCGGGCAGCAGCTTCACCCTGTTCTACGGCAACCGCGCCTCCTCGTCCGTGATCTTCAAGGAGGAACTGACGGACCTCAAGGACCTCTACCTGGAACGCCTCAACCTGGCCTACGTGATGAGCCGCGAGCAGCAGGATATCGACCTGTTCAACGGCCGCATCACCAAGCAAAAGTGCCAGCAGTTCCTGCGGCACTGGATAGACATCAGGGACTACGACGTGGCCTTCATCTGCGGCCCGGAGGACATGATGCACGGCGTGTCGGAAGCGCTGCAGGAGGCGGGCATGCCCAAGGCGCACATCAAGATCGAGCTGTTCGCCGCCAGCATCCCCAAGCACCAGCACAAGCCGCGCGCGCTGGACCCGGCTGCCGCGCGCCACGAGACGGAAGTGACCGTCATCATGGACGGCAACCACACCACCTTCACCATGGACAAGGACAAGGAGTCGGTGCTGGACGCGGGCCTGCGGGCCGGCATCGACATGCGCTACTCCTGCAAGGGCGGAGTGTGCTCCACCTGCCGCTGCAAGGTGGTGGACGGCAAGGTCGACATGGACGCCAACTACGCGCTGGAAGACTACGAGATCGCGCGCGGCTTCGTGCTGAGCTGCCAGAGCTTCCCCGTGACGGACAAGCTGGTGGTCGACTTCGACCAAGCTGAATAAACGACATCCACAGAACAACCAACCGCGAGACGCCATGAACTACGAAAATATCCTGTTCGAGATCAAAGACGGCATAGCCCAGCTCACCCTGAACCGCCCGGACAAGCTCAATAGCTTCACCCAGGCCATGCATGACGAAGTGCGCCACGCGATGCACCGCGTCAATGGCGACAAGAGCGTGCGCGTGTTCGTGCTGACGGGCGCCGGACGCGGTTTCTGCGCCGGCCAGGACTTGTCGGACCGCGCCGTGGAGCCGGGCGCGCGCGGCGTCGACCTGGGCGACTCGATCGAGAAGAACTATGCGCCGCTGGTGCTGTCGCTGCGCGCGCTGCCCATGCCTGTGATCTGCGCCGTCAACGGCGTGGCCGCCGGCGCCGGCGCCAACCTGGCGCTGGCCTGCGACATCGTGCTGGCGGCGAAGTCGGCCAGCTTCGTGGAACTGTTCTGCAAGCTGGGCCTGATCCCGGACACGGGCGGCACCTATTTCCTGCCGCGGCTGGTGGGGACGGCGCGCGCCATGGGCATGGCCATGCTGGGCGAAAAGATCAGCGCCGAACAGGCCGAGGCCTGGGGCCTGATCTGGAAGTGCGTGCCGGACGAGGAACTGGCGTCGCAGACGGCCGCCATGGCCAAGCACTTCGCCAGCGCGCCCACCATGGGCCTGGCCTTCACCAAGCAGGCGCTGTACGCCAGCCCGGCCAACACCTTGCAGCAGCAGCTCACGCTCGAATGCGGCATGATGAGCGAACTGGGTAACAGCGACGACTACCGCGAAGGCGTGGCCGCCTTCATGGCCAAGCGCGCCCCGCAATTCCAGGGGCGTTGAGCATGGCGGC
>JAZJZQ010000427.1:0-1933 GCA_040389625.1 Pseudomonadota bacterium | reverse complement strand
GGCTGCGGCGCTGATGGCGATCATCGCGGCGGCGTAAAAGGTAGGCTTGATCATGATGTTCTCCGTAGTGCAGGCTGGCATACGGGAACTATATCAAGCGGGGGGAGGGCGGCAGAACAGATGATGCAACTTCTTACAACTGACACAAACCATGCGCGGCGTGGCAGGCAGCGGCTACTGCGGATGCCGGGCTTCGCCTGTCACGCTGCGGCACGCGGGGCGGTGCGCAGGTACAGGCGAAGCGAAACGCGGCCCATTACATTTTGCTCGCAGCGTGGTCGGCGGCCATGGCGGCTTTACTCTCGTCGAGCAGGGATTGCTTCTTCTGGTCCGCGCTGAGCCGCTTGGCGCTCACCACGATTACCGGGGCGTTATACGCCAGCGGAGGGGCAACGCTGGCGACGCTGGCCACGGCGGGAGTGGCGATCGCGTTGTCCTGCCTGTCGAGCACATAGTTGGCGGCGCAGGCCAGGCCCAGGGCGGCAACGAACAGGGCTTCGAAGTTTTTGACGAGTTTCATGGCGCTTCCTTTCGGTGGAGTGAGTGTTGATGTGATCACTGTATCCAGTACGCCCCGGCGCCGCCACGGCGTTGCGACGAGCGGCCGGTTTGGCGGCGCGAACTGCAAAAAAGGGCGACCGGTTGCGAACTGCCCGCGCGGTTTTACCCGTTCCCTCCGCTAGTCGCCTGCATACCATCTACAGCAAGCGCGAGGGGCAGATGCGGCGCACGATCACTTATCTTTTGCAAGCCATGGCCGAACGCCGACGGGCGCGGCGGCGGCAGGCCAATCTGCGCGCCGGTGCCGGTGCCGGTACCAGCGCCGCTACCGTTGGCGGTGCCAGTGCCGGTGCCAGCCGTAGTCCCAATGCAAGTGCCGCTACCGTTGTTATCCCGAACCGGCGGCGGACATGGCCCGGCCACAGCCGCGCGCTGGCTGCGTGCGGCGTGCTGGCCAGTCTCGCCGGCGCCGGCCTGATTGCAGGCCATGCGCGCCATTTGGCGGCAGCGACCAGGCTTGCCGCCGATGAGGGGCAAGCACCCCATCTGGTCCAAGTATTTCAATCGGCATTGCCGGGCGCGCGGTTCCAGGTGCCGGCCGTGCCCGGTGTGCAACTGAGCTTGCAGGCCGATGGCGCCTTGGTGACGGTGGCCGGCATGCAGGCCGCGCCGCCGGTACGGATCGATCTGTGCAGCCAATTACGGGCCGGGAATGACGCGCGCATGGTTCCCCTGCGGCTCGGTTATCGCTTTGACGACGTGCGGCGCTGGGTGCAACGCAACCGGGAAGGTGGAGCAACGCTCGCCCTGCATAACGTCCTGCTGGTGGACGCGCCGCGTGAAGGGGAAGCGCCCATGCCCGAAATACAGATCAGCGGCCGGTTACGACCGGACTTTGCCGGCCCGGACAGCGAAGCGCTGCAGCTGCGCTGGCGCAGCGTGGCCGGCGATGCGCGCTGGCTCAGCGACACCAGTCTTGGTCAGGTCGAACAAGGCGCCGGCGGACAGGTGAGCCTGCGGGAGCAGGGTTGGCTGAGCTGGGGTAACGGCGCGGCGGCGATGCGGCTGGAACGCCGCACGAATGCGTTGTGCCCGCAGGCCGGAGAGCTGCTGGTGCAACTGTACCGGGCGCAGCAACGGAGTGCGAGCATGGACCGCCACGGACTGGCGGCGCTTGCCACGCTCGCCGGCCTCGTACGCACAGCGCCGGTCGCCGCGCCGGACGCGCTGGTGACGGCGTTTCCTGCCCGCGGCAGACCGGTCGGCGCGACGCTGCCGCCTGGCGACTATCTGGTGCCAGCCGCACCGCGTCCGCCGCTTGAGGACCAGATGCTGTTCCGTAGCCTGCTCGACATGGGATTGCTGCGCATACGCGCAGATGGCGATATCGAAGCGGCGCCGCGCGATCTGGCGCAATGGGCCGCCAGCCCCG
>JAZJZQ010000426.1:0-2893 GCA_040389625.1 Pseudomonadota bacterium | reverse complement strand
AGAACCTGGCCGTGGCCGACTACGAGAAGACCATCCAGACCGCCTTCCGCGAAGTGGCCGACGC
Organism: Pseudomonadota bacterium; assembly: GCA_040389625.1. Classification (GTDB taxonomy): domain Bacteria; phylum Pseudomonadota; class Gammaproteobacteria; order Burkholderiales; family Burkholderiaceae_D; genus Rugamonas. The sequence continues at coordinate 2,829 of JAZJZQ010000426.1, read as the reverse complement.
GCTGGCCGCGCGCAGCTACCTGGGCGACCAGGTGACGGCGCAGCGCGCCATCCAGGACGCCCAGGCCGACCGCCTGCAGCTGCTCGATCTGCGCTTCGCCAACGGCGTGGCCAGCTCGCTCGACGTACTCGACGCCCAGCGCGAACTGTTCGCCAGCCAGCAGGCGCTGGTGCAGGCGCGCCTGCTGCGCACCACCAGTGCCATCGATTTGTACCGGGCCCTGGGCGGCGGCCTGAAGTAACCCGGGCCGGGCGGGCGCCAACGCCGCCGTCCGCATCGCGGCGGTGGCATGGCCGGGCCGGCCAACCGCGCCCGCTCTTACACCTGCGCCCGCAACCGCATCCGAACTTGCAACGCCAGTTGACCATCACAAGCCGAGCCGCCATGTCTTCACCCATCACCATCCGCCTGGGCCAGCGCGCCCGCCAGCGCATCGCCGCCGACGGCCTGCAACCGGCCGACATCGCCATCGTCCCCGCCGCGGCCGGCGGCCCCAAGGGCCTGATCCTGAACGGCATCGATTGCTGGATGTCCGGTTCCTGGCTGCCGCGGGCGCCGCGCCAGCGCACGCTGGTGGGCGCCTCGATCGGCGCCTGGCGCATGGCGGCATCCGCCTTCCACGACCCGGTGGCCGCGCACCGCCGGCTGGCCCGCCTGTACGCAGGCCAGCGCTACCCGGCCAAGGTCGACGCGGCCTACGTCAGCCGCACCTGCCGCGCCCTGCTGGACGAAGTACTGGATGGACGCGCCGCCGAAGTACTGAACCACCCGGGCCACCGCCTGGCCGTGCTGACCGTGCGCGGCGCCGGCCCGCTGGCCGACACGGGCGGCGCCCGCTGGCGCGAAATGGCCGGCTTCCTGCTGGCCGCCGCCAACAACGCCGTGGCGCGCCGTCGCCTGGCCGCTTCGATGGAACGGGTGGTATTCCACGACGGACGCGATGACGCCGACTGGCTGCGCCAGCCCTTCGACGCCTTCGCCGGCCATTTCGTCGGCCTGTCCGAGGCCAACCTGCGCGACGCGCTGCTGGCCTCAGGCTCCATCCCGCTGGTGCTGGAAGCGGTGTCGGGCATCGCCGGCGCCCCGCCCGGCAACTACTGGGACGGCGGCTTGATCGACTACCACCTGCACCTGCCCTACCAGCGCGATCCGGGCCTGGTGCTGTACCCGCACTTTGCCGACTATATCGTGCCCGGCTGGCTCGACAAGTCCATGCCCTGGCGCCGCGCGCGCGACGCCGCGCTGGAGAACGTGATCCTGGTTTCGCCCTCGCCGTCGTTCGTGGCCAGCCTCCCCAACGGCAAGCTGCCGGACCGGCGCGACTTCAAGTTCTACGGCCAGGACCACGCGACCCGCACGCGCGACTGGAGCCGCGCCATCGCCGAAAGCGAGCGCATGGCCGAGGCGCTGGCGCGCTGGTGCGAACAGCCCGACCTGCAGCTGGCGCAGCCATTCTGACGGCGGCGCCCGGTGCTTCCGGGATGAAATATTGTTTCGAAAAAGCAACGAATTCGACAGAAAATTTCATGCCGGACGACGGCGCTTGGGCGCATACTTACAGCGCCGCCAGCCTCAAATCCGCCTGTAGCACGCCGGCCTTCCAGGGAGACCACGCCATGAAATTCCTGTCACACCTGCGCATCCGCACCCGCCTCTCGATCGGCTTTGCCATCGTCCTGTTGCTGTCCGTATTTGCCACCTCGGTGGCACTTGTCAACGAACGCGCCAACGGCGAAGCGACCAAACAGATGATGGCCAAGCCACTGGCCAAGGAACGCATCGTCTCGGACTGGTATGTGCTGATCTACTCGGCCATCGCCCGCACCGAACTGATCGCCCGCAGCACGGACGACGCGCTGCCCACCACCTTCGCCGACGTCATCGCCGACAGCGTCAAGCAGGGCACGGCGCTACTGAACAGCATCAAGGAATTGCTGGTCAGCCCGGAAGAGAAAGCCATCTACGACCAGGCCCTTGGCTTGCGCAACAAATACCAGACGGCCAAGAACGCCGTCACCGCGGCCCGCAAGAGCGGCGACGCGGCCGGCGCCGAGCGCATCTATCAACAGGAATTCAAGCCGGCGGCCACGGCCTACCAGAACAAGGTCAAGGAGCTGCTGGCGTTCCAGCGCAAGGCCATCGACGACACGGCGCTGGCCATCGAGGCGGCCAACGCGCGCGGCACCATGCTGCAGACCATACTGTCGGTATTGCTGATCGCCGTCGGCGGCCTGGCGGCCTGGGTCATCTCGCGCAGCATCACGGCGCCGCTGCAGTCGGCGGTCGACATCGCCGGCACCGTCGCCACCGGCGACTTGACCACCGAATTCGCCGCCGAGACTACGCGCGACGAGATCGGCGACCTGATGAAAGCCCTGCATGGCATGAACGACTCGCTGCGCAACGTCGTCAGCCAGGTGCAGCAAGGCACGCACACCATCGCCACCGCATCGAGCCAGATCGCGGCCGGCAACCAGGATCTGTCCTCGCGCACGGAGCAGCAGGCCGGCTCGCTGGAAGAGACGGCATCGTCGATGGAGGAACTGACCTCCACCGTGCGCCAGAACGCCGAGAACGCGCGCCAGGCCAACCAGCTGGCGCAGGCCGCGTCGGACGTGGCGGAAAAAGGCGGCACCATCGTCGGCCAGGTGGTCGACACCATGGGCTCGATCGACGCCTCGGCCAAGAAGATCGTCGACATCATCGGCGTGATCGACGGTATCGCCTTCCAGACCAACATCCTGGCCTTGAATGCGGCGGTGGAAGCGGCACGCGCCGGCGAGCAGGGCCGCGGCTTCGCCGTGGTGGCGTCCGAAGTACGCAACCTGG
>JAZJZQ010000425.1:0-10487 GCA_040389625.1 Pseudomonadota bacterium | reverse complement strand
GCGTCGGCCTTCGTGGCGGCGTGCGCGTGGTGGCTGGGACATCACATCATGTAAGTTCGCCTTGCGCGGATCGATGTTGGGAGGAGGGGAGCTGCGGCTCCCCTTTTCCTTTTTCGGGGCCGCAACAGTGCCGGTCAAGCTGGTATTCCTTGCGTGGGCGGAGTGGTATGCTGGCCGGATGCCGGGCGCGTTTGGTCGAAAGCTGCCGATTTCGTTTGCGGCGTGAAGACTAAAATTGTTGCGGTGGGCGCCAGCGCAGCAGGCGTGAAGCTCCTTATGCAAGCCGCTCGGAGATGCAAAATGAATGGTCTCATCCTCGAGTCAATCATCACGTGCCCGGTTTGCGGCCATGCGAAACAAGAGACCATGCCAGTCGATGCCTGCCAGTGGTATTACGAATGCGAGCACTGTCATGCCGTCCTGCGGCCGAAACCAGGCGATTGTTGCGTCTACTGTTCTTTCGGCTCGGTCGTTTGTCCGCCGATGCAAAATCCCCAGGGCGGATGCTGTTCGCGAACAACGAACAAGCATGGAGTCGACGAGTGACCTTTCGGGTGTCTTCGCTGGAAATTTGATGTCGTGACAATTTGCGCATTTTTCGTTTCGGCAAGAATGCTATTCTGCGGCGTCCAGCAACGGCCTGAGGAAAACCGGCCAGGAGTTGCCAATCGAAGCATCAAGCAGAAATAATTAGAATCCAAACATGACCGCAATCAAAGTAGCCAATTTTCGCCGCGCGAATTCACAGGACATTCCCACGATGTCGACGATTCGGCTGGCGGTGCGCGAAAACGTTCTTTCCGATCCTAACCGGATTTCCCAGAAAATGTATGAAGATTATCTGGACAAGCTCGGGCGGGGCTGGGTTGCCGAAATCGATGGGGTAATTGTCGGATTCAGCTACGCAAACAAGACCGATGCGTCAATCTGGGCCCTGTTCATGTCGCCGGAATATGAAGGACGAGGGCTCGCCAAGCAGTTGCTGAATATGGCTGTTGGGTGGCTCTTCGAGCAAGGCCACGAGATCGTTCGATTGAGCACCAGTTCCGGCACGAGGGCAGACCGATTTTATGCTGCGCAGGGGTGGACGCTGGAGCGCATCGAAGGAATCGATTCTTGTTACTTGCAGGTGAGCGCCGAGGTGAACGGCCGGCCACAACCGGACCTTACTAAACAAACGTAGAGCCGCAGAAAAAATCCCGGAGCTTCTATGAAATGGCAACGCAACCAGAGATACCCATCGCGGCGCAATAACCGGAAATTCCAGAAATTCGACCTATCGTACCGGCTGCTGAAGCGCCCCACTTACGCCATGCCTGTAAACGAAAAGTGGAGGCTTCTGCGCTCAATTACAGCGCGCGAACATTTACATTTCACTCGGTTCTGGGCGCGAAATCGATACCATAACGCACCGCCGAACTACGCGCCAATTCTACGGCAACGCAGACTGCAGCTCGCGATGCAGCTTTCTAAGGTTGGATACCAAGTGCATCCAACCCTGCTCAGTATGTCTTTACCGAAGGGGCCATCTGGGTATTGGCTTGAACAATTGTGTCCTTGGAAGGGGCCAGTTAAAGTAATAGTCGGATGAAAGAGGCATTGCCCGTCAATTGTTTGACGCTACTTCGAACTTGTGCCATGGGGCGATAACTGCCCCTCGCGGCGCCGTCCGATTGCCAGCTCTATGGGAAGCTCATCATCAGTCCGCCTTGCAATCATCGATCATGAAATCCTCTCGCCGCCGGTGTTTGGGCAGGCGGCGCTCGACCTGTTCTTCGGCGTGAAAGCTGGCGTGCTGGACCAGCGTCAATGCCGTCTTGAGCGTGTCGCTCATGCTGCTGGCGACAGCCCGCATGGCGTCCATATGCGATGTGGGCGGCTTGTGCGCCTGCTGTTCAAGCTGGCGCCTCAATCGGTACGCGGCCGTCCAGTTCTTCTCGCCGGGGCGGCGTATCCACAAGTCGCGCCAGGCGTTGCTGCCATCGCCGGCAATTAACAATGTCAGTTGCCGCGGCGAGACGGCGCGCCCCCGGTACGTGAGGTCTTCGCCCACCACCTCGGCGTAATGCCATGTTTCGCCGACATGCATGCGCACCCGGCTCCCGTCGGGCAGGAACAGGCATTTCCATTGATATCCCTGCAGTGGTGCCGCTGTTTCTCGCTGCATTTCCATCCAGTGCTGAATTGCGCGCACGACCGCTTCGGTGGTCGTGAGCGTGCTGCCGGACATGCGCAAATAGTTGCTCAGTTCGGAGTAGGCAGCGGGTGGTATGGCGGTTTCGGTGCCTCTGGCATTCATACTCGTTTCTCCTGTTAGAGTTGTCTGGTTTTGTCGCGTTCTGTCTCTTTAGACAAGGAAATTCACGCCGAGTTCAAACAAGACAAAACGAGACAGAACGAGACAGGCCAACGAGACGCGTTGCCGGAGGGAGTCGCCAGCCTATACCCCCCCTGTCTATGGCGGCAGTTGGTTGGTGGGAAGGCGACATGAGCGGAAGGGCGGAAAGAACCGCGCAGCTGCAATCCGGCTGGGTTGGGGCGGCATGTCATTGATTGCCGCCGCCGGCAGAGAAAAAGCAAACGGCGCTGTAGCTCGTGTTTTTGCCTAGCGCAGCGCCGCGTTGATACGGGCTAGCGCTGCCGAGCCGGGGCACAGCACCGCCTCATCCAGCGTATTGAGCGGCCGCAGCGACGTGTTCAGGTGGCTGTGCATATCCTCCGGCGTGGGATCGATGTGCAGCAGGCCCGTCACCACTTCGCCCTCGGCCTGGCGCTGGTACAGGTAGTTGATGGCGGCGATGCGGTCGTGCACGTCGAATTCGGCCTGCAGCGTGCGCAGGCGCAGCACGCTGCCGTCGTGCTGCAGCACTTCCTGCACCGTGCCGGGCGTGAACTGGCCCGTCAATTCTTCCGCATGGGGCACGAAGTCGACCCGGTTGACGGCCTCGTTATGCTCGCGCACGTAGTCGTAGCTCTTGGTCGAGCCGGGGTGGTTGTTGAAGGCCACGCATGGCGAAATGACGTCGATGAACGCCGCACCCTGGTGCATGAAGGCCCCTTCTATCATGGGCACCAGCTGTTCCTTGTTGCCGGAAAAGCCGCGCGCCACGTAGCTCACGCCCAGTTGCAGCGCCAGCGCCGCCAGGTCCACTGGCGAGTCGCTGTTGACCACGCCCCGCTTGGAGCGCGAGCCCTGGTCGGCCGTGGCCGAGAACTGGCCCTTGGTCAGCCCGTACACGCCGTTGTTCATGACGATGTAGACCATGTTGACGGCGCGCCGCATGCTGTGCACGAACTGCCCCAGGCCGATGGAGGCCGAGTCGCCGTCGCCTGAGACGCCCAGGTAGATCAAATCGCGGTTGGCCAGGTTGGCGCCCGTCAGGACGGACGGCATGCGTCCGTGCACGGTGTTGAAGCCGTGCGAGCCGCCCAGGAAGTAGGTGGGCGACTTGGATGAGCAGCCTATGCCCGACAGCTTGGCCACCCGGTGCGGTTCGATGGCCAGGTTGTAGCAGGCCTGGATGATGGCGGCCGAGATGGAGTCGTGCCCGCAGCCGGCGCACAGGGTGGACATGGCGCCTTCGTAGTCGCGCCGCGTGTAGCCCAGCCGGTTGGCCTTCAGTTCCGGATGGTGCAGCTTGGGTTTGGCCAGATAGCTCATTGCGCCACCTTCTTGATGGGAGTGACCTTGCGGGAGTCGAGCCGGGCGCCGATGGCGTCGGCGATGAAGCGGGCCGTGATCGGCGTGCCGTCGTAGTGCAGCACGGGCAGCAGCTTGGCCGCGTTCAGGTTGCCTTCGAGGATGAGCATGCCGCGCAGCTGGGCATCGGCGTTCTGCTCGACGACGAACACGTGTTCGTGGGCGGCGATGAAGTCCATCACGGCGGCGCTGAACGGGTAGGCGCGGATGCGCAGCGCGTCCACGTGCTGGGCGTCGTGCGTGAGCATGTCGAGCGCCTCCGTCATGGCCGGGCTGGTGGAGCCGAAGTACAGCACGCCGTAGCGCGTGGGCTGGGCCGCGCGGCGCTCGATGGGGGCCGGTACCAGCGTCTTGGCCGTCTCGAACTTCTTGTGCAGCCGTTCCATGTTGGCCACGTAGACCGAACCTTCCTCGCTGTAGCGGGCGTAGCTGTCCTTGGTGGTGCCGCGCGTGAAATAGGCGCCCCGTTTCGGATGGGTGCCGGGCAGGGTGCGGTAGGGGATGCCGTCGTCGTCCACGTCCAGGTAGCGGCCGAAATCGCGGCCGCTTTCCAGTTCATCGTAGTGCATCACCTTGCCGCGGTCCATGCGGCGCGCGTCGTCCCACTCCAGCGGCGCGCACAGGCGCGTGTTCATGCCGATGTCGAGGTCCGTCATCATGAACACGGGCGTTTGCAGCCGGTCGGCCAGGTCCAGCGCCGTGGCGGCGAAGTCGAAGCATTCCTTGGGGTCTTCCGGGAACAGCAGCACGTGTTTGGTGTCGCCGTTGGAGGCGTAGGCGCAGGACAGGATGTCGGCCTGCTGGGTGCGCGTGGGCATGCCGGTGGACGGCCCGCCGCGCTGCACGTTGATGATGGTGGCGGGGATCTCGGCAAAGTAGGCCAGGCCGATGAACTCCGTCATCAGCGAGATGCCGGGGCCGGACGTGGCCGTGAAGGCGCGCGCGCCGTTCCAGCCGGCGCCGATCACCATGCCGATCGAGGCCAGTTCGTCCTCGGCCTGGATGATGGCGTAGTTGTGGCGTCCCGTGTCCGGGTCTTCGCGGAACTTGTGGCAGTACTTCTGGAACGCTTCGGCCAGCGAGGACGAGGGCGTGATCGGATACCAGGCGCACACGGTGGCGCCGCCATACACGCAGCCCAGCGCGGCGGCGCTGTTGCCGTCCATGAAAATGCGCTCGCCCACATTGTCGGCCCGCTGCACCTTCAGGCCCACGGCGGCGCAGTCGATGTGGGCCAGCGCGTAGTCGCGCCCCAGGTGCAAGGCCTTGACGTTGGAGTCGTACAGCTTTTCCTTGCCCTTGTACTGCTCGGAGAACAGCTGCTCCAGCACGGCCGGCTCTATGCCCAGCAGGGCCGACAGGGCGCCCACGTAGACGATGTTCTTGAACAGCTGGCGCAGCCGCACGTCGGTGTAGGCTTCGTTGCAGATCATGGTGAGCGGCATGCCGATGGCGTGCACGTCGGCGCGGAACTCGGTGGGCGGGATGGGCCGCGTGTCGTCGTAGAACAGGTAGCCGCCGGGCGTGATTTCCTTGAGGTCGGCGGCCCACGTCTGCGGGTTCATGGCCACCATCAGGTCGCATCCGCCGCGCCGGCCCAGGTAGCCGGCCTCGCTCACGCGCACCTCGTACCAGGTCGGCATGCCCTGTATGTTGGACGGGAAGATGTTGCGGGGGCTGACGGGCACGCCCATGCGCAGGATGGCGCGGGCGAACAGTTCGTTGGCCGAGGCGGAGCCTGAGCCATTGACGTTGGCGAACTTGACGACGAAATCGTTGACGGCTTGCAGTGCAGGCGGCATGGTTGCTCCTAAGTGGCTCCTATCCGATCTGGCGCAGCGGCGCGGTGGGTTGCGGGCGGCAGGCCGGGCCGGCGCGGCCGGGCGAGAAGAAGAATTTCTGCATGTCCCAGGCGCCCGTGGGGCAGCGCTCGGCGCACAGGCTGCAGTGCAGGCACACGTCTTCGTCCTTGACCATGATGCGGCCCGTCTTCAGGTTACCGGACACGAACAGCGATTGCGCCAGGTTCAGGGCCGGCGCCTTGAGCCGTTCGCGCAGTTCGCCTTCCTCGCCGTTCTCGACGAAGCTGATGCAGTCCATGGGGCAGATGTCGACGCAGGCGTCGCACTCGATGCACAGGCTGTCCGAAAACACGGTCTGCACGTCGCAGTTCAGGCAGCGCCGCGCTTCCTTCAGGGCCAGCTGCTGGTCGTAGCCCAGCTCCACCTCGACCCGGATGTTCTTCAGTGCCGCGCTGACGTCGCGCAGCGGCACCTTGAAGCGGTGCTCGGGCGTGACGGCATTGTCGAAGCTCCACTCGTGGATGCCCATCTTCTGGCTCAGTAAATGGACCATGGGCGGCGGGCGCTGGCGCAAGTCCTCGCCGTTGCAGAACTTGTCGATGGAGACGGCCGCCGCGTGGCCGTGGGCCACGGCCGTGATGATGTTCTTGGGCCCGAAGGCGGCGTCGCCGCCGAAGAACACGCGCGCCGCGCTGGACTGGAAGGTGACGGGATCGACCACCGGCATGCCATGCTCGTCGAAGGCCAGGCCGATGTCGCGCTCTATCCACGGGAAGGCGTTTTCCTGGCCCACGGCCACCAGCACGTCGTCGCAGGGGACGAAGCGTTCCGGCTCGCCCGTGGGCTTGAGCGTGCGCCGGCCGGCGCTGTCGGTGCTGGCCGCCATCGCTTCGAACTGCATGCCGCACAGCCTGCCGTTATCGAGCACGAAGGCCTTGGGCGCCAGGTAGTTGAGGATGGTCACGCCCTCGTGCTGGGCGTCTTCCTTTTCCCACGGGCTGGCCTTCATTTCGTCGAAGCCGGAACGGACGATCACGCTCACCTGTTCGCCGCCCAGGCGCTTGGCCGAGCGGCAGCAGTCCATGGCCGTGTTGCCGCCGCCCAGCACGATCACGCGCCGGCCTATGCCCTGCACGTGGCCGAACGAGACGGACGACAGCCAGTCGATGCCGATGTGGATGTTGGGCGCCGCCTCGGCCCGTCCCGGCAGCGGCAGGTCACGCCCGCGCGGCGCGCCGCAGCCGACGAACACGGCGTCGTAGCCCTGGGCCAGCAGCGACTGCAGGCTGGCGATGCGCTGGCCGCCGCGCAGTTCCACGCCCAGGTCCAGGATGTAGCCCGTTTCCTCGTCGATCACTTCCTCTGGCAGGCGGAACTTGGGGATCTGGCTGCGGATAAAGCCGCCGGCCTTGGCCTCCGAGTCGTACACCGTCACCTGGTAGCCCTGCACGGCCAGGTCGCGCGCCACCGTCAGCGAGGCCGGGCCCGCGCCCACGCAGGCCACGCGGCGGCCGTTGCGCGGCGCCGGCTGGGGCAGGCGGTCGCGGATGTCGTCCTTGTAGTCGGCCGCCACCCGTTTCAGGCGGCAGATGGCCACCGGTTGCTTGCCGGCCTCGTCCTCCACGCGGCTGCGGCGGCAGGCCGGCTCGCACGGGCGGTCGCAGGTGCGCCCCAGCACGCCGGGGAAGACGTTCGATTCCCAGTTGACGAGGTAGGCGTCCGAGTAGCGGCCGGCGGCGATCAGGCGGATATATTCGGGGACGGGCGTGTGGGCCGGGCAGGCCCACTGGCAATCGACCACCTTGTGGAAGTAGTCGGGGCTGACGATGTCGGTAGGTCGCAAGAGCTCCTCCTGATGGCCGCGCGGGCCGGGGTCAACTAAGCACGTTGGTAAATTGCTGGTCGATCAGGTCGGCCATGGTTTCCGCCTCCATCAGTTCGCGCGGCATGGCGTCGCGGATGGAAAACACGCCCAGCAGCTGCGAGGTGGCGGAGATCACGGGCAGGTGGCGGAAGTTATGCCGCTTCATGATCAGCACCGCGTCCGACACCGTGGTCTGGGGCGCGATGAAGTGCGGGTTGTGGGTCATGATGACCGACACGGGCGTGGCGGCGGCGTCGCGGCGCTGGGCCACGATCTTGGTCATCAGGTCGCGCTCGGTCAGGATGCCCACCATGGCGCCGCTGTCGTCGATGATGAGGATGCTGCCGCAATGGGCCTTGGTCATGGCGCAGGCAGCGTCCAGGCTGCTGGCGTCCGGCTTGATGGTCAGCACGTGGCGCTGGCCGATCGATTCCAACACGGTGCGTTCAGTCATGACATCCCTCCCTGGTTGCGGCCGGGCAGGGCGCGCGGCGCGCACCCCGCCCTTCCGTTCATGCGCCGCCGGCCGGTTCGGCCACGGGCCGCTGGCCGGCCGTGGCCAGGCTGGCCACGTGGGCGCCGTAGCCGGCGTCCGTCACCACGGCCGTCAACGCGGCGGCGCTGGTCTGGCGCGGATCGAACGTGATCTCGGCGCGGGCGCCGTCCAGCGTCACGGCGGCCGTCTGCACGCCCGCCACACCGTATAACATTTTTTCGATACTGGCGGCGCAGCCGCCGCAGGTCATGCCTTCGATTTCCAGGGCCACGGTTTCCATGCTCTGCTCCAATGGGTTGAAATAGGCGCGGGATACGGCATGGCATTGCTTTACGGAAAATCAGGCGCGCTGCAAAACCTGGCTTCCCGTGGCGGCAACGGCGGTCTGCAGTTGGACTGTAGACCCATGCGCGTTCCTTAATCTTTGATAAAGCTCAAGTTACTCCAAAACGGGGCGCGGGGCAATCCTCTTGTACCATTGGCCGGGCCGGCGACGGAAAACCGGCGTGGGCCGTTGGTGCCGCAGTACCCAGCGATTGCATAGTACCAGCCTGACGACGAAAAAAAGGCCGGCCTGGCTTGCGCCGGACCGGCCCTGCTCACGCGACCATCTTATCAGGGGACAGGAGCGATGTTGAGGCTGCCGTTGGTGCTGATGCCGTTAGGCGTGGTCACCGTAATGTTGAATACACCGGAGGCCGTAGCGCTTGGGCAGCTGACGCTCACGTTGTAGGTCGGCACCACCAGCGGTTGTCCCACGGCCAGCACGACGTTGGGCACCTTGACGCTACCTGGAGTGACGACGGGCGGCTTATCGGTCAGGCCGAAAGTGGCGTTGAAGGTCAGTTCGGTGCCCGCTGGCATCAGATTGCCAACGGCGTCAGCCACCTTTACCGCGACGTTGGCGGCCAGGTTGCTCCCACAGCTGGCCGTGGCCGGGAAGGTGATTACGGCGGGGTTGCTGCCGGAGAACTGCACGACCAACTGGTCGCTGATGCGCAGCGTTTGCGCGCTCGGCATCTGCGGTATGCGCAATACGCCATTGTAGATGCCATCGCCTGGCGTGCTGCACGCGCCGTCGCTGTTGGGGCCTATGCAGGGTTCACCGGCCGTCCAAATGAAGTTTTCGTTATCGTCACGGAAAATGTCGGGACTCTTGTCGACGAACTTATCACCGCTGTCGTAAACGTTGTTGCCGTTGTTGTCGAGCAGGTTTTCTTCGCCGAGCGCATAGGCGAGGATGGTGACGCGGCCGTTGGCGGGCCGTGGCTTACCGGAGCGTAGTTCCACCGTGCAGCTGCCGGAACCGGGGCCAATCGAGGAGTTGGTAGTCTGGCCAACTGGTGTGCTGCCTGGCGGCGGCAGCGAGCCGGTCACGCAGGACGCGCCTATGGTGCCACCTTCGGCGCTGAAGTTGACCGCCGTACCATCGGGCACGGGATTGCCGAAATGGTCGCCCATGGTTACGGTGATGAACGAGCAGTGCTGGTCGAAATCGCGGCCTTCGCAATTGCCGATCTCGGACGACAACGAGAAGTGCGCCTGGTCGGGTACGCCGGTGGAGATGACCAGGATGTTCGACAGCGTGGTGATCATGGGCGCGTCATGGATCAAAGCCACCACCCGTACCGAGGTCGGGATGGTGCCGGCGGTCACCAGCGTGGTGACGGTGCCATCGGCCGCCGAGGTGGCCGAGGCCGGATTGAGCGTGAGGCCGCCGACGGCGCTCGTCGTCATGGTGTCGGCGAACCTGAAATCGATCTGCTTGCCTGACACGGGCGCGCCCGTGGTGTCGAGCACCTGGAACGTCAGGGTCGAGAATTCCTGCCGGCCGAAGCCGCCCGTGCCCTTGAGCGCGATGTTGGTGGTCTGCGCGCCGACGAACTTGATCGAGCCGGCCGAGGCGGGCAGCACGGTCAGGGTGCCGGTCTGGGTAGCCGTGGCGCTGCCCAGCGTGACACTGGCGGTCACCACATCGGCCACGCCGCAACCCTTGTCCGTGTAGCTGGCCACGGCCACACCGGCCTGGGTCAGCACGGGACTGCCGATGCTGGCCTTGCCGGCCGTCACGCAGGGCGAACTGAAGGTGACAGGCAGCGGCGGCGTGTAGGGCACGCCGTCGCTGAGCACGGTCACGCTGATGCTTGCGTTGCCGCCGGCCGAGAGCGTGGCCGGCGAGAACGTGAGGCTGCTCAGGCTGAGCGTCTTGAAGGTGACGGCGTAGCTGACCGAGCCGGTGACGACGCTGCCGACCGTGGCGCTGGCCGTGGCCGTGTAGGCGCCGGCCACGCTGCCGGCCCCCAGGCCGATGCTGGCCACGCCGTTGCTGTCGGTCAGTGCCGTGCCGGAGGCGGGCTTCAGCACGGCCGTCTTGTCGGTGGTGACAAAGGTCACGGCCACATTGGCCTGGGCCACGCCCTTGCTGTCCTTGATCTTGGCCTGCAAGGTGCCGCTGCGTTCAGGCGTAATGCTGTTGGTGGCCGCGCCGGTGCCGTCGGTGAGGGTCAGGGCCAGCGAGGCCGCGCCCGTCGTGGTGCCGTTGCCGCTGGTCGAGCCGCAGGATGGCAGGTTGGGGTCGCGCGACGGGTCCAGGTTGGTGCAGCCGCCGCCGGGGCCGCCGTTCGA
>JAZJZQ010000424.1:0-2451 GCA_040389625.1 Pseudomonadota bacterium | reverse complement strand
CCGGTGGCGATGGTCAGCGCCATCAGCGACAGGTTGTTCAGGCTGTAGCCGAGCATATACATGACGCCGAAGGTGCCGATCAGCGAGATGGGCACGGCCAGGCTGGCGATCACGGTGGCCCGCACGCTGTGCAGGAAGCCGAAGATGACCAGCACCACCAGCACCACGGCCAGCATCAGTTCCGTCTCCACATGCTCGACCGAGGCGCGGATGCCCGTGGTGCGGTCGCTCAGCACGTCCACACGCAGCGCGCCGGGCAGGCCGGCCGTCAGCTCCGGCAGGCGGCTCTTGATGGCGTCCACGGTGGCGATCACGTTGGCGCCGGGCTGGCGCTGCACGTTGAGGATGATGGCCGGCCGCAGGCCGGACCAGGCGCCCAGCTTGACGTTCTCCGCGCTGTCGACCACCTGGGCCACGTCGTCCAGCCGCACGGGCGCGCCGTTGCGGTAGGCCACGATCAGCTTGCGGTAGTCGTCGGCGGCCAGCAGCTGGTCGTTGGCGTTGATGGTGAAGGAGCGGGTCGGGCCGTCGAAGCTGCCCTTGGCGCTGTTGGCGTTGGCGCTGGTGATGGCACTGCGCAGCGTATCGAGTCCCAGGCCGTAGGACGCGAGGGCCTGGGTGTCGGCCTGGATGCGCACGGCCGGCCGCTGGCCGCCGCTCAGCGTGACCAGTCCCACGCCGCTGACCTGGCTGATCTTCAGCGCCAGCCGGGTGTTGACGATGTTCTGCACTTGCGTGAGCGGCATGGTGTCGGAGGTGATGGCCAGCGTCAGCACGGGCGCGTCGGCCGGATTGACCTTGGCGTACACGGGCGGGGCCGGCAGATCGGTCGGCAGCAGCGAGGCGCCGGCGTTGATGGCAGCCTGCACTTCCTGCTCGGCCACGTCCAGCGTCTGGCCCAGCGAGAATTGCAGCGTGATGAGGGACACGCCGGCGGCGCTGGTGGAACTCATGCGCTGCAGCCCGGCCATCTGGCCGAACTGGCGCTCCAGCGGCGCCGTCACGGTCTGGCCCATCACTTCGGGGCTGCCGCCGGGGTACAGCGTCTGCACCTGGATGGTGGGGAAGTCCACCTGCGGCAGCGCCGACAGCGGCAGGAACTTGAAGCCGACCAGGCCCGCCAGCACGATGGCCAGCATCAGCAGCGAGGTGGCCACCGGGCGCTGGATGAACGGTGCGGACGGACTCATGGCAACGTCTCCGTGCGGGCGGCGTCCAGCCCGGGGCGCGGCATCGTCATTGCGCGCTCCCGCGCGGTGGACGTCGCGCTTCCGGCCCGGCACTGGCGCCTACACTGGCCCCTGCGCCAGCGCCGTCACCGGCGCGTCCACCCGCGTGCGCGCGTCCGCCCATGCCAGCACCGGCGCCTGCGCCGCCATCGGGAGCCGCACCAGCGTTCGCGCCCGCACCTGCTCCCGCGCCGCCGCGATGGCCGCCACGCCGGCCGCCGCCGGCGCCGGCACCGGGCTTGTCGCCCGCCAGCACCACTCGGGCACCATCCTTCAGGCGGTCGGCGCCTTCTGTGATGACCTGCTCGCCGGCCTGCAGGCCCGTCTTCATCTGCACCTTGTCGGTCGTCGCCTGGCCGCGCGTGACGGGTCGCAGCGACACGGTGCGGTCGGCGTTGAGCACGTACACGAAATCGCCACTGGCGCCGTGGCGCAGCGCCGTCACCGGCACCATCACCGCATCCTCGATGGTGCGCAGTTCCAGCCGCAGGTTGACGAACTGGCTGGGGAACAGCGCCATCTTGTCGTTGGCGAAGCGTGCCTTGGCCTTGACGGTGCCGGTCTGGGTGTCGACCTGGTTGTCGAGCGCCGCAAAGCGGCCCTCCGCCAGCGCCGTGGTGCGGGTGCGGTCAAAGGCGGTGGCCGGCAAAGCGCCGCCCTCGCCCGCCCGTGCCAGCACGTCCGGCGCCTGGTCCTGCGGTACGGTAAAGGTCACGTCGATCGGCGAGAGCTGGGTGATGACGGCGATGCCGCCCGCGTCGCCGGAGCCGACCAGGTTGCCCACGTCCACCGCCCGCAGACCCACCCGGCCGCCGATGGGCGCCACCACCTTGGTGTAGCCAAGGTTCAGGCGCGCCATGCCTTCGGCCGCGCGGTCCGTCATCACCGTGCCTTGCAGCTGCTTGACCAGGGCCGCCTGCGTATCCACGTCCTGGCGCGCGATCGAGTCCTGGCCCAGCAGCGTGCGGTAGCGCTCCAGCGTCAGCTTGGCGTTTTCCAGCTGGGCCTCGTCGCGCTGGCGCTGGCCGCTCGCCTGCAGCAGCGCCATCTCGAACTGGCGCGGGTCGATCTGGGCCAGCACCTGGCCCGCCTTGACCATCTGCCCTTCCTTGAACAGCACCTGCTGCAGGATGCCCGACACCTGCGCCCGCACGGTGGTGGTGGCCGCCGCCGTCACGGTGCCCAGCGCGTCGAGCGTCACCGGCACATCGGCTTTTTCGGC
>JAZJZQ010000423.1:2515-6706 GCA_040389625.1 Pseudomonadota bacterium | reverse complement strand
CGCATCGACATCGCCGAACACTGGCACACGCACCATCCGTTTGTGGCGTAACGGCAGCATGGGCTGACGGCCGGCGCGGCCGGTCGGGCTCAGTCGGGCCGGGGCGGGACGATTCGGGCGTATGATGGCGTAGTCTCCCGAGGTGCCGCGCCAATACAGGCCGTGGCCGGCGCCAGCCGCTTTCACGCTCACCGCGCCTGAAAGGATGTCGCCATGAACTACGCCGGCGCAACGGAACGCCAGGTCACGGCATGGGCCGCCGTCGGCCTGCCCAGCCCCCATGAATCGGCCCGCCTGCATGTACTGGGCAAGGCCACCTACGCCGACGACGTGCCGGAAATCCAGGGCACGCTGCACGCGGCCCTGGGGCTGTCGTCGCGGGCCCACGCCCGCATCACGGCGCTGGATCTGGCGCCCGTGCTGGCCGCGCCCGGCGTGGCGGCCGTCTACACGGCGCGCGACTTCCCCGGCGTGAACGAATGCGGCCCCATCCTGCACGACGATCCCATCCTGGCCGACGGCGAGGTGTTGTACGTGGGCCAGCCCATCTTCGTCGTGGTGGCCGACACCCACGACAACGCGCGCCGCGCGGCTCGCCGCGCCGTCGTCGGCTATGCCGATCTGCCCGCCATCTTCACCCCGCAGCAGGCCAGGGACGCGCGCGCCCACGTGCTGCCGCCCATGCTGCTGCAGCGGGGCGACTGCCAGGCGGCGCTGGACCAGGCCTTGCACAAGGTGCGGGGCCAGCTGTTCGTGGGCGGCCAGGAACACTTCTACCTGGAAGGCCAGGTGGCCTACGCCATTCCGCGCGAAGACCAGTGCCTGCAGGTGCTGTGTTCAACCCAGCACCCGAGCGAAATGCAGCATGTGCTGGCCCACGCGCTGGCCCTGCCGGCGCACCAGGTGCAGGTGGAATGCCGGCGCATGGGTGGCGGTTTCGGCGGCAAGGAATCGCAGTCGGCCCTGTGGGCGGCCGTGGCCGGACTGGCCGCGCACCGGCTGCAGCGTCCCGTCAAGCTGCGCGCCGACCGCGACGACGACATGCTCGTCACCGGCAAGCGCCACTGCTTCTACTACGAATATGAGGCCGGCTACGATGCGGACGGCCGCATCCTGGCCGCGCGGGTCGACATGACGCTGCGGGCCGGCTACTCGGCCGACCTGTCCGGCCCCGTCGCCACGCGCGCCGTGTGCCACTTCGACAATGCCTACTATCTGTCGGACGTGGAGATCCGGGCCGCCTGCGGCAAGACCAACACTCAGTCCAACACGGCGTTCCGCGGCTTTGGCGGACCGCAGGGCGCCATCGCCATCGAATACATCATCGACGACATTGCCCGCCACCTCGGTTGCGATCCGCTCGATGTGCGGCGCCGTAACTTCTACGGCATCACGGAGCGCAACGTCACGCCCTACGGCCAGCCCATCGTCGACAACGTGATCGCTGAACTGGTGGCCGACCTGGAGCAGGGCAGCGACTACCGGCTGCGCCGGGCCGCCATCGCCCGGTTCAACGAGCGCAGTCCCGTGCTGAAGAAGGGCATCGCGCTCACGCCCGTCAAGTTCGGCATCGCCTTCAACGTCACCCACCTGAACCAGGCCGGCGCGCTGGTGCACGTCTATGCCGACGGCTCGGTGCTGGTCAACCACGGTGGCACGGAGATGGGGCAGGGCATCAACACCAAGGTGATGCAGGTGGTGGCGCATGAACTGGGGTTGGACCTGGACCGGGTGCGGGTAACGGCCACCGACACGGCCAAGGTGGCCAACACTTCGGCCACGGCCGCCTCCACCGGCGCGGACCTGAACGGCAAGGCGGCGCAGGACGCGGCGCGCCACATCCGCGAGCGGCTGGCCGTGCTGGCCGCCTGCGTGTATGGCGGCACGGCCGCCGCCGTGCGCTTCTGCGGCAACCAGGTGCATGTGCATGGCCAGGCCGTGCCGTTCGCGGAACTGGTGCGGCAAGCCTACCTGGCGCGGGTCCAGCTGTGGTCGGACGGCTTCTACGCCACGCCCGGCCTGCACTGGGACCCTGTCACCATGCAGGGCCACCCATTCTCCTATTTCGCCTACGGCGCGGCGGTGGCTGAAGTGGTGGTCGATACGTTGACGGGCGAATGGAAGCTGCAGCAGGCCGACGTGCTGTACGACGCGGGCCGCTCGCTCAATCCGGCCATCGACATCGGCCAGGTGGAGGGCGCCTTCATCCAGGGCATGGGCTGGCTGACGACGGAGGAATTGTGGTGGAACGGGGACGGCAAGCTGATGACGCATGCGCCGTCGACCTACAAGATCCCCGCCGTCTCCGACTGTCCGGACGCCTTCCGCGTGCGCCTGTACGCCAACGCCAACGTGGAAGACAGCATCCACCGCTCCAAGGCCGTGGGCGAGCCGCCGCTGCTGCTGCCGTTCTCCGTGTTCTTCGCCATCCGCGACGCCATTTCCAGCGTGGGCCAGCACCGGGTGCGGCCGCCGCTCGATGCGCCGGCCACCAGCGAAGCCATCCTGCGCGCCATCACGGCCGTGCAGACGGCCACTTGATCGGGGACGCCGATGCAAGCCTACCGCGCCAGCCTGCTCCACTTCCACGCCGATCCCGCCTTCAGCGAGCAGGCCCACGCCTGGCACGACGATGGCCTGCTGCTGGTGGACGGGGGCAAAGTGGTGGCGGCCGGCGACTATGCCGCGCTGCACGCCACGCTGGCCCCCGGCACCGAGCTGCACGACTACAGCGGCAAGCTGATCACGCCCGGCTTCATCGACACCCACGTCCACTATCCGCAGACGGACATGATCGCCTCGCCGGCGCCGGGCCTGCTGCCGTGGCTGGAAACCTATACCTTCCCCACCGAGCGCCAGTTCGGCGACCCGCAGCACGCGGCCCAGGTGGCCGAATTCTTCCTCGACGAGCTGCTGCGCTGCGGCACCACCACCGCCATGGTGTACTGCACCGTGCACGCGGCCTCGGTCGACGCCTTCTTCGCCGCCAGCGAACAGCGCCAGCTGCGCATGGTGGCCGGCAAGGTGCTGATGGACCGCCACTGCCCGGAATTCTTGCGCGACACGGCCGAATCGGGCGCGCGCGACAGCGAGGCGCTGATACGGCGCTGGCACAAGCGGGGCCGCGCCCTGTACGCCATCACGCCCCGTTTCGCGCCCACCTCCAGCGAGGCCCAGCTGCGCCTGGCCGGCGAACTGGCCGCCGCCTGGCCGGACACCTTCCTGCAAAGCCACGTGTCGGAAAACGAGGATGAATGCCGCTGGGTGCGCGAGCTGTTCCCCGCCGCCCGCAGCTACCTCGACGTGTATGACCGCTGCGGCCTGCTGCGCCCGCGCGCCGTCTACGGCCACTGCATCTGGCTGGCCGAAGCCGACCGCGCCCGCATGGCCGAATCGGGCGCCGCCGCCGCCGTCTGTCCCACCTCCAACCTGTTCCTGGGCAGCGGCCTGTTCGACTTCGCCCGGGCCGATGCGGCCGGCATGCGGCTGGCGCTGGCCACGGACGTGGGCGGTGGCACCTCGTGCTCGATGTTGCAAACCATGAATGAAGCCTATAAAGTAGCGCGCTTGACAGGCAGCTACCTGTCGGCCCTGCGCATGTTCTACCTGGCCACGCTGGGCGCGGCCCGCGCCATGCAACTGGAGGGCACGATAGGCAGTTTCGCGCCCGGCGCGGAAGCGGACTTCATCGTGCTCGACCCGCAGGCCACGCCGCTGCTGCAGCGCCGCACCAGCCGTTGCGACAGCCTGGAGGAATTGCTGTTCGCGCTGGCGCTGCTGGGCGACGACCGCGCCGTGGCCGCCACCTTTGCGGCCGGGCGCCCGGTCCATGTGCGCGACGCTGCCTGAAGATAGCCGTTCAACCTTAGCGAGTACACTGCATGCAAAAAACGATCGCCAGCCTGATGGTATCCGCCACCCTTGCCGCCTGCGCCTTGCCGCACGCGGCCCATGCGGCCACTGCGGCCAGCAACGAAGAGATCACCAAACGCCACTTTGCCGCCCTGGTGGCCGGCAGCGAACCCAAGCTGGCCGAACTGACGATGTTCTTCACCATGATGCCCAAGGGCGGCGACCTGCACCACCACTATTCGGGCGCCATCTACGCCGAGCAGTACCTGGAGTGGGTGGACCACCAGCACTACTGCGTCAAGCGCGCCAACTACATGATAGAGACCGACCAGGCCGCCA
>JAZJZQ010000423.1:1249-2415 GCA_040389625.1 Pseudomonadota bacterium | reverse complement strand
CAGCACTACTGCGTCAAGCGCGCCAACTACATGATAGAGACCGACCAGGCCGCCATCGCCGCCGAGCTGGCCAAGCCGGCCGCCGAGCGCAGCTGCGTGACGGGCCAGCAGGTGATGGGCGACAACACGCTGCTGGCCCAGCTGCTGCAGCACTGGTCGGACAAGGATTTCTACAACCACAGCGGCCCGCAGCCGGCGCCGGACCGCCAGTTCTTCGATACCTTCGCCTATTTCAATCCCGTCGCGTCGACCAACGCGCATGACGGCCTGCAGCGCCTCAAGCAGCGCGCCATCCAGGAAAACCTGAGCTACATCGAGACCATCTTCGAGCTGGCCCCGTTCACCCACAACGACGACTTCGACCGCGAAGCGCTGGCCCATGGCGTCACCGATGCGGCGCTGGCCGCCTACAGCGCCAGGCTGGAGCAGGAGCAGGGCTACCAGCAGTGGATCGCCTCCTACCTGGAGAACTTGAAGACGGGCAGCGCCGGCATCGACGACGCGCAGTTCACCATGCGTTACCAGCCCTTCGTGCTGCGCTTCCTGTCGCCGTCGCAGGTGTTCGCATCCATGGTGTCCAGCTTCAAGCTGGCCGCGCTGAGCCCGCAGATCGTGGGTGTCAACATCGTCGGCCAGGAAAGCGTGAACGTCTCCATGCGCGACTATGCGATGCACATGCAGATGTTCCGCTTCCTCAAGGCCAAGTATCCCGGCGTCAAGCTGGCCCTGCACGCGGGCGAGCTGGCGCTGGGCATGGTGCCGCCGGAAGGCCTGACCTTCCACATCAAGGATGCGGTCGAGGTGGCTGGCGCCAGCCGCATCGGCCACGGCATGGATATCGCCCATGAGACCGATGCGCTGCGCATCATGAAAACCATGCATGACAAGGGCATCGCCGTCGAGGTCAACCTGAGCAGCAACGACTTCATCCTCGGCATCAAGGGCGCGGCCCACCCTGTCACCCTGTACCGCAAGTATGGCGTGCCGTTCGTGCTGGCGACGGACGACGCGGGCGTGTCGCGCAACAACCTGTCGGGCGAATATGTGCTGTACGCGGCCCGCTACCGGCCTGATTATGCGGAAATGAAGAAGCTGTCCTACGATAGCCTGCGCTACGCCTTCCTGGCCGACGGCGACAAGCAGCGCCTGCTCAAGGCGCTGGACGG
>JAZJZQ010000423.1:0-1149 GCA_040389625.1 Pseudomonadota bacterium | reverse complement strand
TCCGCGTTGCCTTCCCGCGACATAAATTGGTGGGCTTCCTCTAGTTCTTCCGCTGCTTTTTTGTCATGAAACAATTTCATGTTGCTATGGCCTGAACTATAATCGCGGCCGGCAGCCCGGCTACACGCTCTGCTTCACCATCGTCATGCATTCCGGTCTTATTTATTTGTTCTTCGTCTTAATTCCTAAAATAAATCGTATTTGTCATACTTTTTGCAATCATGCATAGTGGGACGAAATGATCCAAAAAAGCAATATTATTGCTTTTTCCACAGTAGTTAAGATGGGCTCACACAGGGTTATGGGCAGTCAGGCGGCGCTTACGGCGCCATTTTCTTTATAAGGCAACATTGCCATAAAGACGTCATCACCCTGAAATATTGAACCGATACACTTATGCGTTGCGCCCAGCGGGCCAACGCCAGGCATGGCGTGCGGTGGCAGAAGTCCGGCCACGCGGCCACGCGGCTTACCAGTTGCAGCACAGTAGAGAGGAATACCCGTTATCCGCGCGGATTCCATATAACTATTAGTCTTTTTTGGGGTTATACAATGATCAATCACAAACGGCTCCGGCTAACGCAGATTGCGCTTAGTCTGTCTATCGCGCTCGCGGCAGCTCCGGCCTTCTCGCAAAACACCACCTCGGCCATCGGTGGCCGCATTTCGGCGGCTGACGGCAAGCCGGCCGGTGGTGCCGTCGTCTCCATCGTCCATACCGAATCCGGTACGGTCAACAATGTGGTGACGGACGCGGAAGGCCGCTACGTGGCGCGTGGTCTGCGCACCGGCGGTCCGTACACGATCACCATCACCAAGGACGGCGTGACGGAAAAGCGCGAGAACGTGTTCATCCAGCTGGCTGAAACGGCCAACGTCGATGCCACCCTGGGCGCGCCCGCCATGCAGACCGTGACCATCGCCGGCGTGGCCGGCGGCCGTTCCGAAAAATTCTCCAAGACCACCATGGGTACCGGCACCAGCATCGGCCGTACCGAACTGGACATCCAGGGTTCCATCAACCGCAACCTGCAGGACTATGCCCGCGCCGATCCGCGCGTGTCGCAGACCGACAAGGAACGCGGCGAAATGTCCGTGGCCGGCCAGAACTCGCGCTACAACTCGCTGACCATCGACGGCGTGGCCGTC
>JAZJZQ010000422.1:0-1677 GCA_040389625.1 Pseudomonadota bacterium | reverse complement strand
AGGGCGTCAACGACGAGGGATTGCAGTTTTTTGATGTCCATTTAGCTTTTGTATAAATTATGTTGTTCAATATAGTCTAGCACTCGCGGGGCGATAAGCGAATTTGCCTGTTCCCCCCGTTGTAATGCCGCACGTATTTGGGTGGCGGAGATATCCACCGCAAAGTCCTGTGCCAGATAAGTCAGACCGTGCGGCGTGTTGCGGATTTGTTCAGGGCTTCCCAGCCGGCGTTTAAATTCCTGTGCCACCTCCGGCGCCACGCTGTCGAGCGCAAAGCCGGGGCGGGCCGCCACACAGAAGTGGGCGTAGTCGAACAGCTGGCGCCAATCGCGCCAGGTGCCGAAGTTCTGCAACTGGTCGGCGCCCATCAGGAAGGCGACCGACGCCTGCGGTCCCAGTTCCTGGCGCACCTGGCGCAGGGTGTCGACGGTGTAGGTCGGCTGGCCCCGCTCGCTGCGTTCGATTTCCTGCAAGTCCACCACCACCGGGAACGGCTGGCCGGCGAAGGCCAGTTGCACCATTTCGGCCCGCTGGCGCGGGGTGGCCTGCAGATTGGTTTTCTGCCACGGGCTGCCGGCCGGGATCACGCGCAGCTGGTCCGTTTGCAGCAGTTGGGCGAAATGGGCGCCGAGCGCGACATGACCGACATGGACCGGATCGTAACTGCCTCCCAGCAGTGCGACACGGCGCGTCACGTCGTCAGCCAGTCCCGGGGCGGCAGGAAGTCCGTGTACAGCGCCGCTTCCGGCGTGCCCGCTTCCGGCTGCCAGTCGTAGCGCCACTTGGCCAGCGGCGGCATCGACATCATCATCGATTCCGTGCGGCCGGCGCCCGACTGCAGGCCGAACAGCGTGCCGCGGTCGAACACCAGGTTGAATTCCACGTAGCGGCCGCGCCGGTAAGCCTGGAAATCGCGTTCGCGCTCGCCGTAGGGCTGGTCCTTGCGCCGCTCCAGCAGCGGCAGGTAGGCCGTCAGGAAAGCGTCGCCCACGCTGCGCGTCATGGCGAAGCTGTCGTCGAAGCCGGCCGCGTTGTAGTCGTCGAAGAAGATGCCGCCCACGCCGCGCGCCTCGCGCCGGTGCTTGAGGTAGAAATACTCGTCGCACCACTGCTTGAAGCGCGGGTGCAGGTCGGCGCCGTAGGGCGCCAGCGCGTCGGAGCAGCTCTGGTGGAAGTGGCGCGCATCTTCCTGGAAGCCGTAATAGGGCGTCAGGTCCATGCCGCCGCCGAACCACCAGACGGGCGTGCCGTCGGCCGCGCTGGTGGCGAAAAAGCGCACGTTCATGTGCACCGTGGGCGCATACGGATTGCGCGGATGGAGCACCAGCGACACCCCCATTGCCTCCCACGGCTGGCCGCCCAAGTCGGGACGGTGGGCCGAAGCGGACGGCGGCAGCTTGGCGCCCTTGACGTGCGAGAAGTTACAGCCGCCCCGTTCGAAGACATGGCCTTCCTCGATCACGCGCGTGATGCCGCTGCCGCCCTCGGGGCGGTCCCAGGCGTCGCGCCGGAACGGCGCGCCGTCCAGCGTCTCGAGCGCCTGCACGATGCGGTCTTGCAGCTCGAGCAGGTAAGCCTTGACGGCCGTAGGGTTGGGAGAAAGCGACATGGCGCGGTGCGGAGAAAAAAAGTAAGGGTCGATTGTACCCGTTTGCGCGTCTTTGTGATAGCAAAAAC
>JAZJZQ010000421.1:2790-8394 GCA_040389625.1 Pseudomonadota bacterium | reverse complement strand
GTCCGTCGCTCTACCAACTGAGCTATCAGGGAAAAGAGGCCGCATTATATACGGCCATTTTCGGCCTGTCCAGAAGGCGGCGAAAAATTTTCACCGCCCTCCTTCCGCCCTTCGCTCAAGGCTTAGAAGTTGCCCTTGAACTGCACGCCGAACTGGCGCGGCTCGTTGACCATGCCGGTCAGGTTGTTGAAGTCGATGGCGCCGATGATGCGCTGGGTGTTGGTGATGTTGCGGCCGAACGCTGCCACTTCATACTTGCCGCCATCCCAGTTGTAACCGACGCGCAGGCCGCCTTCCAGCAGTGGCTTGCCCGTGAACTCCTTGCTCTCGTACAGGAAGAAGTTGATCTTGCTGCGATACGACCAGTCGGTCAGCACGAACAGGTTGCCGTCGGCCAGCGCCCAGTTGTACTTGGCCGTGGCATTCAGGGTCCACTTCGGTGCCTGTGGCAGCGTGTTGCCGTCGATGACGACGCGGCCGGCCGCATTGATCGGATCGGTAATCGTGCACTGGCCGCACTTGTTCACAGCCAGCGACGGGTCCTTGATCTCGGTGAAGTTGTAGCTGCCGCCAGCGGTGACCTTGAAGTCGCCGGTGATGAAGGCTTCGAACTCCGCCTCGACGCCGCGGCCCTTGGTCTTGGCCGCATTGATCAGCTTGGTCACGTTCGAATTGCCGCCCACCACGGTCAGCTGCTGGTTCTTCACGTCGTAGTCGTACACGCTCAGCGACGCGCGGGCGCGGCGGTTGAACAGGTCGGCCTTGATGCCCGCTTCGTACGAGACGATGGTTTCCGCATCGGCCACGGTAATCGGCACCGAGCTGTTGGCGGCGGCGATACTTGGCGCACGGAAGCCGGTGGCGACACGGCCATAGACGTTGACGTCCTTGTTCAGCTTGTAGGTGCCGCTCAGGTCCCAGTTGACCTTGCTCTTGCTTTCGCTGACCGAGCTTGGGCCGATCTGCACCACGTTGACGGCCTCAACGGTGTTGAAGTCCTTCTTGTCGTCCGTGTAGCGCAGGCCGCCGCGCAGCATGAAGGCGTCGGTCACGGCGTAGTTGACGGAACCGAACGCGGCCCACGCGGTGTTCTTCTGGTGGCTGGCCAGGTGCGAGGTCTGAGCGCCCGTGGTGCTGTTGAAGTTGTTGCTGTAGCCGTTGGCGTCTTCCTTGAAGAAGTACACGCCCGACTGCCAGTTCAGGGGACCGGCGTTCTTCGATTCGACGCGGAATTCCTGGCTGTATTGCTTGAGGTCGGTCAGGCCGCCACCCGTTTCAACCTGGAATGGCACCAGGCCGGGGCCGTTCGGCGCGCCGCCGTCGATGTCGCCGCGGCTGAAGTAGTTGTCCACGCCTTCATAGGCGGTGACGGAGAACAGCTTGACGCTGCCCAGGTCCCACGTCAGGCGGGCGTTGGCGCCGTTGGTGCTCAGGCTTTGCGCGTTCTGGCCGTTGGTGTTGATCTTGGTGAAGTCGTAACCGTCGGCGAAGTCGTTGGTGCCCTTCTTGATGATGTTGGCGCGGAACAGGCGGGCGCTGCCATCGGTGGTGCGCGAGTGCACGTTGAACAGGGCGTTGAAGGCGGCGCCCGGCTGGTACAGGAACTGCACGCGTTCGGCGTGCTCGTTGTAGCCTTCCATCACGTCGTTCTGGCCCGTGAAGGTGTTGTCGACGAAGTTATCGCGGTGCTGGCGCAAGGTCGATACGCGCATCGCCCATTCCTTCGACAGCGGGATGTTGGCGGCCGCTTCCACGTTGGCCGTGTTGTGCGTCGCCAGCGAAAGGTTGTAATAGCCTTCGATGCCCTTGGTGTTGGGCTTTTCGGATTCGAACTTGACCACGCCGGCCGGGGTGTTGCGGCCGAACAGGGTGCCTTGCGGGCCGCGCAGCACTTCCACGCCGGCCACGTCGAAGATCGGGAAACCTTTCAGGATGCCGTTTTCCTGCACCACGTCGTCATAGATAAGCGACACAGGTTGCGAGGCGAAGGTGCTGAAGTCGGTGTTGCCATAGCCGCGGATGTAGAAGCGGGGGAAGGTGCGGCCGTTCGACGATTCCACGTTCAGGCTAGGTACCTTGCCGGCCAGCAGGCGGATATCCTGGCCACCCGAGACCAGCACATCCAGCCGCTCGTCTTTCAAGGTCGACACGGATACCGGCACATCCTTGATGTTTTCGGTGCGGCGCTGGGCCGTCACGGTGATCGTTTCCAGCTGGGGTACGTCGGCCGCGGCCGGTGCGGTTTGCGCCACGGCGGCGCCCATAGGCATGACGGCGCTCAGCGCCAGCAGGCGCTTGTGCATCTTGGACATTTTGGTCATTCAATTTCCCGATTTAAATATGATCGTTGCAAGAGGGGGTAACAGTTGTCTCCTGTTCTCTCTTTTGTCGACACCGCTCCCGGGGGAACGGCGCAAGCGGGCTGTGCCGCTTTCGGTGAGCCTGGAGCAGCCAGCCACTTCGCCTCGTGAGCGGTGACAGGTCTGGTCCGCATCTCAATGATGTCTAGAATGCACCGACTTGCAGAAAGGCAGTATTGTCTTGCATTGATACCGTGTATTGCAAGCGCAATATACCGAGGGGCCGCTCAATTGGTAGAAATTGCCGTCCAGGCGGGGCCGGACAAAACAAAACGCGCCCCAAACGCGAAAAGGCCGAGACCGTTGGGCCCGGCCCGGCAACGCAAGCTAAGCGTTTGATTAATATGGAGTTATTTACAAGTATCGAGCGGCAGACCGTACTTGCGCAAGATGCGGGCGCAGCTGCCGTCGTTGCGCATGGCCTTCATGGCCGCCTGCCACTGGGCGATGTCGGCATCGGAAAAATCGAGCGAGCCGGCCAGCCAGATTTCGCCGGAACGGAAAGGCGCGCTGTAGTCAAAATCCGACACGGCATTGCCGGACAGGTTGGCCGCGCTGCGGTGGATCACTTCGCCGCCATAGGTGGCATCGGCCAGGCCGGTCTGGACCATGCGCATGCACTCACGCACGGTCGTGCATTCGAACACGGCCGTGAAATGTTCGGCGGCCAGCACTTCCTTGTGGGGTGAGCCGCGCAGGACGGCAATGCGGCGCGACTTCAAGGCCTGGATGTTGCGCAGGTCGAGCGTGCCGTGGCGGGCCACGAACACGAAGTCCTGGCGATACAGGCGGGTCAGCCAGCGGTAGCGCGGCTCGCGCTCGGGCGTGCGGGTGAGCGGCAGCACCACCACGCGCGACATGCCTTCCGTCATCTTCAGCGCCCGTTGCCAGGGAAAGAATTCGACGGGGGTCGCCAGGCCCAGGCGCTTCGCCAGTTCCTGGGTGATTTCCACCAGCGAGCCCGGCGCGTGTTCGCCGTTCTCCATGGCGAATGGCGGTAATTCGCCCACCACCAGCCGCACGGGCGCCTGGCTGGCGGCGCTGCCCGCCAGGGGCAAGGCCAGCAGCAGGACGCACACGGCAGACGCCAAGCCCCTACGGTACAACCGGTTCCACATAATCCACTCTCCGTCCAGCCACGGTTCCCCCGCCAGTATTGTTGCCGCCCACGCCCGGGCGCGGCAGAGCGCGGACGGCAGTGGGAAATTCGGCAAGGACGGGGCCGCATCGCAGATCCGCGGCATCTCAGGATGGGCGGGCGACTTTCCAAATATACAGCAAAAACTATCCACCAACCCACTAAAATAGCAATGAAGCAACATCTACCCGTGCCATTGCGGGCACGCCCGTGTTACCGGGCTGCGGGCCGCCCTACGTCGCCCTGCCCGTAATCGCACACGCCCTGCGGGAAGATCCGGGCCAGCCACGCCTGCTGCCCGGCTGAAAAATGGACGGCGACAGGATAGCTGCCATCGGCCAGGGCGGTGGCCAACGGCTTCAGGGCGCACTTGAAGGTATCGCCCCGGATCGATTCGCCGGCCACCATGCGCGGACTGGCGTAAATGGGGAAGGCTTGCGTACAGGCGCCAGGCGCATGATCGTTGAGTATCCCGTCCCAGACGGTGGGACCGGCGGCGATGGTGGCGCGATGGCCATCCATGCAGCGGTCGGTGAACTGGGCCGGCGCCTGGTGCTGGGCCAGGTAGCGGTCGATGACGCCGACCGCATCCAGGACGACGGGCGCCAGCTCCGCCTCGGGCCGCACGAACCAGATCACCTGCCGGGCCGCCTGCGCGGGATGGTGCGCCAGCAGGCGTGCCCGCACGGCGAACGATTGGCGGGCGTTATGCATGTCCAGCGTCGCCTCCAGATAGGGCCGCAGGTCGATCATGGGAATGTCCAGCCGCTGGCCGGTAAACACCTGGCCGGCCGTGTAGGCCCGCCGGATGGCATCCAGGTCGCCGCTCCGACGCGGGGCCGGCGTGCCGTCCGGGAAGCGGCAACGCTCGCCCCGCCGTATGTTGGCCGCGTCGAACGGATCTTCCGCTCCCTTCCACATCACAAAGTCGCCCTGCTCCTTCCAGGCGCCCACGCAGGCGTTCAGGCGCAGGAATTCATCGGTGTCGATTTTGCCCGCTGCGAGCGCGGCCAGGCCGTACTGCACGCCCACGTTATCGATCGGAATCGGCGCATAGCCGTGCGCATCCACGCCATAGATATCGGCCAGGTCGTTCCAATGCGTCCACTTCACGCGGTCCAGGGCGCCGTCGGGATAGCCATAGGCACGGGCGCCGAGGTCGAAGCGGCGATCCCGGTACAGCGGATTGAGCACCGTGGGCATGGCCATGCGCCAGCCGTTGATGCACTCCGTCGTGCCGGGCTGGCCGGTCTGGGCGTTGCGCACCGTATCGCTCGCGTTCATGCCCTCGATCAGCGACTGGGCGCTCCAGCGCGCCCACGGCGAGCCGGGATCGTTGGCCACGGCCTCCTTGAAATATTGTCCCAGCAAGGGGCAGTCGGCGATGGGGATGGTCTGGGTGATCATGTCCGGGAAGGATTGGATGGGCACGCCGCCGTCAAACAGCCCTGGCAGATTCTGCGCGAACAGGTATTGCTGGACCGCCCCGCCCGAACCGCCCACGGCGATCGTGTACGCGGGCTGGCCATAGGTGGCGATAAAGTGCTGCTTGACCTTGACGGCCGTGTCGCCCGCCAGCCGCATGTTGTAATGCACGCCAGTCTCGTTGCCCGATGAACTGAGTATGGCAAAGCCCTGTTCCAGGATGGCGGGCAGCAGCTGCCGCTCCGAACGGCTCAACGCGCCGTTGATCCACATGGGCAAACCCTGCTGGTGGCCTATGCCCACCCCGCCCCGCAGCCAGTACAGCAGCTTGCCGTTCCAGGCCGGTGCGGCCGGTTCGGGCGACGGCGCCAGCATGGCGATGGTGTAGAAGAAGCGGTTGATGGTGCCCACTTCCACCCGCACCACGAAGGGCACGCTGGCGCCGCTGTATTGCACGCGCTGCATGTCGGCCGGCGGATGGGCATAGCCGGTGGCCGGCGCGAACGGTTTGAATTCGCTGCCCGTGAAATAGAAGTAGGCGATGCGCGGCGCGATGCCGCATTGCCGGCTGTAGCCGAACGGCACGTGGTCGGCGGGATTGAGTACGGGATGGCCCGTACCGTCGAAACTGTCGACGATGGGCTGGCCCAGGCCCGCCTCCTGGGCGCGGCAGATGAAGGG
>JAZJZQ010000421.1:0-2690 GCA_040389625.1 Pseudomonadota bacterium | reverse complement strand
CGCGGCCCGATACCCTGTTCGGCGTTGAGCGCCTGGCAGGATAGGCGTATGTTGATTGCTGGTATCACCACGCCGCCGGCACTTTGGCCGGGCAATATTCCTACAACGAGACGCGGGAGAACATTGATGAAGCATCCTCATGCTATCGCACTGGCGGCGCTGCTGCTGGTGAGCGGCGCCATCCAGGCCCAGGACAAGTCCGTCGAAGTGGTCCACTGGTGGACCTCGGGCAGCGAGGGGGCGGCCCTCAAGGTACTCAAGGACGACGTCGTCAAACGCGGCTTCAACTGGAAGGACAGCGCCGTGGCCGGCGGTGGCGGCGACAATGCCCGCGCCGCCCTGCGCGCGCGCGTGGCCGCCGGCACGCCGCCCGATGCGATGCAGATGCTGGGCTACTCCATCACCGAATACGCGGAAGAAGGCATGCTGGGCAACGTGGACGCCGTCGCCGCGGCCGAAGGATGGGACAAGCTGGTGCCGGTGCCGCTGCAGAAGTTTTCCAAGTTCAAGGGGCATTGGGTGGCCGCCCCCGTCAACCAGTTCGGCTTCCTGAAAGTGGGTGACAAGCAGATGGCCGGCCAGGCCGCGCTGGCGAGCGCCGTGATGGACAAGAGCTTCCAGGAAAAGTTCAACCTCGTCAAAGGATCGATCCCGGCCCGCACCGACGTGGCGATGGACAGCTTCGACGACTGCGGCAAGAAATCGATGAACGACATGAAGGCCGCGCTCAAGAACAACACCATGGTCGGCAGCTTTGCCCACGGCCACGCCATGCGCGACAAGGCCAAGGCGGCGGCGATCGACGTGGTGGCGAAATTCTTCGATTCCGGCAAGTCGCCGGCCGAGGCGGCCAAGCAGTTGGCGGCCGCCGTGGCTGCCAACAAGTAAGGGGCGGCGCATGCCAGCCTGGCCCCGCCTGCGGCGCTGGCTGGCCGCCTCCTGCCTGCTGCTGGCCGGCGCCTGGGTCGCGCCGGTGTGGGCCACGTTGCAGGTGATCTATCCCCGCATCGAAGAGCGGCCGCCGGATGATTACGGCTTCAAGCTGCTGGAATTGGCGCTGAAAAAATCGGGCGTGCCGTTCGCGCTGTCGATGTCGGTGCCCAAGATGAACCAGGAGCGTGCCCGCTACCTGCTCGAGCAGGGAGACATTTCCGTGTTCGACGCGGGCACCAGCGCCGAATTCGAAGCCCGCTTCGACGCCGTCTACTTTCCCATCGACCGCGGCCTGAGCGGCTTTCGTTTGCTGCTCATTCACAAGGATGCGCAGCAGGACTTCGCGTCCATCCAGAGCCTGGACGAGCTGCGCCGGATGACGGCCGGCCAGGGACCAGGCTGGGCCGACAGCAAGATACTGACGACGGCCGGCATCCACGTGCGCACGGCCGAATTCGAATCGCTGTTCCGGATGGTCAACGCCAGACGCATCGATTTCTATCCGCTGGGCGCCGACGAGGCATACATGCTGCTTGAACGCTACCGCGCGCTGGCGCCCGACGTTGTCGTCGAGCCGCATTTGGTGCTGCAGTATCCGTTCAGCCGTTTGTTCTTTGTCCGCAAAGGCGACATTCCGTTGCGCGACGCGATCCTGAGCGGATTGCAAAAGGCGTTCGCCGACGGCAGCCTGCTGCGCTTCTTCGACCAGGACGAACGGTTTCACACCAGCCTGCAACGGGCCGGTCTGAAGCAACGGACCGTCATCGGGCTCGACAACCCCTACCTGACGCCGTCGTTTCGCCAGATCCCGAAAGCCTATTTTTACGCCCCGTAGCAAGCCGGCGCGATGGGCGGCGGATGGCCTCGTCTCGCTCAGGCACAACTCGCTGGCCGTGCACACAGCGCCTCAACCGCGAATCATTGTGGATATAATGAAGCTAGGAAACCGGACTGAGGGGGGCGCCAATGTGGTTCACCGCCGTAGTGTTTGCAGCCGCTGCCGCCGCAGGCCCTGTCGCTGAGCCGGCGCCAGACAGTCCCAGTCCCGCCACCGTCAAGATAGGCCTGCAAAGCGTGATCGCGCCGTTCGTGTTGTCCGATCGCGCATCAGGCCTGTTTGCCGACGTGCTGCGCGCCGCGTACGCGTCGCAGCAAATCACCGTCGAATTTCTCTATTTGCCCAATGTCCGTTTCGAAGAGCAGTTTCGCCAGGGCGTGTTCGACGTGACGACGGCATCGCTCGCCCAGCCAGCGGAGGACGGTTATATGAGCCGGTGGCCGGTTTCGTATTTCCATAACATGGCGATCACCATGCGCAGCAAGATTCCCGCGCTATCGAGCGTGAATGACCTGAGAAAATACCGGGTCACGGCGTTCCGCAACGCGCAAAAGGTGCTGGGGCCAGCCTACGCCGCGGCGACGGCGGATCATCCGAATTACCGGGAAGCGGCCACCATGCCTTCCGGCGCCCTGTTCCTGGACCGCACAGACGTCATTATTTCGCAGCCCGATGTGTTCCGGTATTACCTCAGACAACAACTGCCCCAGAAGCGCAATGCCGAAGCGGAGCTGGCGTTTCACGACGTGCTGGGGCCGGGCAGGTTTTACTGGATGCGGTTCCGCACGGAGGCGCAGCGCGACGCATTCGAGCGCGGCATAGCGCAGCTCTATGCCACGGGAGAGATCGACCGCATCCTGGAGCACTACCAACGCGACTATGGCGTGACGCGCGAGTTCTTCGTCGCACTGGATTGCCA
>JAZJZQ010000420.1:0-2113 GCA_040389625.1 Pseudomonadota bacterium | reverse complement strand
TCGTGGTGCAGGATGTCCTCGCTGCCGTTGCCGTGGTGGACGTCGAAATCGATCAGGGCCACCCGCTCCAAGCCGTGCACGTTGAGCGCGTGGCGGATCGCCACGGCCGCGTTGTTGAAGAAGCAGAAGCCGCCGGCGGCCGCGTACTCGGCGTGGTGGCCGGGCGGGCGGATGTTGCAGAACGCGGTGGGCGCCGCCCCTTCCAGCACCAGGTCGACGGCCAGCACGGCGGCCCCGGCGGCCCGCAGCGCGGCCTGGTAGCTGTGCGGATTCATGCTGGTGTCGGGATCGACCTGCACCATGCCTTCCTGCGGCACCATGCTGGCCAGGGTGCGGATGTAGAGCGTGGAATGGGCCTGGGCCAGTTGTTGGACGGTGGCACTGGGTGCGTCGTAGGTCTGCATGCAGTCGAGCAAGCCCTTGATCAGCAGCATGTCCTTGATGGCGCCCAGCCGCGCCGGCGCTTCCGGGTGCTGGTCGCCCATGTCGTGTTTCAGGCAGTCGGGGTGGGAGATATAGGCTGGCAGCATCGTGGGGACTGGGCTACGTTGCGGGCGCACGAAGGCGCCGGGCCGCCGTGATCGTTTAACTCATGGTGCGAAACCCAGTGTACTGAGGTGTATCAAATGTTACGTTGATCTAAATCAAACGCGCTGGCATGGGCGCATGCCAGCGCGGTATGGGTGGACACTAGTGACGGTGGCTGGACGCTGCGCCGGCCGGGGCGCCGGGCTGGCCGGCCATGGGCAGGTATTCGGGCGGCGTACCTTCCTTGAACAACTGGCGCAGCTGCTGGCGCAGTTCCGGGCTGTCCTCGTGGTGGTGGGCGCTGACGGCATGCTGAACGGCGATTTCCATCAGTTCAGTTTCGCTGTCGGCGGCGATGGCGACGGTGCAGTTGATGTCGCTGGGAAACTCCCGGCAATCGATGTATTTGCGTGTCATGATCTGCTCCTTGCAGCTTGCGGGTGGGCGGTGCGCCCAATTCAGTATAGGCGCTGCCAGGGGAGCTGCAATGGGGCTGGGCCACGTGGCGGCGGCGGCCGTATAATCGGCTTGCCACCATGGCCGCCGAGGGGGGGCCGGCGCACGAATGGGGAACAACGATGACCTTGGTGCAATTTGCCGACGAGGTGGCGTGGAAGTCGCTGCCGCTGCTGGGCCTGATCCTGCTGGCTGGCCTGGCGGAGCGCTGGCGGCCAGTGCAAGCGCAGCCGTGGCGCGGCAAGGCCTTCAACGTCGCTTGCCTGTTTGTCTATGCGGTGAGCGTCACGGTCCTGCGGCCGCTCACGGCGGGCGTGACGGTACTGGCGGTCAATGGCGCGGGCGGCGGCTGGCTGGCCTTGCCGGCCAATGGCTGGCACCTGCTGCCATCCTTGCTGCTCTACACGCTGGCGCTCGACGGCGGCGAATATGCGTTCCACCGGGCGCAACATCGGGTCCCCGCGCTGTGGGCCATGCACTCGTTGCACCATAGCGACACGGCCATGAACGCCACCACGACGGATCGCCACTTCTGGCTGGAACCCGGCATCAAGATGATGACCATCTACCTGGCCGCGGGCCTGCTGTTCAGGCCCGACCCCGCCATCGTCGGCATGTACGCCGTGTTGGGCTTGTACAACGTGGTGCCGCACATGAACCTGCGCTGGGGCCTGGGACGCGGCGCGTTCCTGATCAATACGCCCCAGTTCCACCGCTTGCACCACTCCATCCTGCCGCAGCACTACGATTGCAATTTCGCCGCCCTGTTCCCCGTGTTCGATGTGCTGTGCGGCACCTACCGCCGGCCCGTTGCCGGCGAATATCCCCCCACCGGCATCGCGGGCGCCGACCGGCCATCGGGCATGCTGGAACTGCTGGCCTGGCCGCTGCGGCGCTGGCTGCGCCGGCTGGGCCCGGAGGGCCGCTCGGGCTGACCTGCCACGGCGCGGCCGGACGAAAAAAAAGCTCGCCGGAGCGAGCTTTTTCGTGACACGGGAAGCAGCGCTTAGAACTGGTTCATCGTGTTGTGTTTACCGCCTGCCTTCAGGGCTGCTTCGCCGCTGAAGTAATCCTTGTGGTCGTCGCCGATGTCCGAACCGGACATGTTCTGGTGCTTGACGCAGGCGAT
>JAZJZQ010000419.1:2519-8691 GCA_040389625.1 Pseudomonadota bacterium | reverse complement strand
CATGGCACGGCAATTGCTCACTACCTTGATATTAATCATTTCAAAACGGTAGGAGACCACCATGCAACATCCAATTCGCACTCTCTTCGCTGGCGCCGCTTTCGCTACGGCTGCTCTCACCTCCATGATCGCCTACGGCCACGGCAACGTGACGCCGCAAGCCGTCGATACCACCGGCCTGCCGCCGGTGGGGGACAAGTGGCTGGACCAGAATCCGTACCGCGGCAACAAGCTGGCCTTGAAGATCGGCAGCTCCGCTTACGGCCAGAACTGCGCCCGCTGCCACGGCCTGGAAGCCATCACGGGCGGCATCGCGCCCGACCTGCGCAAACTGGACCGCGACTGCTTCGACATCAAGAACGACAAGAAGAAGCAGGCTTGCTACAAGGAGACGGACAACTACTTCCTGACCTCCATCCGCCACGGCAAGGTGCGTAACGGCGCCGTCTACATGCCGCCGTTCGAGGGCGTGTTCAACCAGGAAGCCATGTGGGCCATCAAGACCTATCTGGAAGACCGCCGGGAAGTGAAATAAGTCTCGCCCCTCCCGCAAACCCGACAGGCTGTTTTTTGATTCCGAGGTGCTCTCATGTTCAAGTTCTCCATGCGCGCCACAAGCGCGACGATTGCCCTGGCCGGCGTGCTGATGTGCGCCGTTTCCCCTGCGCGTGCCGACTGGAGCAAGATCCAGCAGTCCGGCGCGCTCAAGGTGGCGGTGTACAACGAGTTCGCGCCCTATTCCGACCATAGCGCCGGCATCGATGTCGACGTGGCCGAGGCACTGGCACACAAGCTGGGTCTCAAACTCAGCCTGTTGCCTTTCCCCGCGGGCGAAAACCTGAGCGACGATTTGCGCAACATGGTCTGGAAGGGCCACTACCTCGGTTACGGCCCGGCCGACGTGATGCTGCACGTGCCGGTCGAGCCACAGCTGATGAACGAAAACGACAAGGTCCGCATCTTCGCCCCCTATCACGTGGAGACGGTGCGCCTGGTGCGCAGCGCCAAGAGCATTCCGGCCTACGCCGGCCTCGATTCGTTGCAAGGCAAGACCATCGGTGTCGAAAAAGTGTCGATCGCGGCGATGGTGATGCTGGGTGAAGGCAACGGCCGCTTCCGCGACAACGTGCGCATTTTCGACACGGCGGCGCAGGCGCTGGAACAGCTCAAGGCCGGCAAGATCGATGCGGTGCTGGCTAACCGTTCGGAGATCGAGGCCTCGCTCAAGAGCGATCCCGCGTTCCCGCTCGACGAAGCCAACTTCCAGCGCCTGCCGCGTGCGGGCTGGGCGGTCGGCATGGCCGTGCGCAAGGACGACCAGGATGTGGCCAAGCTGCTGCAGTCGGCCATGAATGACTTGCGCAGCAGCGGCGAGCTGCAAGCCATCTTTGCAAAATACGGCGTGCATCTGGTGCAGCCGTGAACATGGCGCTGCGGCGCACGCGGCTGGCGACAGCCGTGGCGCTGACATTGGCGGTGGCCGCAGCCCGGGCGGAACAGGACACACCAGCGGCACAGCAGGCGTTGCCGGAACTGGCGGCAGGGCCGGCGATGGCCCTGCTGTCGATCGACGTCGTCGGCGTCGCGCCCTTGCCCGGCCTGGGGATAGACCGCAACCTGCTGCCTTATTCGGTGCAGACGGCATCGTCGCGCAGCATGCAGCAACCGGCCGGCGAAAACCTGAGCGAATTCATGGCCCGTACGCTGACTGGCGTGGGCATCAACGAAATATCGGGTAGCCCGTTCCAGAACGACGTAACGTTCCGCGGCTTTCGCGCGTCGCCGGTGCTGGGCAGCTCGCAAGGCATTTCCGTTTATCTGGACGGTGTGCGCGTGAACGAACCGTTCGGCGACGTCGTCAACTGGGACATGGTGCCGGAGGCGGCCATCGGCAGCGTGCTGCTGGCGCCCGGTTCCAATCCGCTGTACGGCTTGAATTCGCTGGGCGGCGCACTGGCGCTGAACAGCAAGTCGGGCAAGACCCATCCCGGGCTGGACGTCAGTGTTTCCGACGCCAGCAACGGCCAGCGGCGGACCGACCTGGCCTATGGCTACAGCGGCGAACAACCATGGCATGCCTTCCTGGCGGCGACCCTGTTCAACGACAGCGGATGGCGCGAGCATTCGGCCGGGCGGCTCGGCAATCTCTACCTGAAGCTGGGGGGCACCCGCGGCGACTCCGACTGGAACCTGGCACTGCTCGGCGGTAGCAGCCGCCTGGTGGGCAATGGCCTGCTGCCCAGTTACCACGGTAGTGCTGAGGCACCCGGCGGCGGGCTGTATGAAACCAACCGCCGCACCATCTATACTTACGCCGATGAGACGCGCAACCGCCTGCACCAGGCCGTATTCAGTGTGGTCAACAATATGGGCGAGGCGGGCGAACTGGCAGCCAACGCCTATGTCCGCAACAGCCGGCGCGACACGGTCAACGGCGACATCAGCGAGGGCTATGGCGACTACCTGGCCGATTGCGGCGCCGGCTTCCTGGCCGACGGCAGCGCGGCAAATCCGGACAGTTGCGGCTATAACCGCGCATCTGCCGCGTTGCTGCATCCTGCTTCGCTCAACACCACCAGCACCCGCCAGAACAGCCAGGGCCTGAGCGTCAATTTGAGCAAGGATGTGGCGGCGCATAAGCTGCTGTCTGGCCTGACCTTCGACCGCAGCAGCGTCAGTTTTGCCCAGTTCGAGCAAGCCGCCTACTTCACGCCAGACCGCGGGGTGCAGGCCGATCCGGCCGCCGGGCGCGAGGCAACATCTTCCGTCTCCGGCAGTTCCCGTACGGTGGGGCTGTACGGCTCCGATACCTGGAGCGTGACCTCCGCCACCCATGTGACGGCGTCCGCACGCTACAACCGCGCGCGCGTGGCCAGCACGCTGGTCAACGCCGGCACGG
This sequence comes from Pseudomonadota bacterium, assembly GCA_040389625.1. Taxonomy (GTDB): domain Bacteria; phylum Pseudomonadota; class Gammaproteobacteria; order Burkholderiales; family Burkholderiaceae_D; genus Rugamonas. The sequence continues at coordinate 5,792 of JAZJZQ010000419.1, read as the reverse complement.
CGCAGATGCCGGAGGCATTCACCTATCAAAAGCTCAACCCCGCCATCGGGCTGGTACATGACACCGGCGCCGGCCTGGCCCTGCTGGCCAACTGGTCGCAGAGCACACGCGTGCCGACCGTGATCGAACTTGGTTGCGCCGACCCCGGGCAGCCTTGCCGCCTGCCGGTGGGCCTGCAAGCCGATCCCTATCTGAAGCAGGTCGTGTCGCGCACCGTCGAGGCGGGCGCGCGCTGGCAGGGCGGCCATGGCACCAGCGCCACGCTGTCGGTCTACCGCACCGTCAACCAGGACGATATTCTGTTCCGCAGTGCGGGCACCACCCAGCAGGGCTACTTCTCCAATTTCAAGCGGACCCGCCACCAGGGCGCCGACTTGAGCGGCAGCGGCCAGTTGGGCGATGTGACGGCGCACCTCAGCTACAGCTACCTGCAGGCCGTCTACGATGCCGACGGCACGCTGTTCACCGGCGCGCGCAACGTGCAGGTGGCGGCCGGTACGCGCATTGCGGGCCTGCCGCGCCATACAGTCAAGCTGGGTGTGGATTGGCGCGCCACGCCGGCGCTGACGATGGGGGCGGAACTGGTGGCGAAATCCGACCTGGTCACGCAAGGCAATGAAGACGGGTTGATCGCCGATACGCAGCAAGGCCAGGCGCCGCAGGCGGCCGACCTGCGCGTGCGCGGCTATGCGCTGCTAGGCCTGCATATGAGCTATCGGCCTGCGCCACGTTGGGAGCTGTACGCGCGCATCAACAACGTGAGCAACCGCCGTTATGAAACCTTTGGCGCCGTGGCGCCGGATATGTTCCCGAACGGCCGCCTGCTGCAACCGCTGGACGGTGCAGTGCAGGCGGAGCCGGTCCGGTTTGTGGCACCCGGCGCACCGCGTTCCATGGTGGCCGGGCTGCGTTACCGGTTCTAGAACCCGTAGCGGGCGCTGGCGCCCATCAGCCAGTTGCGTCCCGGCGCGGCCTCGTAATAGCGTTTGTTGGTGTCGCCCACGATCACCGATCCCACATAGGTCTTGTCGAGCAGGTTGTTCACCCGCACGAACTGCTTGAAGGTCCAGCCCTTCCACTCCTCGTTGGCCGTGACGCGGGCGTTCAGCAAGCCGTAGCCGGGAGCGGGCTTCTCGGCGTTGGCGTCTTCCGCGTAGATGCGGCCACTGGCCACGCCTTCCAGCGCGGCGCCCAAGTGGCCGCTGCGGTCGGCCCATGCCAGTTCCATGTACATGTTCGCATTCGGTACACCGGGCAGGCGGCTGCCTTGCTGGACCGTGCCGAACGCCTGGTCGTACACGGCGCGCAGCGTGGTCAGCGCCAGGCGGGTGCTCAGGCCATAGCGCCAGCTGGCGTCGAGCGACAGTTCGGCGCCCTGGCGCAGCGTATTGCCGCCGTTGCGGTAGCTGGTACGGCCGCCCACCGCACTGTCAACTACCAGTTCGTCGCTGGTGCGAACCTGGAACAGTGCGGCGTTGACGCGCGTACCTTCCGCCGGCTGGGCCTTGATGCCCGCTTCCAGATGGGTGCTGTTGGCCGCCTGCAGATGGAAATTGAAGCCGGCCCCGGTGCCCGAATAGAACAGTTCATTGAGGGTCGGGGTCTCGAAGCCGCGCGCCGCGCTGCCGTACACGTTGAGACGCGGCGACACCTGGTACAGCAGGCCCAGTACCGGCGTGGTGTGGCTGTAAGTCAGGTTGCCGCTGTCGTTGCCGTTGCTGAGGAAGTGGTCGTCCACTTCGATCTTGACGCGGCTGTGGCGCAGGCCCGCCGTGGCCAGCCATGGGCCGGACTGCCATTCCGCCTGCAGATAGGGATCGACATTGGAGACGATGTCATCCTCGTCGCGCCGCAGCTTGCCCTTGACACCGAACTGCGTGCCGATGAAGTTTTCGAAGCCCTGGCGCGCGTCGCTGGAGTGACCGTACTCGATGCCGAAGGTGGTACTGAGCTTGCCGCCGGCCAGCTGGCCTACGTGTAGCCAGTTGAGGTCCGTGCCGTGGAAATTGCGGTCGAAATCGACCACGCCGCCGGAATGGCTGGCCGGCGCCTGGAAGGCCTTGGAAAACGCCTGGTACTGGATCACGTCGCGATTGCCGCCATAGACCGTGGCGCGCAGGCGGTCGTCGCCGTAGGCTTGCTCCCAGACGGCGCCGGCCTGCTGGTGGTCGATGCTCTTGCGGGTGTTGTAGCGTTCCGCAAATGTGCGCTTGGGCGACAGGGGATCGGTGGTGTCGGTTTCGCCGGCGCGCGGATCGCGCTGGAAGGTGGCCCAGGTCACGCCCAGCGGGTCCTGGGTGTCGTCCTGGCGCAGCCCGTTGGCGACGATGGTCAACCTGGCGCCGGCCATGGGCGCCAGCGTCAGCTTGGCGTAGGCCTGGTCGCGGCGGGCGGCGCTGTGGGCGCGGTAGCCGTCCGTATCGAAACGCGAGGCGTCGAGCACATAGCCCACGCCGCCGGACTTGCCCTGCGCGTTCAGGTCCACCTTGCGCGCGCCGTCGCTGCCGCCGGTCAGGTTCATTTCGACCGTCGGCGCGCCTTCGCCGTCGCGCGTGACGAGCTGGATCACGCCGCCGGAATGGTTGCCGTACAGGGCGGAGAAGGGGCCGCGCAGCACTTCGATGTGGTCCGCCATGTCGAGATTGAAGGTGGCGGCCTGGCCCTGGCCGTCCGGCATGCTGGCCGGGACGCCGTCGGCCACCAGGTGCACGCCGCGCACGCCGAAGGCCGAGCGGGCGCCGAAGCCGCGCGAGGAGATCTGCAAGTCCTGCGCATAATTCTGCCGGTTCTGCACCACCAGGCCGGGCACCGCCACCAGCGCTTCCGAGGCGTTGACGCGGGCTTGGCTGTCGCGCAGGCGGGCCGTGTCGACCACGTCGAGCGCCGCCGGCAGCTCGAAGCTGGTGTGGCCGGCGCGGCTGCCGCTGATGACCACGACGTCGGTCACGGCGCCGGCGTCCGGTGCCTCACCGACGCCGGCATAGGCCTGCGGCGCCAGTGCGCTGCCGGCCGCGAACAGCGCGGCCACGGCGTTGAGTCGGAAGGGATGGTGTTTCATGTTGTTGTCTCCAAGCGGGTTGACGGTTCACGCCTGCTCCGGGCGCGGCGCGCACTGGCAAGTCTGTCTCCTGTTGTAAGCAATTTACTTGCCATACGGCCATTGTGGGTATTCGCCCGTGGCACGCCGATTGCATAAGTTATCGCGCACGCGCGCGAACCCGCGCATCCGATAACAACCCGTTGAAAGGTCATCCCGTGAAAACGTCCACTTTA
>JAZJZQ010000419.1:0-2419 GCA_040389625.1 Pseudomonadota bacterium | reverse complement strand
TCGCCCGAGGGCGTGAGCGCGTCGGCCGACGGCGCCCTGGTGGCGGTGGCGGTCGAGGAGAGCAACAGCGTGACGCTGATCGGCGCGGCCGACGGCCAGGTGCTCGCCGATATCAAGGTGCAAGGCAAGAATCCCGAGCATGCCGTCTTCAGCCCGGACGGGCGCTGGCTGCTGGTGAGCGCGGAGGAGGCCGAGCAGGTCGATGTGATCGACGTGGCGGCCCGGCGCCAGGTGGGCACGGTGGCGGTGGGGCGGCGGCCGCGCGGCATGGGCTTTTCGCCCGACGGCCGCCTGGCCTACGTGGCGTGCGAGTTGGTGAACACGGTCTATGTGATCGACATGGAACAGCGCAAGGCGGTGGCGCAGATCGCGGCCGGCAAGAACTCGAACGGCATCGCCGTCAGCCCGGACGGGGCCCGGGTCTACGTCTCGAACGGCATCGACGGCAGCGTGATGGTGATCGATACCGCCCGCAATGCCGTGATCCACACCATCGCCGTCGGCAAGCGGCCGTGGAACATGGCGCTCACGGCGGACGGTGCCACTTTGTATGTGGCCAACGGGCGCTCCAACAGCATCTCGGCCATCGACACGGCCAGCGCTGCCAAGCGGGCCGACATCGCCGTCGGCGAGCTGCCATGGGGGGTAGTGATCCGCTAGCTGATCCGCCAGCTGGCGCCAGCCATGTGTCACACCTGTTCCAAACCTGAACAGGTGTGACAGTGCGGCGCTGGCGCAGCACCGGCCAGGCGGCCTGCGATTCTCCGCTCCGGCACAGTGCCGCAGCCCTGCAGCCGGGCCGATTCGAGGTGCTGGCACGGTGTTTGCGAATAGGACCATGTGCCTTACCAACGCCGTCACGGAACGGTCCCATAACCACAGCAGAAAGAGGATGACATGAATCTCGCGGATATCAGCAAACTTGGCGTCGCCAGCCCATTCAAAGCACGCTACGACAACTACATCGGCGGCAAATTCGTCCCGCCGGTCAACGGGGTATATTTCGGTAACATCACGCCCATCACGGGCCAGGTCTTCTGCGAAATCGCCCGCTCCACCGAAGCGGACGTAGAGCTGGCGCTGGACGCCGCCCACGCCGCCAAAGCCGCCTGGGGCAAGACCTCGCCGGCCGAGCGCGCCAACATCCTGAACCGCATCGCCGACCGCATGGAGGCGAACCTGAAGCTGATCGCCACCGCCGAGACCATCGACAACGGCAAGCCTATCCGCGAAACCATGGCCGCCGACATCCCGCTGGCGATCGACCACTTCCGCTACTTCGCCGGCTGCATCCGCGCCCAGGAAGGTTCCGTCGCCCAGATCGATTCCGAAACCTATGCCTACCACTTCCATGAGCCGCTCGGCGTCGTTGGCCAGATCATTCCCTGGAACTTCCCTATCCTGATGGCCGTCTGGAAGCTGGCCCCTGCGCTGGCCGCCGGCAACTGCGTGGTGCTCAAACCGGCCGAACAGACCCCGGCCTCGATCATGGTGCTGCTGGAAGTGATCGGCGACCTGCTGCCGCCGGGCGTGCTGAACGTGGTCAACGGCTTCGGCCTGGAGTGCGGCAAGCCGCTGGCATCGAGCAAGCGTATCGCCAAGATCGCCTTCACCGGCGAAACGGGCACCGGCCGCCTGATCATGCAATACGCCGCACAGAACCTGATTCCCGTCACGCTGGAACTGGGCGGCAAGTCGCCCAACATCTTCTTCGAGGACGTGATGGAGGCGGACGACGCCTTCTTCGACAAGTGCCTGGAAGGTTTCGCCATGTTCGCGCTGAACCAGGGCGAAGTGTGCACCTGCCCATCGCGCGTGCTGATCCAGGAATCGATCTACGAGAAGTTCATCGAGCGCGCGCTGGCCCGCGTGGCCGCCATCAAGCAGGGCAACCCGCTCGACGCGTCGACCATGATCGGCGCCCAGGCGTCGCAGGAACAGCTGGAAAAGATCCTGTCCTACATGGACATCGGCAAGCAGGAAGGCGCCGAACTGCTGGCTGGCGGTTCGCGCAGCGCCCAGGCGGGCGAACTGGAAGGCGGCTTCTACGTGCGTCCTACCGTCTTCAAGGGCAACAACAAGATGCGCATCTTCCAGGAAGAGATCTTTGGCCCGGTGGTGTCGGTGACCACCTTCAAGGACGAGGCGGAAGCGCTGGCCATCGCCAACGACACCCTGTACGGCCTGGGCGCCGGCCTGTGGACCCGTGACGGTTCGCGTGCCTTCCGCGTCGGCCGCGCCATCCAGGCTGGCCGCGTGTGGACCAACTGCTACCACCTGTACCCTGCGCACGCCGCGTTCGGCGGTTACAAGCAGTCCGGTATCGGCCGCGAAAACCACAAGATGATGCTGGACCACTACCAGCAGACCAAGAACCTGCTGGTCAGCTACAGCCCGAACGCGCTCGGTTTCTTCTAAT
>JAZJZQ010000418.1:0-1687 GCA_040389625.1 Pseudomonadota bacterium | reverse complement strand
CCCGCACCTGGTCCAGGCTGCCGGGCGAGCCGTCGTACGTGTCGGGGATGACGGGGCCGCCATCGAGGCCGTCCTCGGTCACCCCCGTCCAGCGCACGGACGGCGTCCACAGCGACTTCATGTACGGCCGGTCGACACCGGGATAGAGAAACACTTCGTCCGTGATCTTGCGCACCGTTTCCAGATAGTCGGCATCGAAGATGGTGCCCTTGTCCACTTCCACCGCGATCCGCAGCGAATTGCCCAGTCCCGCGATCTGCGCCTTGTTGGCCAGGTAGTTGACGATGTAGGGATGGCGCGTCGGTATCATCTTCTCGAAAGCGGCATTGAGCGTCAAGCCCAGCGCCTGATAGCCCAGCAGCGCCGTTACGATCAGGCACAGCACGGCTATCGCCAGCCGGTTATTGAACAGCAAGCGTTCCACCAGCGTGCCGGAGCGCGCATCGAAGTCGCGCAAATCCCGGATCACCGGTTCGTCGTTGGATATAGGACCGTGGCTCATTTTTTACCTTCTCCAGTAACAGTTGCGGCCGCGATGCGCACCATGCCCCGCATGCCCGATAACACCAGGCTGCCGTCGGCGGACTGCGCGACGCCAGTAAATGCGGCCCGCTGTGCGAGCGGCACCGGGGCAAAGCTCGCCCCGTCGTCCTGGCTTTTCAATACCCGTCCCGTCTCGTCCACCAGCACGATCTGGCCGGAGGCGAGGCGCTGGCCGGCCGTCAGCGTGATCGGCAGGCCGGTTTCGACCTTCTGCCAGTTGACGCCGCGGTCGGTCGAGCGATAGGCGTTGCCACGCAGGCCGAACGCCATCAGCTCGCCGTGGCGGCCGGACACCATGCCGAAGTAGCTGCCCGCATAGGGCGTCTTGATTTCATGGAAGGCTCCGATGCCGTCGTCGGAGCGATACAGTGCGCCCTGCTCGCCGGCCAGGTAAAGCGCCCTGCCCTCGGCATAAATCCGGTACAGGTGATGGCCGCGCGCATTGTCGATTTGGCCCCGCAGCGAAGTCCACGTGACGCCGCCGTCGGCAGTGGCGAAGGCCATGCCATACGCGCCGACCGCCATGCCATGCCGGGCATCGCTGAAATAGACGTCCAGCAGGGGCTTGTCCGCACCTTCCGTCAGCAGGCGTTCCGCATCGTGCAGGCGCGCCACGCCGGCCTCGCCGTCCTGCGCCGCGCGCTCGCGCGCGCTGGCCAGTTCGATCTGCGCTGCCTGCAAGCCGTCCAGCTGCTTGCGCCAGGTGGCACCGCCATCGCTGGTGGCCAGCACGACGCCGCCGTGGCCGACGACCCAGCCATGCTGCGCATCGGGGAAGTGCACGGCCGTCAGCGCGACGCTAACCGGCACCGGCGCCTGGCGCCAGCTGTTGCCCTGGTCATCCGACAGCAGGATGATGCCGCGCTCGCCGACGGCAACCAGACGCCCGCCCGCGCTGGCAACGCCCAGCATGACGGACGATTCGGGATGTTGTTTGATGACCGCTGCCCGCGCCAGCAGATCGACGCCGGTGGGCGCCGTGGCGGCGGCAGTGGCGGTGGCGGTGGCGGTGGCGGCGGTGGCGGCGGTGGCGGTGGCCGCGGTGGCGGCGGTAACTCCTGCAACGGCAGCCAGGAGGCCGCAGGCAACGCAGGCCGCGGCGATACTGTGATTTCGACTATATGACATGATGGTACTCAATCCA
>JAZJZQ010000417.1:3304-3603 GCA_040389625.1 Pseudomonadota bacterium | reverse complement strand
GCGCGCCCAGCATCCAGTCGGAGATCGGCAGCATCAGGCCGTTCTCTTCGGCGAACGGCAGGAACTCGCCGGCCGACAGCAGCCCGCGCTGCGGATGGTTCCAGCGCATCAGGCCCTCGGCGCCGATGATGCGGCCGCTGGCGACGTCGACCTGCGGCTGGTAGTACATTTCCAGCTCGTTCAGCTCCAGCGCCTTGCGCAGGCTCTGCTCCAGCGCGATCTTCTGGTGCGACACGTCCAGCATCGAGTTGTGATAGAAGCTGTGGCCGTTCTTGCCCAGCGCCTTGACCTGGTACATG
>JAZJZQ010000417.1:0-3106 GCA_040389625.1 Pseudomonadota bacterium | reverse complement strand
GACGAACATCACGGCCAGTTCCGTCAGCTTGCGCTTGGCCTGGATCACGGCCAGGCCCAGGCGGTCCTTGAACAGCATGCGGTTGGGCAGGTCGGTCAGGATGTCGTGGTAGGCCTGGTAGGAGATCACTTCCTCGGCCCGCTTGCGGTCCGTGATGTCGCGCGCCACGCCGTAGGTGCCGAAGAACTCGCGCTGCCTGATGTCCTGGTCGGGGACGTGCATGCCGATCGCATTGAGCGAGATCGTCATCAGGGTGTTGTTGAAGGTGCGCTCGACGCCGCTGCCCGTGTTGCACTTGAGGCGCAGCTCGACGTTGCGCGAAGCCCGCTCGTCCACCCGGCGCTCGTTGAACACGTAGCGGGCCCGCTCCTGGTCCTCGTCGTGCACCAGGATCGAGTAATGCTTGCCGATCAGTTCATCGCGCGTAAAGCCCAGCAGCTGCTGGGCGCGGTCGTTGACGAAGGTGAACTTGCCCTCGTGGTTCAGGGTGTAGATGATGTCGGGCGAACTGTCGACCAGGTAGCGGTACATCTTCTCCGAGTTTTCCAGCTTGGAGGCGATGCGCGCATTGTCCTGCGCCAGCGTGCGCTGCTGCAGCGCGTTCTCCACCGTCTTGAGCAGCTCCTCGCGGCTGTAAGGCTTGCGCAGGTAATCGTAGGCGCCCCGCTTCAAGGCGCCGATGGCGGCCTCGATGCCCACGTCGCCGCTCATCACGATCACGTCGCCGTCTATGCCCTTGGCGTTGATGTAGTCCATGATCTCGTGGCCGCTCATGTCGGGCAGGCGCAGGTCGAGCAGCACCAAGTCGAACTTGAGCTTGTTGAGCTGGGCCAGCGCCTCGCTGCCGCAGGTGGCCGTCACCAGGTGGTAGTCGCGGTCGCGCAGCAGTTCGTACAGCGACGACAGCAGGCGCGGTTCGTCATCCACCAGCAGCAGGCGCGGCCAGTTGTCGCCGGCCAGGGCCACGGCCATCTGGGCGGTGGCCGGGTTGGGATCGATGGCAGCGGCGGCGCTGTCTGGGGGCAGGTTCATCATGGCCTTAAACGGAATCCATCGCCCGCGAGTTCACGCCGGCGACTTGGCTGGTGCTGCCACGGGCTGGCAGCAGAATTTCAAAAGCGGTGCCCGTGTTGCCGGAGCGGCAGGTGATCTGGCCCTGCATCTTCTTGACCAGGCCGTGCACGATGGACAGGCCCAGGCCATGGTTGGCGCCATCCTTGCTGCTGCGGACCACGGAGAACAGGTTGGCCAGCACTTCCTGCGACAGGCCCGGGCCGCTGTCGGACACCACCAGTTCCAGGTACAGCCGGCGTTCGCGGTTGACGTAGCCGCGGTTGGCGATCTCGATCTTGCCGCCGTCGGGCAGCGCCTCGACGGCGTTCTTGACCAGGTTGACGAGGATTTGCTTGAGCATGTCGGCGTCGCCGTCAATCTCGGCCGGCTGCTCCTGCATGCGCACCACGATCTGCACGGAGGCCGGCACGAAGTCGGTGGCGCGGAACAGGCGCAGCACGTCGTCCACCACGCGCGCCACATCCGTCACGCGCGACGATTCGGTCGGCTGCAGGTCGGCCAGGCCGTTGATCAGCTGGCCCACGCGGTCGATTTCCTCGTTCAGGATGGACATCTCGCCCACCACCGGCTCGCGCTTGGCCAGCTTGCCGTCCAGGACGGACAAATAATTCTTGATGATGGACAGCGGGTTGTTCACCTCGTGCACCACGCGGCGCGACGCTTCGCGGTATTCCTCGGCCACGTGGGCGATCTGGCGCTTGGCGTGACCGCGCTCGCTGATGGCCGTCTCCAGCGCGGCGGCGGCCTGGGTGCCGAACGACTGCAGGAAGCGTTCGCGCTTCTGGTAGCCCGGCATCTGCCAGCTGGCCGCGCCGCCGATCAGCACGCCGAGGCAACGCTGGTTGGCCACCAGCGGCAGGCACACCAGGCTCTCCGTGCCCAGGATGCGGAACAGCTGCTCCTCGGCCAGGCTCAGGCCCGCGTCCTGCCGGCCCAGGTAGGCCAGCTTGCGGTCGTTGGCCGACTGTGCCACCAGGCCCGGCTTGCCCAGCGCGATGGAGAATTCGGCCAGGCGCTGCTGCTCGCCGCCGGCCATGCCCACCAGCGCGTGGCCGGTGGGGTTTTCCAGCAGCACCACGGTGGTATCGAAATCGAACAGGATGCGCGCCGAACGCGTCATCGAATCGAGCAGGCTCGCCTCGCCGTGCTGGCGGGCGAAGGTCTGGCCCATCTCGGACACCAGCACCATGTTGCGCACTTCCTCGGACAGGCGCTGCTGCACCGGGTCCAGCACAGGCGGCGGTGCGTACGCGGGCGGCGTGGCCACGTCGTCGGCACCGGCCAGGTCGATGCCCAGGTGGTCGGCCGACTTTTCCACCTGGCGGGCGGCCGTCTTGGCCACCTGCTCCAGCGTGCCGCCATCGAGGCCGCACAGCTGGGCCGCGTCGTCCAGCTCCTGGCCTTCCTCCTCGCGGTGGCAGCCCAGCAGGTGGGCCAGGCGCACGATGCGGATCAGGGGATGGGCCGATTCCAGGCGCGCGATCGGTTCATGGTGATACAGCACGCTGTCGGCCAGGAAGGAGTCCAGGTGCCAGCGCTCGATCAGCCAGGCGCCCGCTTCCGAGTGCGTGATCTGCAGCGTGCGCTGCTCGACGGCGCACAGGTCCTCGTCGTCGCGCGCCATGAAGTTGTAGGCGTATTCCTTGGGCGCCGTGGCCAGCAGGGCCAGCCGGCCCACGTTGTGCAGCAGGCCGGCCAGGTAGGCTTCTTCCACGTGGGGATAGTCCATCTGGCGGGCGATGTCGCGCGCCAGCACGGCCGTCGTCAGCGAGTTTTTCCAGAAGCTGCGCAGGTCGGTGCTGCCGGAATGGGGGAAGCTGTTGAAGGTCTGGAATACCGATTCGCTGATGACCAGCGTCTTGATCATGTCCGTGCCCAGCGACACCAGCGACTGCTCCAGGCCCACGGCGCGCGAGTTGCGGTGGTAGGCCGAGCTGTTGGCGACGGTCAGGATCTTGCTCGTCATGCCGGCGTCCTTGGCGATCAGGGCGGCCAGCTCCGGCATGCCGGCGTCGTCGGCCTGCAAGTGCTC